>NZER01000109.1 GCA_002690445.1 Candidatus Pacearchaeota archaeon
GTCTGATTTATAGCAAATACTATAGTATTAGTATTAGTTGCATCAAAGCTAAATATACTAAATCCATCATAGGGAATAGCAGTATACGGTAGTTCATAATTTACAATATTTGTATGTTCATTAAACTTTGTTGTCATTTCATCATCTTTAGTATATGAACAACCAGCCCAAGCATTATTAGCACTTAAATCATGCCCTAATATAGCAGCAAATGATTGATCGCTAAATACAAAAGATGGAACTGTAAATAAAGGAACAGAGTTTTGTGTTACCCATTCATATTGACTAGGAACAACAGGTAGCGTTCTAAACATGTCATCTAATTCTATGACACCATTTCCTGCTAACCATTCTAAGGCATTGATATAAAACCTACACGTTGAGCCGATAGAAGAGTAAGGCATTTACCAGACCTCTTCTATGGTTACACTGATGTCCCAGGTGGAAGGAGATGATCTCGTAGCCTTCAGGTCATCACGGAAACGACAGATGGCAGGTTGGTCTGGATTCAGATTGTCCTTATCTGGAAAAAATACAAATTTTAAAGTAGGGCCTAAAGTCTTATTCCATACGGAAGCAAAAAAACTGTTTTCAGTCAGGATATTATATTTAAAATTTCCATCATTATCTAAATCATCACCATAAATAGTAGCATCCTGACTTCCCCATTCGGATGTCCCAAGATGTTGGTTACTACCCCATAAGTTTTTTTGGTCCATGAAACTGAAGGATAACGACCACACACGACGACCCGATTTCGCAAGTTTTTGATATGCTATAGTGTTAGGCGTTCCAAGTTCCCAGGCCCCTAATTCCCCCCACTTCGGGACAGAACTATTCATTTGATTTGTGAAGGTAGAGCCATTATATGAAGTAGTTTCTTTTATCCCTCCGTATTCTCTAGACATAGAGAGGGATAGGTTGGCAGCATTTTCCATAGTATAGGACTTCCCCACGACTATAGCATTTAATTGCAAATCAGGCATAAATTCTTTAATATAAATAGAAAGAACTATAGAAAATGGGGATATTTCAGGAAATTCTATGAGACTCCAACCTTGATATGTATTAGCAAATGCTGTTGCAATTTCCTGATTAAAACTGCTCGTTACACCAGGGTCTGACCCTATAGTAACCCCACCCCAACTTGGATACCCACTCGTATTTTGATATGCGTATAATGAACTATCAAATTCATTTAAGGTATAATTAGTTCCAAGAAGAAATATAAAATTAACTAGTTGAGAATTGGTATATACATGGAATTCAGACGATGTTCCTATATCTTGTGGGAGCTGGGAAAAGGTTATTATATTTTTTTTTGAAGGATTAGAGAAGATATTAGTTCCATCAATCCCCCATTGTTGTACTCCGTTAAACGACATTTTACCTTCTCTATCACCGCCAATACCAGAATCAACCCCTAAAGAAGTTAGCCAAGTTATTGTATCAACAAAGAATTTAGGAACCTGGACGTTTTGGTAACTCACTATTTAGATCTTTTTCTCATTATTTCTTCTCTTACTGCTAGACCAGAACGACCTTTTGGCTGATTGTCAGACGTTTTGATAATTCTTTTTTGTTTATAAGGCTTCATCTCATTTTTTATATTAGACCATTTAACAGGGAGAAGTGCCTTACTCCGAGAATCTTTATAGTATAAATCTTGTGAGGTTTCGGTGTGTTCGCCACCAGTCATGTGTTTCATCCCCTTGTTTAAATGCACATGGTATAGGCCATTATATTCAGTGCCATCTTCTAAATAAAACACCATCCCACCATCGGAAGTATTTATATTTGCACCAATACTTTGCTTTAATGGTTTTGGTCCGAGTATTTTATTAGAATAATAGCCTGTTTTTAATTTTTCAGAATTTATCGTCATATCCTCTGCGTTAGTATTAATAAGCTCGGCATAATCCATCACTTTCACTATGGACATTCTTACATACGTAGGGGAATTATCGACTGCTTTGACAGAAATTATTTTCAATGATCCATTGTAATCAAAAAGATCATTTAATGGTCCTATAATTGTACCTCTTGCCCTGAAGGGGCTATATATAGCAAATATTTTATTGCTAGTATAAGTGACTATGTAATGCTCTGGGGTTTTATCCAATATATCTACACGCCCTTCATAAGATATTTCGACCCCCCTTATGTCAGAACCTTCAATCGAACAGCTACCATCTCCATAAAAAAGTTTATTTGCCATTATTCATCCCCATCATCACAGGTATCAAACAAAATACAAGCCATCCATTGAGTATCCATATGGGTAATCAGTCCATAGGGTGGGGCAATATCTCCAGCACAACCACACATTGTACCATTTTCACCTACTAAGCTAAAACAGTCGTCACTTGTCATTATATTTTCATTATTCTCATCTGAACCCCAACAATGCTGATCATATAATACCCAATCTAAAGGATCTAGACTCCCATTTCCAGACACATCTGCGTTCATACAACATGGTCTTGGCTGGACCGATATTCTTTTAGTGGATGCAAAAAAATCATAAATATAATCTGGATTTTCTTGACATCCCATTCCCCATGAAATTTTAATCTCTATTTCAAATTCTCTACAACCCCATCCAAGTGAACACTCATATTCAGAGAGAACCGTTCCGTCTGGATGAACACACTCATCCTCTCCGCAGAGCTTAAAGAGTGTCAACCTATCTTCGCTAGGGGGCCACTGAATGTCCAGATAAACATAGGCTGGGTTAAATGCTGTCTGAATTTCCCCCGTATTCCAATTTTCTTCGTCCCCAGTATCAAACAAACTATATGAAGCCATTACTCCAGTTTTATATGTTCCATAATCATTCTGATGTTCAAAAAATCTCTCATCAAGCGTTACATTTGGATATATAGCATTATTAGCTGTATCTATCAACCGTATCTCTGCCATAAAGAACGTAAGATCAAAAAACTCATTATTACAGTTTGCCATCGAATCATCGGTTTGTATTCTTTCAAAATAAATCCTCGCCATTGTTTGATCCATCACAAAACTATCTATATAAGGGTCAGGATCATAATATGATCCTAATCCAGTTTTTATGACTATAGAGGGATCATTAGCGGTGGCAGACACATCATATAGCTCAAAAGTTTCACTGTCACCAGCCATAGCTTCTGCCCATGAATTCATTAAAGACAAATAATGAAGTCCCTGATCCATAGCTGTATCTGGGTAAAATATAATAGAAGTAAGATTATCATCTGGTGCTTCTGGACAAGGGCTATCTGGACAGTCATAGGACCCATCCCAACAGGTACTAGGTTGTTCACCTCCGCATACCATACATCCAATTTCCATCTGAGGACAATCAGGACCGGAGCCTCCACAACAAGCATTAGGATCACAACTGATCTCTGCACCCCCACCATAACTTGCTCCACTACCACATACTCCATCACATCCCACAAGCATATTACATTCAGGCCAATTACATAGAGAATCCATAGGACACTCGCAGTCATCTGTATCGGTTTGAAATCCTCCACAAGTACCACACACATCGATAAATTGCTCCACTCCATCTACAGGACAGGCACACCAATTAGGATATGTGCCTGGACAGCTTACTTCTCCATTTCCTATATCCACACAATCACCTCCACAAAAACCACACGCATCTAGACTACCTGTACAATTTCCCCAACAATCATATTCATCCGGGGGATATAGTGAGCAGTTCTGTTCATAACATCCATTCCCCCCACAATAACCACATGCGTCTATTTCTAAAACACCACCACAAACACTTGTTCCATATCCAAGTTGGTGCATCTGAATCAGGTCAAATTGACAATATTCTAGGGTGAGTTTTTTGCTCGTTATCATAAAATATGGATAAATTGTCTGTCCATTAAGCGTATAAACGGAGCCTTTCTTATATTCTATTCCATAAGGCAAGAAGTC
The DNA here is from genome assembly GCA_002690445.1 of Candidatus Pacearchaeota archaeon. The sequence continues at coordinate 3,940 of NZER01000109.1, forward strand.
CTCGTCTAAATGTTCTTCAAATTCTACTATATCTCCAGGCTCCAAATTCATGTATTTTAATGGAAGTCTGAGGGATTTAACTTTCAAGTGCTGATTGCAGTGCCACATTAATTTCCATAGAGCAAAGGCATGAGCAGTATCTTTGTCCTTGATATATTTACCCTCTGATCCGTCTATAACTAGGGTCGACTTACTGTCATCTACTGGAAGTGAATAATAAGAATAAAAACTTTCTATATCTGCTTGGTCTAAAGCAAGATGTTTGACAGAAAGATTATTAACGCCATAATGGTCGATTTCTTTTATGTAGTCACCAAGACCATAGTCAAAATTGAACCTAAACTCAACACGAGTTTTCACGTCCTTAATGGGGGTCCTCAAAAACGTGTAGGAAATCACGTCATCTGACAATATCGTAGTATTAGGAATTTTGGTCCCATTAGCATCATTTAGATCACTGACATTATAAGAATTTTTTATTGTTGTAAGTGTAAAATCACCCATACTGTTATATCTTGCTACATAAGGAGATGAAGAAGTAATTTCTTCAATAAGACGTTTGGCAGATATTGATTTATGAATAGTGAAATCATATCGCCAATCGGTATATTCTCCTGTTGGGAGGACTTCTTCTTGTTTAAGCTCCACGTTCATAATATCTTGTATAATATAAGGTATGGTTGCGACAGCTCCCACCCTGCCTATGACATGTGCAAAATATTTTTGTTTATGAATATCCTTTATTTTAATAGTCTGCCATACATGCAATTCATGGAATTTTATATTGATGTCATTGTCAAGACCGTCATCTAATTTAGGAATTGAGAAATAATAAACCGGACTATGGACTTTTTCCGGTACTATTGAACCATCAAAGTCGGCAGAAAAGTTTTGCATAGGAATGTCAAATCTATTTAAAGAGCTACTATAGTTATCAATATCTTCCCTGTATAGTGAGGTATATGGATTGTTAGTATCAACTAACGTTACTTTGTGAGAACCACGCATGAAACCATTTTTATCTCCTGGGAGATCTTCTACCGTAACTTTCATCAATAAGAATGTGTGGGTTAGTGGAATACCACTATCATCACTACCAGTGATGGATGAACTAATGCCTGGGAAATGAAATTCTAACGCAGCATGACCTTCACCTTCCCCGTCTGTAGAACCATAACTAATACCATGAATTTGCACATAATCATCCTGGATAGAATCGTTAGAAGCAAGATTCCAGTTTATCTCTGCTAAATGGTCTACACCATTCCAACCATTTGATGCAGAACCCTGAGGATAATTACTATCATAAAATCTTAAATCGTCATCGTTGTTACCCATTTGTTCATTAAGTATGTGTGGCTTTACATCAAGTGTCCTCTCAGGGATATGCCACGAAGTCAAATAATTGTCCGCTGTTTCTTCAGAGGATATTATTGAAAATTTATTCCTATCAGCATTTCGTGTATAATTTCTCAAACCTCTTTGATAACTACCTAAGTTAGGATCGTGTTGACCAAATGCCCACATTAACGAATCATCTCCTTGATAGAACTCTTCATTTACAGGAAGATATTGGTCTTTATATATAAATAATGAATATTTCTTGAAATTATTTCCACCAATCAATATCTCTGTAGTGTCCTTAATACCACCGTTGGCTGTAAAAGTAGATGATTCTGCAATTACATCGAATAATGTATCCGATTCAGTAGATTTTTTTATTACACATGGGCTATTTTCTACCGTTCCATACACAATCGGTATTGGTTTGCTCTTGTAATTCTCAGGTACGTCTATTCCAGCACCTAGTTTGGCGGTTGGTAAATCTTGACTCATAATTGCTTCTGTGTTATCCTCTAGGACTATCTTTACTTTTTCATCGTCATAATCGTATTTACGAACATAACCAACAAATACTTGCATCCCGTTATATGGCCCATAACTTTCACCCGTATCAACAAAATTAAATCCCGTAGTTGATTGGCTACACCAAAATATTCTACATTTTGCATTGATTATTGAATGGGAACCTACAAGCTCAGAAAATCTCTGATTATCATAAGGGAAATTACTTAGTTGTATATTCAAAGAACCGACTTTATAGCGACGACTACTTTCTACATCAATACTTTCCTTAATAGATGGAATCTTTAATAGTATTGGCTTCCAATCAGGGGGAATTGCCCAGTCTGATCCAAAATTCGGTATATTAGTGCCAATCCAAATTCCACCCTCAATATCAGGATGCTCTATTTGAATTACTGGAAATATTGCAGTATTCCTGGCTTTGGTATCGTTTCCAAACTTAGTTGGTATCTTTAAGGCCATTTATGTTATAATGGGCTTTGTACCATTAACGGATTCGCCTTTGATAAAATTATATTCTTTGTCCCATTTGGGAGGATTTAAAGGACAACGAGCAGTTGCAACTGCGATTTTAATGTTTTTATCACCATACCGCATGAAACAGCCGCATTCGTTGCATTTATGATAGGTTTTGCCAAGTTTATCACCAGTTGTCAGATGCTCACATTTTTCACATTCCGCCCAGCGTTTATCAAGAACATCCTGATCACGGATTATTATATTTTTAAATCTTTCACCTATGCCCTGATTACTAGGTTTTTTTGGTTGTACTACTTCGCTGATTTCCTCTTCGGCAGAATATATTGCATGATAAAATGTTAATTTTCTCCCGATTTTGATATTGATTCTCAACAACCAGTCGATTATTTTAAATTTAATATTATCCCAGATCATTTCCATCCCTATAAATCTCCCCAAGTTGTGCCACCTGTTTTGTCGTGAACTGCAACCCCAATCACCTCATGCCGATGTTCTAAACCACTTTCACCCTTGCGTAGTGCTTCGTGAATTGCAGGAAGTATTTGATTTTCCGTAAATTCATCTGTAAGGACATTGCCTTGAATATTTAGGTTGATATGAGTCACTGAGCCTCCCGAAGGACCAAATTTATTTTCCCCCTCTAAAGGCGTAATTGAAACTTGCTCCGCTTTATTACCTTCTCCAGCCATGATCATTGTCGGTTTATCGACAACCTCATTCATACCAAATTGAGCAAATTTGAAATCTCCGATTGATTTGCTGATTCGCATAACATTAGCCAATCCTGTCATTACTATAGTCGCTGCTAATGGTATTCCGGCAACTGGTCCAGCTCCAACTGGAGGAGGAGCAAGTGCAGCTGTAGCACCAGCCCATGTATTAATAATAGCGGCAGTTTGTTGCATCCTTGCCGCAATTTTTGCACCTCCAGCAAATTGTTGTATAAGACTTGCTCCTGCATTTAACAGGGCAGCATTTTGTTGTAATTCTAGCTTTAACTCTTCTGCCTTTATTGCTTTATTTAATTTAATTTTCGCAGCATCATATTTATTAATTACTGTCTGCTTTAATTTACCTTTTTGGTTTTCTGTAATTTCTAATTTTTTAATTTCTTCTAAATATGCTGTTTCTTCTGCTTGTAGTTTTACTAATCTATGATCTTCATCTTTTAATAACATTTCTTCATTAAATAAATCCATCATCTCTTTTGCTATTTCCATCTGTTCAGGGGTTGGTACACCCGAAACATCAGCTCCACCTTCTTCTTGGGATAAAATAGCTTTTTTGGCAATAAGAGCATCTATTTCCTTTTGTATCTGATCAGCGTTCATTTGAGCAATATCGCCTAAAACTCTATATTCTGCCTGTAATGTTTCCTGGGATGCTCTCCAATCTTCTTCTGATTGAATATTAGATCCTATTGTCCCATGTAATTTTTCTTGTTGTACTATCCAATCTTCTAAGGCCATTGTACTCTGTCCAGTTACAGAAACAAACATTTCTTGTGTATTTACATAGGCATCATATTGATTTAGTAAATTTTTGGTGGCAGTATCATCTTTGGCCTGGTTTTTTAAATAATCAGCATAGCTCCCATTTAATTCATCTATGGCATCTTGATTTTCTTTTAATTCATCTGTATATGACTTTTGATCTACTCTTAGCAGTGCCAATTCAGTTTGCATTTCTTTCAACTTCATTTTTTCTAATCTATTATTGAATGTTTTAAATGCTACATCTGCCCTTTCCATTGCTCCAGCAGATAAATGTATATTTCCTGCTGCCTCTTTAAAAATATCAGATGCCATTAGCAGTCTTGCTGTTAATATACCGATACCTACAGCGATTGCACCTATTCCTGTAGACATTAATGCAGATGTAAATGCCACCGTTCCTGCTGTTGCTATCGCAGTGGCTGTCGCATAAACCCCATAAGCAGTGGCTGCCACCCCAATCGCAACTGCATAACTTTTTATAGTTTCTGCATCTATCGTTCCAATTAATTCAGTCATGGCATCCACCATATCTTTTAATGGGCCTTTGACGAGATCATAAATTTCGATTCCCAGACCCTCCATAGCACTATTCATTATGGTCATTCTACCTTCGAGGGTGTCAAGCTGAATATCTGCCATTCTCTGTGCAGAGCCACCTGCATTTCTTAGAGATTCAGCTAATTTATCTACATCATTAGATCCATCTAATAATACACCAAAGGCAGTTACAGCCCTTTTATCTGTAAGCTCTAACATTTCGGTCAGGTCTACGCCTTCATCTTTTAATTTATTTAGAGCAGGTATTAATTCTTCTACACTATTTACAGAGCCACCTAATCTCTTTGACAGAGTTGAATTAGTATTGGCTAATTTTAAAAATATTGACCTTAAGGCTGTTCCTGCCATAGAACCATGAAGTCCAGCATTAGCTAATTGACCTAATATAGCAGTCGTTCCTTCAATACTAAATCCAGCCATTTTTGCAACTGGGGCTACGAACTTCATTGAATCTGAAAACTTTGCCATATCTAAAGCGGATGAACTAAATGATTTAGCCATTACATCAGTAACCCTACCTGTTTCACTAGCATCAAGTCCAAATCCTCTAAGTGTTGCACCTCCAACTTCTGCTGATGTTGCTAGATCAGATCCAGTTGCAGCGGCTAATGCTAGAGTACCTTTAGTAACTTTATTAATTTCAGTCGATGTGAATCCCAATTTTGCAAATTCTGTCTGTAATCCTGCCACTTCACTTGCTGTAAATGCAGTTGTGGCCCCCAATTTTTTAGCATTTGCTTCTAAGGCTTTAAATTCAAGATTTGTAGCACCAGATACGGCTTTGACATTTGCCATTGATTGTTCAAATTGTTTTCCTACGCTAATTGCCTTACCGAGAGCATACATTGCCGCTGTGGCTCCAGCGATTCCAACGGCCATAGCAGCAAAACTTTTAGTAGCACCCTTAGTAGATTTATCAAGCTGATTTAATTGGCCTTTTGTTAGACTAACGCCTTTTGTTTTTAGTTCTATTACTAACTGTTCTTTACTTATTGCCATCTTTAGCCTTTTTCCTGAGGTTATTATCTCTTATCATCATTGCGTGTCTAATAATATAGTGTTTCTGGATCCAAATATGAGGTATATCGCCATAACTACCTGAATATGGAGGTGTACCTGTGTCTGTTGAATAAGTATATCGTGAGATGTCTTTTTGGGCTTTTTCATCTATTATCTTGTTTTTGCATACAAAAAAAGGTAGTTGCTCCCAAATATTTGTTAAAGTCGAGAATGAACTACCTTTTTTCTGATGTTCTTCGGATTCTTGGCAGAGGAGATCTATATAACCCCGAACATCATCTAAATTATTAAATTTTATTTTCTTTCTTCTATCATCGGATAAAATACTATTAATTTCATAAGGAAATTCATGCCAGTGACAGTTATAGCCCCCACAACTCTGATCAATTAATACATTTAATCCTAGCTGGAGGGCTTCTTGGGGTTTATAATTTGACATTCCTGAATTAATACCACAAGTTCCAATCTCTCATCGTCTGTTAATTGTCTTAATACACTATCAGGAGGTGCTACACCGTTTGGTTTCCAGTCATCAAACTCACCTCCGCCAATACCGCATCTAAGCCATGCTAAATTAGCCTTGTTTGTATTGCGAATCGTTCTTTCTTGATCACCGATAAAATAGATTTCAGGAATATCTTTAAGATCAGCAATTTGATCTTCAGTAAGTTCCTTTATCACTACTTTTCTGCCTGATTTTAGCTTCTTATCAAACATTTATACTCTCCCTTTTTATTAAGTTATTTTAAGTACAGCAAGATCACCTGTACCGGCTGTGCCTGATGTAGCTACAAAATCTACAGTCTGAAATGCTCCCTCTTCTGCCATATCATAAGATATATTAGAAACATTTACAGCAGCTAATGCAAAATGTAGACTTGCTGTGTTTCCAAGACCTATGACCGCAGTTGCATTAGCCTTCCAAAATGTATCGTCATTTATTTGTTGTAAGCTATCTGATTTCATTGTTATAGAGCCTGTAATACCAAAATTACCACTTCTGACATAGCCATCGGTTTCTCCTTCAGCACCTTGATAACCTATTCTGTTTGCTGGATTAGATAGAGTTAATGAGAATGATTTAACTACAGCAGCATCACCTCCAAAGGTAGATGTAGTGCAATCAAATAACCCTTTGGCATAGTCAGATGCAGATGTATCTGCTGTGACTCCATTTGATTCTATAGTTGGCTTATATCCAGACATAAATTGCCCTGAAGCTCTCAAGGCACCGCCATCCGTTCCAGCATCCATCGACAAGGTGAGTTCTTGAAGTATTGCACTGTGCATATAATGATCTCTTGTTGTCAGTGGATTTTGTATAATTATAAAAGCACATTTATCTTCATCACTGTCATTTCCATGCTCATAATTAGCAGGGGCTATTGTTCCATCGTATGTTATGGAGGTGGTAATTGTATCGCCATGTAAAGGGTGCATTAAATGTAATAAATTTTGAATCCCTTTTTCATTATCTACGAGCCAATTAAAATCCCAAGTCCACACACCTGAACCATAATGATTTATAATATCTAATGATCTTATTGTCCGAGTACCTGCTCTTGCTATTTCAGCCCTTTGATATGAGGCTGAATAATCAAACATATTAACAGGAGAATCTACTCGCATTAATACCTTGCTACCCGAAACAGCATTAGCATCCTGGGTATCTGCTCCAACAGCTCCTAATGATGATCCTGTGTTGTTATCTGCAATTCCTACAATTACGCTAAATTCTCTACCCGAAAAAGCCTTTGCCATAACTATTCTCCTTTATTTATTAAATTATTCGCAATCAAATGTTGCATTTCTGCATCAGGGGCATCTTTTAGATCTACCGACTCCCCTTTTAATAATTTTTCATGTTGTTCTTTTTTTAAACCGCCTTCATTAGTCCTAAATGTTTTATATTCAGCAGTTGCCTTATATTTATTATTTGCTTTAGGTGTATTTTCTTTTTTTTCAGCCATGTTTATCCCCTTAATTTATGGATTTTCCCTTATTAATTTACAATTAAATATGAATTTTGCAACATTTAACCCTTCTATTTCTTCTTCACCTTCTTCAAATTCATTGATTGTAAACTCTTCACAAATCCCATCTATCCAATTATGAGTCACTGAACTTGTATTACTGCCAGAGCCACCTGACAGCGTTGTAGATTTCGCTTGAGCATTTGCAAATAGTAATTGATATATTCTCTCAATGTCATTATAAAATTGTTTAAAATATGCTTCACCTGGATTCTTTTCAATCTCATATAAAGATATTTCAACATTATATTGCTTTTGCCAGGCAGATGTAAAATATTCATTTGTTTCTGTACTATTTCCCCATATTCTGATTGAGAACGGATCCTGATGTAATATTGATGGTGCAATATATATTTTTCCATAAGCATATTCTGCAATAAACAAATCCCTGAGAGGATCCATGACAAAATCATAAAATACATTCTCATAAGTTACTGCCATTATCTTCTAGTCATCCTAATAGATCCGACTGATGAAACGCTTGTATTTATAGAGGCAGAATGAACTTCAATTTCATACTCATCATTTGTTGTAGTTATGGCTGTTATAACATCGTCCCCAGACCATCTCATATAAAGCCCTGAAATAATCATATCATAATCACCTGTTATTTTTTCCGATGTCACAACCTGATCTGTTTTTAATTTTTCATTATCTTTGATATATACAGAATATGTGGAAGTTCCTATAATTCCACCACTATCTACAACTACCTTAATATTATCATACCCATATAGGTTGTAATTCCCTTTTAATTCAACTGGTCTAAGGTCACTACTAGAATTTACTGAAACCTCTCGTATGACCCCTCTAGAGCTGTCAGATGATATTCCAGTAGGTAATACTATAGATCCAGCCTTTAAGCCATCAAGAATTTCATCTAATTCGTCTTGAAATGGTGTGATTACTTCATTAGTTGGATCATGGGCCTTTAAAAGTAAGATAACAGTCTGTAAAGCTGTAGCATGAACGATAATTTCTGGATAATTACCTTCTCTGTCTTTTAATACTTCCCTAGATAATCTATTATCCAGACGAGATTCCATCAATCTTGATGCTTTTCTTCTAAATCTCTGTCTGATTGTGGACCAATCATCACCTGCTTCAATAATATGCTGATTTATATCAACATCTGATATTAAAATTAAAGTATCAAGATCACTATCATATAGAAATGAAGGAGCATCACTATTAGAGGCAGCATCTTGTACTTCAAGACTAGCATCGATAATAGAATAAATTTTAGCATCATCATAATGAAAAACAGGAGAAGATCCAAAGAAACCCCTATCGCTTAAAACAAATGTATCACTATCAGTTATTGTAATAATTCTCATATACTCATCATCTATTTTAATTATATCAGTAGTAGCTAATGGCGTTGTTCCTCCTACAACTGTATGATCTATTGCCTCCGTTTGTGCCGCTGTTATAGATCCGTCTAAGGCAGATACATTAGTTGTTGAATAAGTAATTTTATTCATCTTTGCCCCATTAAAGAATAGTTCTGTCACTAACCCTGAACCATTTAAGTAATAAAGGTCTAAAGTGGAATCATAAGCATTTGCTGAATCTGCCTGGAAGTTATAGAGCCTACGCTTCAGGTCATATTCCGAGATATGTGGATAAATATCTTGTAAATCTCTATTTGTACAGTATTCTATGGTTGAAGTGACTGCCATTAATACCTCCTGCGTTTAGGTTTAATCTTTTTAGGCATTTTCTTTTTATATTTAGATTTTGGCATTAAAACACCTTAACATTAACTTTGCCAGTTATATTGTTATTAATCACATTCGCATGAATTGCTGTAATGGTGCTTGTGTCCTCTTTGGCTGTGTCTAATTTACCTGCAAATGGTGTATCATGGGCCAATGAGATTTCAAATTCAGAATTTGGCAAAGATGATATGGTCATATCGAAGGCCCCACTCTCATAGTTTATCCGACCAACCGATGCTCCTCCATATATCAAAGAACCAAAGCCATTATCATAACACATTCCAGCCATATTAGGGGTTTTGGCATAGGTAATTGGATCATATATGCTTACAGGAGATATAATAGGTTTTACGGGTGCTATTGAATTATTAATATCGGGAAATATCCCAGCCGCACCAGTTAATACATTAGTTCCACCAGCCCCATCCTCAATAAGAATTTTACTTCCATTGGTTCCATCATGGGGTGATAAATGTGAATTACTTGTAAACCTTAGGACACCCCCAACAATAGAAACTGTACAGCTATATCCGAACAGTGCATTTCCCACTGTTCTAGTGGCAGTCAATATTGCCTCATTTAGCTTATTGATAATTCCACTCACACCCCCGAAGGTGGTATTATCTGAATCAACCGTAAAGCTAATTGTAGTTGCACTAGAATCGTCACACGTTAAATTTAGAGAATACTCTTGACCAGCTGTAAGTTTACTGTCAGTCGAAGATGTAATAGGAATATTAGATCCGCCTGTTCCACCTGCTACACCAGTTCCACCCATAGGAATATCCATATAAGCAGATGAGTAGAAACGAAAACAGACCGAACCTGGTACTAGGCCAAAGGTTTCATCTTCTGCTTCACCATTTTTTCGCCCATATCCAAAGAAATTAGAACTTTTATAACGTCCCATTCCGTCTAGCATATTAAGCTGTGAATTACCCTGTAATGCTCTATCATAATCATAATATTCATTATAACAATGAAAGAATATATCAGGCGTTCCTGCTACTGATTCAGGTGCTGAACCAAATAAACCTCTTTCTACTCTAATTTGAATGTCAGCTAAACTTGAACCTGTAGGATCATCTGAGTAAGTTCCAAGAACACGCATAATATCATCTGAAACTCTAATAATATCATTTACTCTAAAAAAATTAACACTTGCGGCTGAATCTAGGCCAATAGTTGTTGGTGTAGTTGTGTTACTTAAATCATTAGTATCCACATTTGCCAATGAATCAGATTTTAAGGTTCCAAAAGCTGTTCCATCTCCAAGATTAGTTGTATAAGCAACTACAGTTCCATCAAGAGCATGAAGTTGGTTTGCTGTTGGAATAATTCCCCTTGTTGGAGGTGTCATAGTTTCACCTGGCATTAACATTGTCTGAAGAGTATGACGACCTACATCTGTATCTTCATCACTATAACCTTCATATTCTGATAACACTATAATAGGAACAATTCCCGTATTAACAACCTCTATTGCAGTCGGAATAGCAGTCTTGACAGCAGCAGGATCATCTGTTTGTGATATTGATATAATTTGATTTGAGTTTGCTCCTGATGCTACATAACTAACATCTTTGGTGACTTCTTGTATTGGTTTTGCAATAGCACCATTTGGCATCCTTGTCCTCCCTGTTCCTGCAAAAGTTCCTGGTGGTGTCCCTGGAGGAGTTCCACCATAACCACCATTTGTTGATCCACCTGGCATAATTATTTCTCCTTTCTTAAATTATTCATTGTAAATGGTA
>NZER01000110.1 GCA_002690445.1 Candidatus Pacearchaeota archaeon
TATGTAAATTAATATTGTTTATAATATCTCTTATTGGTTCACCCTTCATATCATATGGATTAACAGCTCTCTGTACATCATCAAATGACTTCATTAGTCCATCCATGAACTCAGCATTCAAATCTCTTGTATAGTGAGGAAAGAACCCTGCTTCATACTTAGGCATATATATATCCCTAAGTTTTTGTTTCAAATCATTAAACTCCTGAGCAGTTCTTGTATCCTCGTTAACTAATAACCTTTTAACAATAGAGTCTATTCTTATATCGACACCTCTTCTTAAAGTATCATAAAGGTTATCCATTAGTTTTACATAAGAGTTAACAGCCTGATACATCTCTGGTTTATCATGTATTCTCTCTAAATACATTGATAAGTCATCAGGAGTAAGTCTCAATACCTCATCACCTCTATCTAATCTTTCCTGTCGTAAGATACTTCTTGACTTTGTTTTACCATCAGCCCTGTCATTATCAGCCTTGTCTTTAATAGTATTATATTTTTTAGCAATACCAGTTCTAATATCTTTCTCTACTATATCAATAAACTCATCATATACCTGCAAATGAGTAGACTTCTTTACTCTATTTATTTCTTCGTTCAAATCTTCAAATCTTTGTTTGGCTCCATCAACTCCATCAATAAAATCAGCCTTAGCCTGTAGTATTGCATCATCTATTTGACTAACTCTTTGTCTTGCAAGAGCCCTGCCCATCTTACTAGTAAATCCTAATTCTTCTGCATATTTATCCAAATTAGAAACAACGTCTTTAAAGAGTGATTTGTTTTCTAATTCATTTGCCCTGAATTTAAAGCTTGACTTTTGCATGTTGTTAAGAAGTGAACCTATAACAGGGTCTTTCTTACCATACTTTGATGTCTGAAAGAACCATGTTGATAAATCTCCACCAACCTGACCCTTCTCAATATTCCCTATCAACTCAGACAGCCTACCTTTAAAGCTACCAACCTGCCCAGGAGTTAACTCTCCTTTAGGTAGATACATTAACTTATCCAATGGAATTAAAAACTCACTTTCTGCAAAATGGAAAGCAGCTTCATGTGGGTCTTTTATGTATTTCCTAGTTTTAGAATCAGCAGCCCATTCCTCAATACCTGATAGCAGACTTTTAAAGTTTTCGTTTATTCCTGCGCAATTTATTACGGACATTGGTCTTTTAGCTCCTCAAACCTTCTTCTAAATCTATCAGAACCAAAGTCCATCTCATCTCTTAGTTCTTCCATAGTATTAGCAAGGTTCTTTATTTCTCTTAACCTACCTGGATTGAAAACACTTTCTTTTTCTAATGCATATCCTCTAAAATATTCAGGCCCTCCCATAATGGAATAGACAGGGTTCTTCATCATATTCCTAACATATTTATTATTTCTATCTAATCCACCAGCAAATACCGTTGTGGCAACCTTTCTTACTTCTCTTTCCATCTGACCTCTAATAGCCATATAATTTATTGGTTCTATTGTCTTCGCCTCAATCATTACAGCCTGTAAATCATGCATCTGATTAAGATATGAATCAAACTCCTTCTCCTTACCTGCTATGTGTAATATATCTCTATAAAAACTAAGTAAGTAATCATTCATTAAGTTCCTACCATGATTAACTCTATTAGCATTCCTAGTCCATTTTATTTCACCATATCTTGGAAAGGTCTTTTGAAAATCCTCATTAAATTTAGGTAATCTTAAGTCTCCAAAATTAAGTCTCATGTTCTCACCTATATTAGACTCTTCACCAAGACCCATAATTACGTTCTTCATTCCAACATCCTTATGAAAGAACCTTTCCCATTGAGCCTCAACCTGCTGAAGATTTTTCAATAAATCTTGGGTTAAAGTAGCATCCCATGCATCCAATTCAGCTTCACTTTGTCTGGCTGCCACTCCAGTAAGAAACTTTATCCCTCTTCTGTATCTACTTGATGGATTATACATATTAGTGGCCTGAAATGGTACAGATACTGGCTCATTATTAAACACACCAACTGCATACTTATTTTGAGCAGGCATCATAAATGCATATAAAAAAGCAGGCCCATGAGTATTAAAACCCCTCTGAAGTAATCCCTCCTCAATTTCGTAAACTGTACTTAAATCAGGAAGCTCTCTAAAGTATTGCCTCATATTAGCACTTATAAGGGTTTTCTGTCCAAATTCTAAAACATCTTTCAAAGTTGTCTGGTTACCGTAAAACAATTTCCTTGCAGCTTTAATGTCATTTAAGTCTTGCAAAGCCCGTTTTGAAAGTCCAAACGATTCACGACCAGTACCAAATGGAAGCAACTCTCTTAATGAAGATATTGTATTATAATATATTGCTCCTTGTCTAACATTCTCCTTACTAACAGAAACATATGTCATTCTCTCTAAATCTCTAGCTTTTCTTGTCTTCCAGTATTCCTTAGGTATCATTGGAGCAATTTCTTTCTCGATTGATTCTATAATCTTAGAAATCTTATCCATAGAAGCCTGTCGAACATTATAAGGAACTCCCTCATTTTGCTTAATCTGAACAATCTTTTTCTTCATACTGGCAATGGTATTAATCTTATAGTTAAGACTTATACCTGCCTCTCTAACCTGAGATGTTACTCTATCAATAGCATCTCCAGACTCTACCACATTTGCTCCATTAAGCAATTCAGTATACCATGAATCCATCAGTTTGTTCATATCAGAACCAACAATCCTATCTCTGCCTCTTTCAAACGGGTCTGCAATAGATACATGAGATAATATTCTATCAACAGGAGCGCCTCTGGTACCATTATAAAATTCCACTCCGTGAGATTGTGCTGTTCTATTAGCTACTTCTTTTGTCCATATATAAAACTTCTTCTTTTTGCCAAATGCATCAGTATATTCCCTAGCATCTGAACCAAAAACATTTTTAAAATCTGAATGTTGCCACCACCTGCCTTTAGTTTTATCATTCTCAACATATCTATTTCTTAATCTTTGATATAAATTATTATTAAGATTATTATTAAAAAGTCTAAATCTCTCAGTTGCATCATGAACCTGTTCATACCCAACACCTTTGCTTTGCCCAGTCTTTTCAAACATTGAATCACCAGTAACATTTAAGAACCTTCCGTACTCACCAAGCATCTCATTTAACATAGCTTTGTCAAGCGGACTCAACGGGTCTTCAGTATACTGACCATTTTTATATATAATCTTTCTAAATATTCTTACCCTCTTACCATCACTATTACCATCTTTCCTCATATTATTAATAAATGAACTACCGTGCTTTTTTGAAGCTAAATCTGTTGCTACAACTGATTTTTCCATTTCAGGAAATAAAAATTCAGATGTCCATGTATCAATATCCCTTGCTATATCAGGATTAATTTGTCTTGTACCGTCAATTATATACTGAGTTTCTAAAGCAGCTCTTTGATAATAATCAGTATGGTCATAGTCTACTACAATAGCATAGTCATCAGCCTTATTTCCACCTAATAAAACTCTTGGCTTAGATAATTTATCAAAATTATTCTCATTAAACCCTTTCACCCAAATATTATCTTCCTTCATCTCTCCACCCAGTTTATGTAAATACCCTAACTTCCTTGCTACTTTCTGCACTCTGCCAATAGAGGATTTATATAATTCCATATTCGCAGCCATTACATCTACATCGCTAACAATTTCCTCTGGGCTCTGCCCCCAATGGAATTTGCTTTTAGGTATCCAACTAGTAGGGTCAACACCTTGTACATAAAAATTAGAAGCTCTCTCTACATGGTCATAAAAGTTCTTATTATGAGCAAACCAGTAATCAGACTTGTCTGCATCATAATCACCTTCAAAAACATTAGCAACATCAAGACTGTTAATAGACATCACATTACCATATTCCTTCTCAAAAAACTCCTTTAATCCAAGCATTGTCATATCATTTGGTCTGGTACGAGGGTTTCTTCTAACAACAATGCCAATCTGAGTATTTGGGTCTATAACAGGCTTATCTTCATAGATATATCCTTTCTTTCTTGCCAGAACAGAAGTTTTAAGAACTTCAACATAATCAAATAAATGGCCTAATGTTTGAACATCTTTACCTTCTTGGAATAAATCCCAATATTCACCTAAAGCTTCTTTAGGTGTCATTGTAAGGTCATTATTAATAAATCTTATTTCCATACCTTGAGTAAATAGCTCATCAAGACTCACATCCCTTTCATGTGCTCCTAAAATTACTTCACCATGTTGAATCTTTACACCATTTTCATTAACAAGTGTTGGTCTTGCTCTCATGCCTTCAACAGGTACCTGTATTAGATATGTCTGTCCACCATACCTAGCTGAGTGGGATTTTTCAAATTGATTAGTAACAGACCTTGAGTTATTTATAAGATTATCTATGAACATACTATACATTTTATTCTTTACGATGGAATCACTATAACTCATTGGGTTTGCATCTCTTGTTAAGTTAGCCCACAAATGCATATTTGAAAGATGTGAAGCTCCTTCACTTTCAGATAATTCATTCCATAAGTCCCTATCACCAAACTCGTCAAGAATAAAAGCCCTCATCTGAATTGGGTCAAGAGCAATCTCATGCATAGCTTCAACGTTCTTATCAAGTCTTTCAAAGATTTCCTTAAACACTCTACCAGACTCAGTATTATCCATATAATTATAATCAGCCTGTGATTCCTTTGCACTGTTATATTTATAATCTTTTTCAGCTTTTAATCCTATTGCGCTTAGTGGCATTGTTTTAACTTGAGTTGGCCCTGCAGTATATCCAGCTAGTTCCTGCCAAGGAACATTAAGTAATGTTGGGTCTCTACCTGGCTCAACTCCAACTGGATTAACAGCTTTCGCAGCTGACTTAGCTACTAACATATCTACTCCACTATTACTAAAAAAGCCATCCAATGCTGGAACATATTTAAACAGTGTCTTTCCAAGTAACAATGTAGCCTCAGAACCCCCTGATGATATAATAGGTTTAAGAGGGTTAACTGAACTTGGGTCGTGTCCTATTATTGCGTGAAGATACCTCATCAAATCTCTTGATACATATGTAGCACTATCAAAAGAAGTAATTTCCTTATGTGCATCCCCTATGATATTATCCCATTCCCATCCTTTAATATTATTATCTCTAATATAATCATCTACTTCTTTTTTAAGATTTCCATGAGTATCATCATTCCATGTAACAAATTTAACATGAGGACTATCTTCACCTCTCTTTTTTAAGAACTCTCTTATAACATTACTGGTTACAATATCACCAGTTTCTCTATAAGCATCAGATACCTGAGCTGACCAACTTTCATCACCCATAATAAAATTCTTTGTATTGAATAACCTTGTCCTTGCCATAAGCTTTCCAATGTCAACTTTACCATTTAGGTAGTCTATGAAAAGCCCGTTGCCATCCTTGCCAGTCAACATCTCTTTTGACACCAGCAGCTTCAAAGCAGTATTTACTTCTGCTGGAGTTCTACTATCTGCTGCTAATCTTTCCCTTAGGTCATTAATAGTTCTTTTAGGGTCTTCACCAACTTCAGCAAGTTTGCCATATTCTTCTGCAAATGATTCAAAAGCTTCATGTACTTTTGAAAAATCTTTAGGTTCAAGTGCAATGGGCTCCATATTAGGAAGAATTCTCATAAGAAAAATACCTTCTTTATTAGCAGGGTCTGTACCCTTTGTAGCCATAGTATTTTCAATAAGTATTCTCGCAGCTCTTATCCTATCTCTATTATTCTTACTAAGATTAGAAGTGTTACCAAACATATCAACAAAAACTCTGTTATGATACCTACCGTCAGCACTTGCTTCATATACAGAAATTCTTGGGTCAACCATTACATAAGGAAGACCTATTTGTTCCATAAGTTTATAAAACCTCGAAATTTGCATTGTCTGCTTTTCTCTTTTTGCTTTGCCGTTAACCCACCTAATAACGTCAACAAATGTTTGAGTTTTCTGTTGTGCAAGTAATCCCACAATATCGCCAGTAATCTCAGCTCTTCTAGCGGTTTGTTCCTGTTTAGAAAGGTTGCTAAACTTTTTAAAAGTATTACCTGATTTAACATATATTCTATCATTAATTATCGAATTAAGTAAACCCCACTCTAAAACTTTGTTATCTTTATCGTGATATATTAACTCCTCAAAATCATTTCTTTGGTCTTTAATATCAGCTTTAGATAAATCCTTACCATCTATTCTGTATATTTTATAAAAATCACCAAGCCTTATGTTATCATCAAAACTGTTATCATTAGAATCCTCTATCATCTTGCTTCTGGCATTTTGCTCACGCATCTTATGAAGCATCTCAGCATGTGCAGGATTAATACCATAAGCATTCATTCTATTAATAAGCATTTCCTGAATGGTAATATCCTTTGACTGCTCATCAGTCAATTCAACTCCTGCTTTTTCTGCAAGCTTAGTAATATCTATTTTTGCATCTCTCTTGTGACCTTTACCAATTTTAAGAACACCTGCTCCTATAAGCCACTTCTGTAATCTGGCAATATTTGATGGGTCATCCTTTATGAACCTGTCTACATGCATGGAAAGAGTGCCATAATCTCCTGGGTCGTGGTCTATCCTATTTAAGAACTCTAATAATTTACCTCTGGCTGAGTACGATTGGTCTTTTAATAAAGGCTCAACAACCTCATGTGCAAACTTAATAAGGTCATCTTCTACTATAGTTCTTTCAGCATCAATGGCAGCTAACCCTTTACTATCTTTAACTATCTTTTTTACAATCCTATTATATTGACTAACCGTTCCTTCCAGCCCTGTTGGGATTACTGATTCATCAATTAACCTAACAAGGAAACCAACTCTTCTACCTTGTTCACCAGCTTGAAATTCTGAAAGACCAAATTCTTTTAAGTTGAATAAGGCTTCTGTTTGTTCAATACTTAATTCAGTACCTCTTACAAGCTTCCTAACGGCATAATAAACAAGTTGTTCATGCAAATATTCTGGTATCCTATCAGAATCATATCCTCTATCAGTTAAAAATTTCTTTAAATTATTAATATCTGCGACAGTAGTTTCAACCTTATTCGCTTCATCTAATGTTGCTGGGTCATACATCTTCCAGCCTTCAATCTTTTGTAATGTAAGAACTCTATTTAAGAATCTTCTGGCTTCTCCCATATCATTTTCAACCTGCTCATTAGTACCTTCTGGTTTTTTAATATCTATATGCCTTACAGTGTTTACCATCTTTGATGTTCCTGTTAATGATGGGTCAGTAAGAACTCCAGCTCTTATTAAAAATGGAATCATCTTTTCCCTATCTGCAAATTCAGAACCAAATATTCTGGTAGCACCTTCTGCAACTTTAATAGAGTTATTATGTTTCAATACTGCATTATAGTCAGCATAATTATCTCTATAAGTAAACCTATCAGCATTTAAATTTTTAAGAGGGAATCTGTCATTAACACTTTTCTCTGCTTGAGTTACTCTTTCAAATATAGTTCGTATTAAATCTTCTCCAGCTTGACCCCATTTCTTAGGGCCAACTATCTTTACTTCATTGCCAACAGGAAGACGAATTGTTGATTCAAGATTAAATGTAGTTTCTATAATTCTATTAAAACCATCAACTTTATTCATTAAAGCTGCTTCTGCATCATCAGGGTCTGTAATCTTTTTACCTTCAAAATCTACCAACCAATCCAACTCACCATTTCTTGCTTTATCAAGTAATGCCTGGTCTGCAATAATAGTTTTAGGAATAGTTAATTTTGTTTTGCCATTAGTTACACCGCTTACAATACTTAATATATCCATATCATCTGCAAGTCTAACATGGTCAATTATATCTACAAATTCCTTTTCAAATCCTTCTGTACTTCTTGCAACAGACTCTTGTAATATTCTATCAACCTCTCTGGAATCTTTTAATTCTGGGCTAATCTTCTTAGCTAGATTAACCAACCTATCTGCAGACTTCTTGGATATATCTCCTTTATGTTTTCTATGTGTCTTATGGCCTAAAAGACTTTCATAAACTAAAGTAAATACTGGGTCTTCAGTAGACATTTCAACAGATACTTTATTATCAGGCAATCTCTCATTAGTAACCTCAGGACTGTCACTTATTATACCCTCATCTATTGCAAGTTGCTTTAACTTATTATACTTGGAATCATTAAACAAACTTATATGTCTATTTCTCACCCCATCAAATGTAGGTATCTGTGATAAATTTCTTGGGTCTACACCAAGAGTATATAAATTACTTCTTAACCTATTCATCTCTCTTGAGTTCATATCAAACCTGGCAGGATTAGAACCTCTTTGTAGCCAAGCTCCAATAAGAAAGTGTGGTAATATATCGTTTACACCAACCTCAGCATCATTATAAAACATTTCCCAAAATGTATGAGTATTAAAAAGAGCTCCTCCTGCCCCCATTCTTAACCAATTTGCCCTAAAATCAGCCATTTCAGAACGCCTTACCCCTCCAATCATTGCCCTGCCCTGTTTTTTAAGATGCTTTGTTAAATAAGATTTCAAGGCTTTATTAGCATTATCCCCAAAGTTAGCTTTTAATTGTTCTTCCAATGCTTCAGATGTTAAATCAACAGAACCAGACTTACCTCCATATTCTATTTTTACAATAGAACTTCTTTTGCCTTCTCCTAAATTTGCTCCCAATTTACCTGGCTTCTTTTTAACAGTTCTTGTTAACTGCTGTCCCCAAAAGTTTGCATATGTCAACATCTGCCGAGGAGTTTTGTTTCTATATATATCTCTACCAAAAGCAGCTTTTATACCTTCCATAAAATCAGCCTTGAACTTTGATGCTTTACCTCTTGGTTTAAGCCACGATAACTGAGAAAACGCTAATCCATTTATACCTCCCCACATAGGATGAGTCCAATCAAAATCACGACCATCCTTAGTAGAAGCAACTCCCTCAAAGATACCATCAATAACAGAAAACATTGGTATATCTCTAGCGGCATGACCAATAAATCGAGCTAGTCTTGGACTTGTTTCCCCTAGTCCTCTGGCAAACATAATACCAGTAATATCTTGTATAGGTCTGGTTAATAAATTACTGGTTTGTTTACCAAACAATGTTTTGCCACCAACTTTAAACATATTCTTAAAGACCTCAGACTCAGCCTTTGTAATTGTACCATTCAATATTCCATTAGCAACATAGGTATCAATAAGGTCTAAAGCCTTCTTTTCAAACTGACCTGCTTTAAGCATTGGGTCAATCTGAGCTTTTGTTACCAAGGTTCTATATTTCTCAAGAATATTTTTGGTTTGTTTCCTTGTTAACCCACCTTTCTTACCAATCCTTCTTGCAGCCCCAATAACTTCATCAGCACTCTTTTTACCAAGACTTTTAAGAGCAGGCTTTGCTGCTAACATTACACCCTTTTGAACAAGTTTACCAGCAATCTTCATTGGAGCACCTGTAATAAATCCTGCAAACCCTCCAAGAGCGCCTGTCCATTTAGCAGCAGGGTCATCGTAGTCTATCATTTCACCAACTTCAGGTAATAGCCAGTCAGCTACCCCAAACGACGCAGTATCAATAAAGCTCCATGTAAAAGCTCCAAGAGCGTTAATCATGGGAGCTCCAGTTGGCTCTTTCCAATCAGCTGTGGGTATATACCAATCTGGAGTACCACTTTTTTGCACATCGCCCCATAGACTACTACCTAATACGCGCGATGCTACAGGCGGTATTGGTGTGGTGGGAGCTGTAGGAGAAACAGCACCTCTTGATGACCTTAATCCAAGCTCTTTCCTAAGCCTTACGGTTAAAGAGTCTTCAGGCGCTTTAGACATTTAATTTAGAAACCTGGATAATTTATGGTAGTTAGTGGATGCTCTTCTTCTAATAAAGAATAATCGCCTCTTCTCTCCCTATCTACCATTTCTTGTTCAAACTTTTTGTCTTGTATAACATTTATTTTAGTAACTATCTTAGATTGTTCTTCAATATAATCATCTAGCATCTCTCTTGACCTTGTCAATTCAGCATCATCATCAGGAGAAACTATGCCTTTTGATGTTTTTTCAACTAACCGTCTTACATTTTTATTAAGTTTGTCAATATTAAAATCTAAGTCTTCTTTACTATGTGTAAGCTCTGATAGAGAAGGGCCTCCATTAATAGACTCATTATCAGTAATATCAATCGCTTCCTGTATTGCTCCCTTTGCTGGGTCAAATAATCCACCAAATTTCTGTATTTGATAATCACCTGTACCAAATTCTGCCATTTCTCTAAGCAAGTCTTCATCGTTATTCAGAGATTGTTTAGCATCATTAGCAATAGATTCAAGAGAACCTAATATACCAAGAAAATCAAAATTATCTGTCAATGAACGTCCTTTAATCGTTTGACCCATTTTCATAAGTTGGGCATCAGCCCCTAATTGCGTTAACACATTCATAATACCTGAAGTATCTTTTAAATGTCTATAATTATAAATAGCTGAAGCAATTTGCTCAGCCTCATCTTTGTCAAATTTACCATAAGTTTTCTTTTTTAATTTACCAGCCATAGTACTAAGAGCACCTTCTGCTGTATCTCCTTCACCTGGGGTCACTATAATAGCATCAAAACCAGTAGCGTTCATAAACTGATTAGCTATCTTAGTCTTATATTGCTCATTAAACTTTCCTAATGTTTCTAAACCTGTAGCGGCAGCCTGCATATCAGCTTGTCTTTTAGCTACTGAAAACTGCATCATAGCAAGAGCTTGTTGTACTTTAAACCTCTCCCTTTCCTGCTGAGATTGAAGTATTGTGTTTAAACCTTGTAAAAAATCTGAGCCTGTTGTTGCCATAATTAAAGTCCTATATTTTTACCTAAATACCAACCTTCTGATTGTTTTTGAAATGCTTTCTTCTGAAGGCCTGCTCTCTTTATAACTCCGCTAAGTCTTGATTTTTCTCCTTCATACCACTCTTCAATACCACCCATTGCTTTTCCAAGTTGTCCCATTAATCCTTCCTGTCCTCTTGTAAATGCGCCTTGTATCCTTTTCCACATTTGAGACTGCTTTCCTCTTACACCTGTAGCAAGACCACTTTTTTGAATGGTTTGTTCAGTCTGTTTTTGTAAATCTTCTTTTGCTATTCCTGTTTGAGAAGATAAACCTTCTAACCTAAACTGATATTCCTGTCCTGCAACTTGTTCTTTTGCTTCTTTAGAAGGTTCTAATGCTCCTAATGCTTCATTTGCTTCATCAATTTCTAATTGTGATAGTTTAGACTGTTCTTTAGCCTGTTGACTTGAAGCTTTGCCACCTGTAAAAGCTTGTGCTCCACCTAATACCGCTGAACCAACAGTTGCTGCACCTTGCCAAAACGCTGGATTCACTAAAAATGCCCACTTCTCCTCTTTACCAGTATAAGGATTAATAGTACCAGAACCTATTGCATCTACAATTCTTTCTCCACCTTCACCTCTGTTCATTAAATCTTTCTCTCCCTTACTAACATGCCATAGGCTACCAGGTTTAACATATTTTGACCTAGCTATTTCAGTATCGCCAAAACGACCATACTGTGATAAATGATTATCTGCTAATGTTTTTTTATATGCCATTAATTCAAACCTGACCCTATATTTAACTGTGGAGTATTAATAGAGCTACCACGAGTTGAACCAGTAGATTGTTTAACAGGATAACATTTTCCATCGTGCTCAGTAAATCCAGTCTTACATGCTCCAGTAGTATCTCTATTTTCACCTAATAATCCAGCTTCTTCAGCCATATTTTCACCTGGTTCATCTGGAATCTCTGGAACATCTGGTTTGTCAGGAACATCTGGTTTACTTGTTTTTCCTGTAGAGTCAAGTCCTAATTTGTCATACATACTAACTTTAGCTGCTGACAATATATCAGCCTGTTTATACTCTCCAGCTTCAATACCCTTAACTCCCTCTCCAACTTCCCATCTACGAGATTTACCACCTAATAATACACCTAATTTTTGACCAAGCTCACCCCATCTGGTTTCACCTTCACCTCTCCTACCTTCTGTACCTTTTGCACTTCTAAATATATCAAGCCACTCTGCTTCACCATAAGTTTGCTCTGCTCCAGGAAATGCTTTTGTAATATCTCCAGCAGCTTCTTTTTGTTCTTGCATTCCACCAGCAACTGTTGATACTACTCCAAGAGCCTGTTGTCCAGCTCCAAACTTCCTACCACTTATTTCCTGCCCAATATCAGACATCTGTTTAGAATGTTCCTGTTCATATCCAATATTCATTATATCCTGTAAACTTGATGCATAAGCACCTCCAGCTTGTCCTCTTGCTCTATAAGCACCATATAATCCTTTACCCATTGTTAGTTCCTTTGGAAATTAGACGCAAAATATCTCTGCAATTTAA
>NZER01000111.1 GCA_002690445.1 Candidatus Pacearchaeota archaeon
CAAAAAAGCTAACCTCCGCGAGGAAAGATCACATCCAGATCATCTGGCGCCGTAATGCGCTGGGGCAAAATAAAAATTGGCAGAGCCATTTTTATTTTGCGCCAGCGCCTTACGGCGCCAGATGATCTGGAGGTGATCTTTCCTCGTAGGGGTTGGCTTGGCGAAAATCTCCTCGCAATTATTCTACCTGGCTTGTCCCTTCTTTCTTGACTCTGATAACATGGTCGACAAAACCTTCTATTTTTTGGGCGTGGCTTACAAGAATTATTTGTTCTGCTTTGAGCTGGTCAAAGATATCACGCATTTTATCCAGTTGTTCGTCAGAAAAACCATCTGTTGGCTCGTCGAGGATGACTACTTCTTTTGTTTTTATTTTCGAGAGGAGTGAATTAAGAACTTGGTTGAGAGCTAGCCGGTATGCAAGGGCGACTGCTGTTCGTTCTCCTCCAGAAAGAAAACTATATTCGATTTCGTAATCCTGATTTGTGATGATTGGGGTGAAATCTTCATCTAGGCGAACAGATAAATCTTCTGGGACAAGAACTGAGAACCATTCTGAGAAAATTTTGGAAAACTCGTTTCTTAATTTGGCAAGGACATTTTTTTCTGTGAGTGTTATTATCGCGAGGAATTTTTCCTGAAGCCAGTCCTGCAGTTCTCTGAGATGATGAATCTGGGAAAGTGTTTTTTCTTTTTTTGAAATTGTATCTTGCAATTCTTCTAATTGTTTTTTCAAAATTTCTAGTTCCCTGTTTTTTTCAGCAAGAGTAATTTCTTTTAATCTGGATTTTTCATTTATTTTATCAAATTCAGTTTTATGCTCTTCAAAGATTTTTTCAGTTTCTTTAAATGTTTCTAATTTTTCTAAGAAGTTTTTCAACTGTTCTTCAATTTCCTTTATTTCGTTGGCAGTTCTATCTAGAATAAATGCGTCGGATTTGATTTTCGTTTCAATTGTTTTTTGATGTTCAAATTTTATTTTGTCCTGCTCTAATTTTATTTTGTCCTGCTCATAACCATTAATAAGTTCTTTTTCTCTTTCATGTTCTGTTGCAGCTTGATTTTTCTCTATGATTTTTTGCTCTAGTTCGCGGATGATGTCATCCATATCAAATTTAGTACGTTTTGAAATTTTGTCTTTATGCTCGGCTCCGACAGTCTGAAAACATGTTGGGCAATTTTCCAGCGAGATTATTTTTTCTTTTAATTTTACTAAGTCTTCTTTTTTAGAATTAAGAACGGAAATGCGTGAACTTTTATCTATTATATCTGAATTGGTTTTTTCTAAAATACTTTTGTGTTTTGCTAGCAACTCTAAAATTGATTTTAATCTTTCTTCTGAGAACTCAACTTTTTGAGAAATTTGTTTTTGCATATTGAAAATTTCTTTTTGGGTTCTGTCGAGGATGTCTTTTTTACTTTGCAATATAATTTTTTTTTGTGATAATTCTGAGTCGATGTTTCTTTTTTCTTCAATTGATTTTTGAATAGAAACTAATTTTTCTTCTGATTCTTTTTTTTGTTTTAGAAGTTCATTGTGTTCAATTACAAGATTGTTAACTTCGCGGGCGAGTCTGATCTTATTTTCATTTTCTTTATTTAATTTTTCTTTTAATTTATTTAATTCTGTTATTTGCACTTCTTTTATTTTTATTGACTCTTTTATTTTTTGGAGGAAGATTTGAGAATTTTCTTTTATTTTTTTGTATCTGTCAATTCCGAAAATATGCCTGAGGGTGTCGAGCCGGATTTCTGGGCGCTCGTTAATGATTGCCTTCATTTCTTCTTGGGGGGTGTAGACTGTAAATTTGTAAAGGAGGTTTGATTTTTTGATGAACTCTTTTGGATAATTGAGGATTCTTATGACGCGGTTTTTCATTTCAGAGGTGGAGAGTTCGTCTGATTTTCCGTCGACGGTAATCACATTTAAATCCTGGCTGATTGAATTGTTTTTGCTTTTTTTAATTGTTCTTTCTAAAATTATCTGCTGGTTATCAGTTTCTAATTCTAATTTGGCATATGCATGGTCTTCTCCCTGTCTTAGTACTGAAGAGCCTTTTTGACCGGGCTGTAATCCGAATAATGCAAACTGCAATGCTAACAGGATTGAAGTTTTTCCGGCGCCGATGTCTCCCGCTAAAAGAATTGTGCCTGCTGGGAATTCTATTTCTAAGTCTTCGTAGCTTCGTATGTTTTTTATTGCAAGTTTTTTGAAAATCATGTTAATGTTTCTTGTAAGTTGAGTAATTTTTTTAATTCGTCTAATAATCGGTTTTCGAATATTATTGATTTTTCGTCTTCGTTTTTTTCAATTGCAAGAATGTTTATCAGCTGGGGGAGAAACTTGTTGAAATCTGTTGGGTTTTTTTCTGTATATTCTTCTATGATTTTTTCTTCTAAGTTTTCTACATTTTCAAGACCTTCGGAATTTAATTCTATTTTTGATTCCTGCATTTTGAGCGAGGATATGCTCCTGAGGAAAACATGGGCTTGTTTTTTCTCTACGAATTCTTCTATTTCGTTGAATCTTATGTCGCCTGTTTTTCCCTGAGTCAATGTGCCGGTTAATCTTAACAAGAAAATTTTATCTTGAAGATTTAATCTATCTATTTCAGAGATTATTTTTTCTGTTGCTGTGAGTCCGTTGTCTAGTGATATTTCTTTGAAAACGGTTTCTTTTAGAGGGATTTTTTTGTTTTGGGTTTGAATCTGGCCGGCACTATCTATTTCTGTGAGTTGGAAACTTCCGTATTTGAGGTCGACAAGCTCCTGAAAATTGTTAGGGAAAATTGGGCCTGGGTAAATGTAGTGGGAATTTGTTTCTTTGGTTTGGAAGACTTGGTGGACGTGGCCGAGTGCATAGTAATTAGCTAATGGGAGTTTTAATTTGTCGATGGATTCCATGGGGATATTGCCCACGACATCTGAGATTGTTGTGTGAATCATGAAAATTGTGAATGGGGCGGTGGGGGCAAATTGGACTCGGCGTAAATCTTCTATTTCCATTCCTGATTTTTTCCCGGAGTATCCAAATATTGCAATGTCCTTGTAGAGTGTTGGTTTCAATTTTATTTTGCCGTCTTCCTGCTCTTCGTAATCCTCTACATTGGTGCAGAATCCTGCTTTTTCCAAGACATCTAGGAAAGTTTTACCTGATGCTGAAAAATCGTGGCTGCCTGCGATTAAAAAAACTGGGATGTTTGCATCTTTTATTTTTTTGAATTCTGCAAAAGTTTCTTTTAGGATTTCGATTGGGGGGTAGGCAGAGTCGAAAAGGTCTCCGGAGATTAATATAAATTCTACATTTTCTTCTATGCAGATTTCTACTGCTTTTTGAAATGATTGAAAATTGAGGTCTTGGAGTTCTTGTTGGCGCCAACTTCCGAGATGGCAGTCGGCGAGATGCGCGAATTTCATCTAATTTGTAAAATGGAGCGATATATAAAGATTATTGGGGTGGGAAAGATAGTAATTTCCGTGTTATCGTCGACGATAAAATAGTTACTTTAAAGTTAGGCAAATACCCTAAAAAATTGGTTTAAAAATATTATGGTTGGTTTAAAAATAAAAATTTTATTTGGTTTTTTGTTTTCTTTATAAAGTTTTCTAAGCCTTTTTAAGGAAGTTTGGGGACAGGATTTTATGGTAACTTTGAAAGGAGGTTTTAAAATGGAAGACGAAGAAGAAAAATAAAAAGAAGCATAAGGAAAGGTCTAACTTTTACTTTTTTTCGCTTGATTTATTTTTGCAAGCTTTTTTTATTTTTAAAATTTTTAATTCTTCAAAGAACAATTTTTTTCTTGCGACAATCTTTGGGTGGAATTTTCTGATTTGATTCAGCGGAGTTAGATTTGAAATTAGAAGAAAAATTTCTCTGTCTTGATTTAATCTGGGCAGAGCTTGTTTTAAAAAGCGGACTGCCAGTTCGTCGCCTTTTTTTCCGCCGGTTGTTGCGAGCTGGGAATCTTTGGGTTCGCGGGGGTCGGCGGGGAGGTAGGGGGCGTTGAAAGTTATTAAATCATATTTTTTTGTTTTAGGAATTTTTGAAAAGAGATTTGATTGAACTGCTTTGATTCCTTTTTTTCTGACTAGAGCAACTGATTTTTCATTTATGTCTACGGCGAGGATGTTGTTTTTGCTGAGAAATTTTAATGCGGTTTCTGCGAGAATGCCGGAGCCAGTGCCCATGTCAAGGTAGGCGATATTTTTATTTTTTAATTTTGATAAATATTTTTTTAAAAATTCTGAGAAGAAAAATGAGTCTTCTTGGGGGGTGTATGTGGTCATGGGGCGAGCTTCTTCCAGTAAAGTCCGAGAAGTGCGGCGCCGACTAAAATTAATAAGCTGACTATTACTGCGATAATTATCCAGATTTTAGAGCGTGGTTTTTTTGGCTGTTGAATTTGTTTTTGGGGCAGGGATTGCGCAAGAAGGGTTTGTTTTTGGGGGGGTATTTTTTCTGGCGGGGTTTGGGCGGGGGCGGGGGTGGCGGAGGCGGTTGGGGAGGTGGAGGCGGAAGCAGGGGTGGCAGTGGTTTTGGCGGTGGGGGCGGCGGTGGGGGCGGGGGTTTGTTTTTTTCTTTTGAATAATCTTGAAAAAAAAGATTGTTTTTTTAGCGGTTCTACTTTAGCAGGTTGGCGAGAGGCTTGAGATTGCTGGGCAGATAATCTTTGGGCGGCGGCATTTACTTCTCCGGGTTTATAACCAGCATTTAGAAAACTTTGTTTTATTTTTGATATCTGCTCCCCTCTTTCGAGTGCGTTTTTAATTCCGCCCATTAATTCAGTTTCTCGGCTAGGTTTTGTTAGGGGATCTATTTTAGAGGGTGAGGGTTTTTCCATCTTTCATTAAGTGACATTGTTTTCCTAATTTATATCCGAGTTCTCCTGAGAGTTCGGCCATTGGCGTGGTTTTGTCTAGTCCTCCGTGGGCAGGAATTATGTGGCGGGGGTTTACTAGCTTTACTATGTCTCGTAAGTCTTCTCTGCCTGCATGTCCGGAAACATGGACGTCGCGGAAAATTCTCGGCTTGTGTTTTCTTAATCTATTTTCCATTTTGGCGAATTGCTCTATGTTAACTGGGGTGGGAATGACACTTGATGAAAAAACAAGGTTGTCGTCTTTGCCGATTTTTAGCGGGAGCTGGTTTCTTGACAACCTTTCCATAATTGAGCCGGGTTCTCCCTGGTGTCCGGTGCATACCATGAGATATCTTTTCCTGTTTTTCGAAATGTTTGTCAGACTTTTTTCAAGCTGTCTTCGGAATGTTGATATTTTGACGCTTTTCAAAAAAGGAGCGATTCCAGATTCCTGCGCTGCTTTGGAATATTTGTTTAAACTTCTTCCCAAGAATACAACTTCGCGGTTGAGTTTTTTTCCGAACTCGACAATGCTTTTTAATCTTGCGATGTGGGAGGAGAATGTTGTGACAATGATTCCGGAATTTCGATTTTGAATTGTGAGGAGAACTTCTTCGAGGAGGGCGCGGGCGATTTTTTCCGAGGGTGTTTTTCTGTCTGAGCCTGAGTAAAGTGAATCAACAATAAAAGCGTACACTCCTTCTTTAGCTATCTCTCTTAATCTTTTATAATTTGGTTTGAAGCCGAGGACAGGTGAGTCGTCGAGTTTGAAATCGTTGGCGTAGAGGACTGCACCCTTTGGAGTATGGACTGCGATCATTACTGTCTGGGGAGTGGAGTGAGTTATGTTGATAAAATCTACTTTGTATTTTCTGTTTTTTCCCTGAATGTAGAATGTGGTGTTGGGACGGATAGCGTGGATTTTATTTTTGATTACGAGGTTGTTGTCTTTTAATAAGGAGTGAAGGACTTGGACTGTAAATGGGGTTGCGTAGATTGGGGCTTTGTATCTGTCTGATAAGTAGGGGATTGCGCCGACGTGGTCGAGATGGGCGTGGCCGATGAATTGGGCTCGGACTTTGTGGCGGATTTTTTCTATGACCTGGTCGCTGGGAATGGCCTTGACTGCTTTTAATTTTCTTTCTGTTATGATTCCTTCTTTTTCCTGTTCTTGAAGCGAGACAATAGCTGGTAGGAAAAAACCCTCATCAAATATAAATGCGTCTTCTTCTAATTCCAATAATGTCATGTTTTTTCCAACTTCAGAAAAACCTCCGATGGTATGAATTTTTATTTTTCCTCTTTCCATTTCTTTATTTGGGGGTGTTGGTTTATATATGTTCCGAGAAGAGTTATAATTAATCCCAAAAAGCGAATTTTATATGTTCTAAACCTCTTAATCTTGTTCCAAGGGGGAAAACAAGAGTTAGGTGTTGGCGAGAATCTCTGACATCACAGGCACAGACTGGTTCTTGAACTTGAAAAGGTGTGATTGCATAACCATCTTGTCCAAGTTTGGTGTCTAGGATTGCTTTTGCTTCTTGTGTATCTAGTGCAGTTGTTCTATGCATGTCTACATATAAGGTTGGTACTCTTGATGTTGTTGATAGCATTTGGTTAATTGGTTTTGAGATTATATAAGTTTTATTGCGATTACTTGAAAAATAAAAATGGCTTTGCTAATTTTTATTTTATTGAAGCGCCTTACGGCGCCAAGTGATCTAGTAAAATCTTTTTCTGCGGGGTTTGGCTTGGCGAAAATCTCCGCCTTGTCGGCTTTCGATTTTCGCTGACATCTTTATTAATGTGTAATCCTTTTTTTTCACATCGTAAAATGCTTTAGATTACTTAATTTATATTGAATAGTAAACTTTACTTAATAACTAATTAAAACATGTTCGTAAGTGTTTAATAATCATGAGACATTGCAGTCAGATGATTGTGCCGTTTAACTTACTTAGGGCAATCTGGTTGATAGCTTCTATTGCAGGATTGATTTCTAGGGCGAATCCGAGGCCTTCTGCGCCTGAGACCTTAAAGTTGTTTATTCCTATTACTTCGCCTTTTGTGTTGATTAGAGGGCCTCCTGAGTTGCCTGGATTAAGCGGAACATCTATTTGGAAGTAGAATGGCAATTTGTTTGCTCCTTCTCTGTCGCGTGCTGAGATAATTCCTTCTGTTGCTGTGAAAGCCAGACCGAGTGGGTTGCCTATTGCAATGGCTTTTTCGCCTATTTTAACGTCATCGCTGTCGCCTAAATCTAGTTTGTGGAGGTTGGTATCATCTATTTTTAATAAGGCAAGGTCCATTACTCTGTTAGTGCCTATTAATGTTACTGTATATGAATTTGTGTCATAGGTGAAGACGCCTGCTGATTCTGCTCCTGCTATAACATGTTGGTTTGTGATTATGTAGCCGTTTTCTGTTATAATGAATCCGGTGCCTTGCGAGACATCGGTTTTAATTGTGACAACGCCCATTGTTTCTGTTTCAATTATCCCGGAAAAGTCGGCTGATGCAGTAGCTTTTATTTCGCTTAGCTGTTCTTGGAAATCTTCTGTTGTTGCTGTGATGGAATTTGACAATGTGTTAATTTTGCTTTGCAGGTCTTGGTTTTGGAGGTTGATTTTTTCGTTGAGTAATTTTTCGGTCTGGTTGAGGGCAGATAAAGATTGGTTTGTTTTTTCGTAGATTAGGTAGATAGTGAAAGACTGCACAGATAGGATGATAACTAGCATAGTGACGACAGATATTGTAAGTTTGATTTTTCTTTTTGCCATTGGATAAATATAAAAAGAATAGTTTGTTTAAAAATTTATGGCAACAGAGAAAACAATGAGATTGAAGTTGAAACCGAGTGCGCGGGATAAACGGAGGTATTTTTTAGTTTCTGGCGGGGGGAATGAGAAAATTGAAAAAGCGATTTTGGATTATGTTGGGGTTTTGGGTTTTGCTAAATCTGCTTATATGTTTGTGAAAAAAGCGAAGGGGAGGGCTGTGGGGAGTTGTTTAAGGCAGGAGTTGAATAATGTTCGGGCGGGGCTTGGGTTTGGGGGGATGAAGATTGATAAGGTGAGTGGGACTTTGAAGGGGTTGGGGGTTTGATAATGATATTCTTTCAAGCTGCGCCCTTCGGGCGCTGCAGATAGTTGAAATCAAAGATTTCAATAATTAATACTAATCTGCCTCGCTTCGCTCGGTTAGTAACTCTCTCACAAATCACTTTTGCATTTGGACGGAGCGTAAGCAAAAGCAATTTGCTCGCCCACCCCCCCTTTTACTGCCCGACTTGTTCTGCTTAACTTATAATATAATTATGGGTCATCACATTGAAAGTGTAGAATAACAATCTTTATAAAACACTAACAATAGTCATAACTACTAAATATTCTCTTAAATAAGATGGAAGATATGCAACACCAAGTTATGGGGTATGACCGGGCGGCGACGATGTTTGCGCCTGACGGGCACATACTTCAGGTAGAGTACGCTGAAAAGACAATTCGGCTGGGTAGTGCCTCTATTGGAATTGTGTGTAAAGATGGTGTTGTGATTATTTCTGACAGGAGACAGAAAGATATTTTGATTGTTGAGGATTCAGTTAATAAGATTAATGAAATTGATGAACATATTGTTGTTGTTAGTGCTGGGATTACTTCAGATGCGCGGATTTTGGTTGAGAAAGCGCGAGTGTTGGCTCAGCAGCACAGGGTGACTTATGACTCTGCTCCGACAACTGAGGCAATTGTTAAGGATGTTGCAGATATTAAACAGCAGTTTACGCAGTATGGGGGGGCGCGGCCTTTTGGTGTTGCTTTGATGTTTGGCGGATTTAATGGGGCGCCGGTTTTATATACAACAGATGTAACAGGAAATTACTGCCAGTATAAAGCAAATGCAATTGGGGAAAATGACGAGAAGATTAGGGAGAAATTAAAAGAAAGATATAAAGAAGATATGACACTGAAAGAAGGAATTAAACTTGCTTTAGATATTTTCAAGGAAATTCAGGGTGAGGAGTTTTCATTAGATAGGTTTGATGCTGGGATTATTGGGGCTGATAAGAAAATAAAAAAGGTGAGCGGGGCTGAGTTGGAAATATGATAGATTATCAGGCAGTTATAACTGGGAATGGACACCTTATTCTTGAAACGGTGGGTGTGGCTTTTCCAGAAGAATTTATTTCAGATGCTGCTGATACTATTGGTGCTCCACTTCCAGACATTTTAAGAGGTGGTGTAATGACTTCTTATCTAGACTGGCGATTAGGAGAGCTTAGGGGTTTGGCAAAGCGTGTTGGGGGAGGAGTTTGCGCATATAACATTACTCAGTTAACTCATCTTGATAGTGAAAACGGGGAGAGAGATCCTAATGCGAGGAATGCTCTTGTTACAGCAACTTTCCCTAAAAAAGATGCAGTAATTGAATTTCACAAGCTTTTATTAAGTTGTGGATATAATATAAGGGGAACAAAACAAACAGAATTGGCAGGGGTTTTATAAATGGTAGATACAACTGCGAGGGTAACAAAAGAGGGAAAGCATTTTGAGATTTTAGTTGATTTAGATGAGGCGCTGAAGGTGCGGAAGGGGGAGGGAAATGTGGGTGTAGCTGTTTTAAGTGATGCTGTTTTTCATAATTTAAAAAGCGGGGAGCATGCTTCTGATGGGGATTTGAAAAAGATTTTTGGAACTGCTGATTTTAGCGGTGTTGCTGAGAAGATTATTAAGAACGGGGAGGTTGTTTTGCCGACTGAGTATAAGAGCGGGGAGCAGGATAAGAAGTATAAGCAGGTTGTTGATTTTTTAAGTAAGAATGCTGTTTCGCCTTCAGGAACTCCTTATACTTCTGATAGGATTATGAAGGCGCTGCAAGAGGCGCATGTTCAGATTAAGAACAAGGCAATTGATTTGCAGATTAATGATATTGTTGAGCAGCTTGCTAAGGTGCTTCCTGTTAAAATTGAGATGAAGAAAATTAAGATTACGATCCCGGCTCAGCATACTGGGAAAGCTTACGGAGTTATTAATGAGTTTAAGGAATCGGAAGAGTGGCTTGGGAACGGGGATTTGGTAGTTGTTGTTAATGTGCCTGCTGGGCTTGTTATGGATTTTTATGATAAGTTAAATGGGGTGACGCATGGGTCGGGGCTGGCGGAGGATGTTGAGTAAGCGCGGGGATTGTCTAATTTTGTAGACTTTTTATAAATTTCTGTTACATAAGGAAATCTCCTTATGAGTTAGCAATCCCAAAACTAAAAGAAAAATTAAATGTGCCTAATAAGTGGTTAGTACTAATTGAGCTTTCTTTTTATTTGGTTTTTTCATAAACTCTAAGCATTCTTTAGAGCTTATCTGTGTTATCGAGGTAACCTTATTTCTGGATAAAACAGAAACTTCATAAACCATGCATTGTTGCATTAAAGGGAGCTAATCAAACACAAATCTTTTTAAAGGGGTGTACGTCTGTACATACATGGAAATAACTGGAATTGATATAAAGAAAGTCAAAAAGAAAAATCCTGAAGAAATGAAATCTGTAAGAATGCA
>NZER01000112.1 GCA_002690445.1 Candidatus Pacearchaeota archaeon
CGGTCTTTTTACCTGCACCTGCCTCTTTGCATCGACAGGATTACAAACATACTTCTTCATCTTTAACACCTCCATTAAAATCTAAAATAATCTTTTGGTCTTCAGTATATTTATATGCTTATCTTTACACATATCTTCCCAATTTTTATATTCTGTCATTTTTACCTCATACTTTATTTCTCACAAATAACCAAACTATAAGAGTTATTAAACTGAACATAAGCAATAATATAATCCACACCGCCTTCATTTGCGTTGTCATATCTGATTTTACAACATCAAATATTGCCCATATTATCACAACTAATAATATTATTGGTATTATGATTAATAGTAATATTTCCCACGCCATTTTAATCCTTCCTCATTTTTTTACCTTAAAAATTTGGTGTATTTCCTATCGCTGCACCATAACTTCTACCTATTTTTAATAACTCATCTATTCCAAATGGAACGTATAAACATTTCATACGTAAACTTGGTTCTGATAACATAACTTCTGCCCACCTATGATGACCATCTATTATATAATTTTCTTTGGAAATAATTATAGTAGTATTAACAACAGGTGAAGCAGGATGTGGTAAACCAAA
Organism: Candidatus Pacearchaeota archaeon; assembly: GCA_002690445.1. The sequence continues at coordinate 594 of NZER01000112.1, forward strand.
CTGAATAATAAACTTTATAACTTTATTTAACCATATCTGAGATTGTAGGGGTTTTAAGTGATTAGCAGATATTCTCTGAATAACTACAGGAATACTATCATCCCATTCATGTCTATCTTTTTTTCCTAACTCTAACCATCTATCTCTCTCTTCTTCTGATTTAAATTCTGTAGGAAAACTATGTCCTTTAGCATATGGCTTAAATATATCAATTTTACCAGTTTCTAACCTTTTTTCAAATTCATGCATATCATCAGGTTCTATTACAGGCATTTTATATCTAGGTATATCGTGAGAATATTTAACTAAATAAGATTGTGTTAATAAATAATTTGTGTTAAAATTTGGTAAAACCTTACCTATACTCATATTAAACTCGTTTAATCTTTCTCTCGTATAATCTCTAGCAACCTCTACATCAACTGTAGCTATATTAACAGTTTTTTGATGTCTTATATCACCAGTATTTTGTTTCTGTACAGTAACAGTACTACTTTGGGTATTTTCTATCCTTTCACCTGGAATCCGTTCAATTACTGTTCTCTCTTCAACTGTCGGTATATTTATCGTATTTTCTTCAATCACTGGTACATCTTGTTGTCTTTCTTCAGTTTCAGATACTTTTTCCATTTCTTCATCTATTACTTTTTTAGCAAAATCAAAAGCTTCATCTTTATTATGTCCTCTAGTTACAAACTTTCTATCTATAGAAACATCTACAAACAATCCTCCTACTTTAATGAAAGATAACGTGTGTCCTTTATACATTTCATCCTTTAATCTTATATTACTCATTTTTAATCAACAACATCTGGATATTTTATAGATAATTCATTGTAAGTTTCCATTATTTTCACTATTGTTTTTCTTTGTAAACCACTTAACCTACTTACAGTTACTACATCAAACATGTTTGTTACACCTGATTTCTGAACTCTTACAAATTTAGCAAATTGCTCTTTTGTTATTTCATCTCCTATATCACCAACTACCATTTTTCATACACCTCAATTTTATTAGTTATCAATTACTTCACCATAATACCTACCTAACAATGCATCACTCATTCCAGTTTTATCCATAAAACTTAAAATAAAGTTATCAGGAACATGCACTCCAAAATATTCTTCTACTTTAAATTTTCCATAAGCTGTATAATCAACCACTTTACCATTATAAATATTGAAACCATGGTCTAATGGAATAGGTAAATTTTCTGTCACATACCACCCTTCATAATAATCTAACGGTGTATTTAATGATGCTAATTGAGAATTATAATAACATTGTCGTGATTTATCACCACATCTATACATTCTTAACATATCTCTCATTTTAGGGTCTGTTATCTCTTCCCATTCAAAACTTTTTCCTGTACGTATAACCCACTCATAAAACTCCTTCTGTTTACCATGTGTTATTCTTAATAAATCTTTTAAATAATTCTTAATAATACTACCACCAGCTTCAAAAACTAATCCATCTTTACTTGTCCTTAAATGTCTTATCTGTTTTGTACCGGAACGTACCACATTATTATCCTTTTTTTGTACAGTCTTTAAAACTTGAATCTCGCCTACATCTGATGACCTACTCTCATTAACATTATCAACATCTAATGACCTACTCTCATTAACATTATCAACATCTAATGACCTACTCTGATTAATATCTTCTTCTCTATTAGATTCTTGAACTGTATCACCTGACGATACAACCTTATCTATTACAATTTTAACCTCTTGTAAAGCATGTTCCTTATTTTGAAACTGAAAACTAGTATTTAAAAGTTCTTTAAACTGTGCATTAACTACTCTTACAGCTATACTACCATTCTGTGGAGATTTATCAAAATCTATTACAAATCCCTTATACGTTTCTGGTTTTAACGTAGCCATTTTTTACTTCACACTCTTTGGATATTTTTCCAAATCACATACCTTACCATTAATTAATCTTCTATCGTAATCTTCCAAAACACTTTTATAAACTTCTTTATCAACAAAATAACCATCTACTTGTGCGTATTTTATAGTTGCTCCTACATTTGCTGTATAACAATATCTCATCGTACTATCTCTTTGAAGTGCACAATTAAATCCTTGTACTTCTCTCACACAACAATTATCTAAGTTATCCCAACCGACTATTCTATCTCTTACCAAATCATCAGCATCAGTTCCAACTTGAATCTCTTGTATATTACACCAAACATTTTCCTTAGCAGGCGGTTGTATTACCTCTCTAAACTCGCTTGTTTTAGTTTTAAACTTGGAAACGACAGCATCTTTAGCAAAATCACTTTCTCCAAATACTTTTGCATGAATTCCTTCTGTGCTATCAAATCTATTACCAAATAACCAAAAGACACCTCCAAACAAGAGTAAGAGTAAAGCAACTACAACAATCCAACTTCCTCCTCCACTATCTTGTCCATATTCCATTTTTATCTTCTTTCAAGTTGTTTAATATATAAGGGGTCATCCGTATTATATAACCATAACGCTAACTTTGAACTATAAGGTCTTGAATAACCCTGAACTACAAATATATTATATTCTCTTTTTACAATATCATACTCTTTTTCTGTTAATTTTCTTCCAAGATTCATCTCAATTTCATTTTTAATTGATGAACTAACATTAACCATTTTTCACCTCAATCATTAAACAGTTCATATATGAAGTTTATTACAAATGCAACAGATAATACAATACCAGCACCAAACATATCACTGTACAAGTTTTGCTTAACTAAATCATCAGCAAATCGATTTGCTCCCCAGTAACCAACTACTGTTACAACTACTGAAACTGCTGTAATTATTCCGCTTGTAACTTTGCTGTTTCCCATTTACCTATCCATCTCTAATTGAGACATAACTTTACTTTCTGATTGCATTGAAGGATTCACTCCATATCTTTTTTTGTATTGTCCAATCCACGAACTCAATACACCTCTCAACCTACTTACCTCACCAGTTGAAATCTTATCACCACGAACATTCATTCCTGTTTTTATTTCCATCCTCAATCTATTAATCCTGTGTAAAAACTCTTCACGATTTAACATATCATTTGTACGTGCCATTTTAACTCACCTCAATACATTGTTGAACTAAAACCCCAGTCACATTTAGTACAATGTGCAGCATACCCTCCAGTATCTGGTTCTGCCCAATCTTCGTTTACAATTTTACTTCCACATTTTGGACACATATTTGGGTAACCATCATTTTTTCTTTTAACTTTGCCTTTATTATCAACTACTTCATCTCTTCTTAAAGGTTGGACTCTTCCTCTTCTTTCTTTATAATATATCCCGTAAGTTTTCATTCCTACATTCGGTCCACGTTCTAGCATTTTAATTTTAGTTATTACATATCTACCTCCTCCTTCTTCCATGAATCTTTCTCTTACATGTTGTATATTTTCAGCACTTACTAACGTATATCCTCCCATTTCAACTCACCTCAATAATTTTCTAAATCTCCATCTATTTGCTTCTTCTTCACTGTTAAAAAAGATTATTGGTCTTGACTTCTTTCCAAAATCTCTAACATCCTGCCAACCGTTTTTATTTTTTGCTTGTATTTTATACATTTTCATTTCCTTGCTACTTGATATGCTTGCACTGATATAAGTGCTATTGCAAAGATTGCAATAGTTCCTTTTATTCCATCAAAAGCTGGAATATTAATATTTGATAAAAAATCAATAGGCAACTCCAGTAAACCAACAATAATTGATAACACACCAACTAATGCAGTTAATATAAACGCTATTTCTTCATTAGTAAGTCCATTTTCAAAATACTGTATTACACTAAATACACCTCCAACTGAAGCTAATCCTATTCCAATAATGATAAATATTAAACCGTTTACCCAAGGACCAATATCAATACCAGTAAAAGCGTCAAGCGCAGCAGTAAGAAAACCTAAGATACTTACAACAGCCATCGCTAAAATAAACTTACTCTCAGCCATTATTTAACCTCCAACTCTATTTCTATAGGTTCCATAATCTTCATAAACTCTCCAAATTTATCTTTTTTCCTTTGTAAATATAAGTTAGCGTTATTATAAAAAAAGTGGTAAATTTGTTTCAGATATTCTTGTTTAGATATAATTAAAATGTACATACTACCATCAAAATAAATTCTTCCATTTAAATTTAAATTTTTCATAAACACTCCTTGTAAATCAAAAATAAACTGTTTACTACCACTACAAATGTCAAAAGTCCAACCTCTTGGATTTTTACTCATACTATTACAACCCATACAACCGTCTCCATCAAAATATCCTCTGATGAAATGTCTTACATACTCTTTAGGTATATCAGGAAATCTTATTGTAAAGGTTTTATTAGAATGTAAACCGAGTTTAAGTAAGTCATTGTAAATTTTCTTTCTATCTATATAAACGACATAATTGAAATAACTTTTACCATTTAATTTAGTTGTCTCTTTTCTCACTGGTAAATCTCTGCTCATACATCTTACTATTTTTACAAGATGTTCTCTATCACTCTCCTTTAACCTTAATGTAACAATATAACTATCTTTATCAGAATCTAAATTTCCATCAGCATATAAGAAACCTAAAATATACGTCATATCATCAGACCAAGTTTCAAAAAAGTTCTCATTTACGTTATACTTTCTCATCTTTTTTAGAGTCTTCTCACTATTCATACTCTCTTTTATTTTTTCTATATGTTCAACAGTGTGCTTTACCATTTAAATTTCCTCCACTTCTGATTCAAATAAACTTAAAACATAAAAAACTAATCCTTCATCACAACTTACACCTATAACTTCTTGTCCTCTTCTCATCTCACTTACATACGTTACAGTATCTACTGATGATAAACCACAATTTCCATTTGGATGATTATGCAACGTACCAATAGTTCTATACGTTCCTATGTAAACAGGACATTGAACAAACGTTACATTCATCTCACTTTGGTCAATAATTGGTGGTTCTGTAACACTATCAATTCTTATTCCGTCATTAGTAATCTCACCAGCTAAACATGTAGGAATCTCAACTTTCAATTCAGGTGTGTATATTTCATTTAACTGCTCATCTGCAAACCTAGATATTGTTATTTTCTCACCATCCAAAAATATTTTATTTATATTAATAACGTTATACCTTAACAAAAATGCATTTATTCCAAGCGAAATTATTAAGATAACTATTATAAAAAATACAACTGCTCCAGCAATCTTAAGTTTTCCCATTTTACGTTTGTAGTATGTCTTTTATAGTCTCAAAGATATTAATCTTCTTCCCTAATATCATTGTGAATATTACTAATATTGCTATAACAGCAGCAAAAACTATTCCTACTTGCGTCCAAGTATTCTCTATACCTATCTTAACAAACAAACCATTAATACTATCTCGTGTAGCGAAATAAATATAAAATGATGCTATCGAAATCAAAATAACTGATGCAACTCCAATAATTGTTTTTACTATTGTGTTTACCATTTCAATTCCTCATTTTATTATTTTTGTCTATACCAAACTTCAAATAATCCGTCATTCTCTCCTCTAACATACCTTCTCAAAGTTTTTATCTTAACAACTGTAATATTACTACCTAAATTCTCATCTAACTTTATTGTTCTTTCCACCTGTTCTTGACTTACACCGTTAACTAAAGTACGTTTAAGTCCAAACTGACTAACTGCTCTTCTTATTGCCATTTTTACTCACCTACTATCTTTTCAACTGATAACGCTGATGCTATAAATACACTCATATGTATTATCGTCCAACCAATAGCCTTGCTTACATTACTACCAAAAGTTCTTCCAAAAATCACAATATCAGGTGCTCTGTACCCAATTGGAAAGTTGTTAAATAACTCAAACAATCTATAATATATAGTAAATATCACCATGAATATAGCCGCGAATCCAACTACTCGTAAAAAGGTTATCTCCTGTCCAAACATTATATACATTAATATGTACACAACCAACACTTTAACTACAAAATAAAACCATGTCTCAAACGGATGCGTATAAAATGCATGTATAAGTGCATCTATTAATAATACACCTAACGTAGCCAATATACTTTTCACAAATCTTTCCATATCTTGTACCATTTTATCTTGGTGAAGGAGTTACTCCAAATCTTTGTCTATATTGTAAAATCCATTCTCTTAAAACTCCTCTCAATCGAGTTGTTTCTCTATTTGGTCCTCCCGGACTTCTCATTCGTATCTCTGCTCTTAAATCATTTATTCTATTTCTGAACTCTGTCCTATTTAACATGTCATTTGTACGTGCCATTCTACTTTCCACCTCCTATAAATCCTTTTCTCCAACTAAAATATAATGCTGTTAAAAACAAAAATACTATACCAATCAAAACGTGTGTTGAATGTTGAAATCCTATATCAAAAAATAACCAATCTAAGGCAAAACCTTTTTGGTGTACAACATGTGGTAAAAACGTATATATCAAACCATACAATCCGAATATGTATATTATTACCCAATCATACCACTCCAATAATTGTTTTTATAATTGCATTTACCATTTTATTTCACCCATGAAACTCAGCGTGCCATGATACTACATACACACCTTTTCTTAATTTTGTAACACCCAAAATTCTTATATTTTCACCACCTGATTTTTTTAAATCTTTAATTACTTGACTAATAGCATCATCTTTACCATTTGCACGAACTCTAGCATCATCCATAACAGATACCATTAATTATCACCTACTATCTTTTCTACTGTTAACGACGATATTATAAATGCACCCATATGTATTATTGTCCAACCAATAGCTTTACTCACATTACTATTAAAAGTCCTTCCAAACAATATAATATCAGGTGCTCTGTAACCTACTGGTAAACTACCAAGTAACTCAAAAAATCTATAATAAAGACTGAAAAAAATCATAAATATTGCAGCGAATCCAACAACTCTCAAAAAAGTTATCTCCTGTCCAAACATTATATACATTAATATGTACACAACTAACACTTTAACTACAAAATAAAACCACGTCTCAAATGGTTGAGTATAAAATGCGTGCACAATACCATCCAATAACAGTACACCTAACGTAGCCAATATACTTTTTACAAGTCTCTCTGCATCTATCATCTTGAAATATGTTCAATAACACTATCCTTTTCTTTCTCACTTAACTGTCGTAAACCTTTTGTAGCTTGTACATATAACGGACCATGTCCTCTTTTAATAGTTCTAGGAGACGCCCAAACAGGTCTACCCTTATACTCTCCAACTATTTCTAAAGTATTTCCAACCATCTTCACCTACCTCCGATAAATCCTTTTCCAGCATCTCTATAACCTTACATAAAACCTTCTTCTATAGGTGTTATTATTCCATCATCCAATAAACCATTATCTTCTTATATAACCATCTAAAACATAATTATCTTTTTCTAATATACTTTTCACTTCTTTCAGATTATTTGCAATTATTACATTTCTCATTAATTTACCTTCCTTATCACCCTTATTACGAAAAAATACTTCATACTCATAACTTCTTGGCATCTTACTTCCCTCCGATAAATCCTTTTCTCCAACTAAAATATAATGCTGTTAAAAACAAAAATACTATACCAATCAAAACGTGTGTTGAATGTTGAAATCCCGTTTCAAATAATAACCAATCAACAGCAAAACCTTTAACGTGTAATGAATGTGGTAAAAACGTATATACTACTCCATACGCACCAAGTAAGTATAATAATATCCAATCATACCATTCCATATCACTGTTATTGTAAACCATTTTTACAACTCAAAATAAATTTTGATATACTTCTTCACTTATATAAGCAAACTCGCCTTGTACAAAACCATTAGCAGATTCTGATGAAAATCTATTATGAACTATAACAGCTATCGGCGTTATAGTAGTATATTTTCCTGGTAAAGGTCTATTAATAGTTTCTTTACCAGTTTCTACCCAATGATTAATTAAACTTGAACCAGTTTTTGTTTCAAAATCATTCAAACTATCAAATCCCATAACTTTAGCAACACTTTCAGCTTGTTCTCTGGTATTTATCTTTCTTAATTCGATGTATTGTTTAACCATTTTTAAAACACCTCATCATTACGATTACCAGCATTTCTGTAACCTTGCATAAAACCTTCCTCTTCTGGTGTTATTTCACCATTCTCTAGTAAAACGTTATCTTCACTATATACATCATCATCAAACATTTCTGGTTGTTCATGCATTGTGTTCACCTCAATCGCCATCGTAAAACTTTAACCAAAATAACAATCCTACTAATGGTAATGTTGTAACCAATTCTAAACCATACCATCCTAGTATACCATATGATACAGTTTCTCTTGCTATATTAAACATCTCAAATAATATCATTCTTAAAGTTAAATAAAACGGTATTCCAACAAGGATTATTAACCACTCAATACTTTTATCCATTTTATTGTGCTCCTAATTGTCTTTTTAATATCGAACCAAGATTCCAAAAACTTATCTTACCGAACATAAGTGCAATAAATAACACCCCAAAACTACCTAACAACACACCCTTTCTTAACTTACTCACATCTAATACACTGAAATCCCAAATATTACTCATAATAGCAAAGACCGCTAACCCTATAACAACTGTCTCAGTGACAACATGACCTATTGAAAATATAACAAACACCAAAAGTAATCCTACACTCAAAAAATCTCTATATGGGTAATCGAACATAGATGAAAATATGGGAAGGTTGTGGTTTACAATAAGTGCAAACATAGCTGATAGCATTACAATAAACTTTGTTTTAGCTTCCAATGGTAAACCTTCAACAAAAACTGTGTCATCACCCACTTTTAATCACCTCTTCATAAGTCATAACTGTATCAGTATCACTATGATGGTCTATTTTTTTTTCAAACTTAAAATACAAGTACACTAATATTAATGTATTTGGAATAATAAAACTAACAAACCCTATTATTGTACTATACGTTTTCGCCAAATGTAAAGGTAATAGTGGATAGAGTATTACAAATAATAATAACACTACCAACTCCCCAAACTGTCTATTTGAAAGTCCCATTTTTACCTTCCCTTCCTTGGTAAAGGTTGACCAAAACCACTTCCAAGTTCTCTTAACTTCTGTTCATATAATATTCTACACTCATCACACATACCTAACATGTTAAGTCTTTTTGTGAGTTTACCACAATCTTCACAACGCTTTACTCTATTTTCTTTACTACCAAATTGTCGACCAGTTGTTAGGTCTTGATTTCTTAAAAATCTTCTATTTGTCTCTTCTTGACTTACCATTTATTGCACTCTCACATCCGCACTAATCCCATTTCCTGAAAGAAAGCTTGAAATCCTTCCAGCCAATCTAGTTTGTTCATCTTTCATCGTTGATACCATTTTTCCACTTTCATTAATTCGAAATAAAGTGATAGTTAAACTTCTAGCACCTATCCTTGACTTAGTAGTAAATCCTCCATTAGTATCACTTCTAACTCTTCTACTTACCATATCACCTAACTGTGACAACTTTGTCGAATCATAATCAACTCCAGGTTTTTTCAGATTACTTATCATAATTACCATTTTCTTCACCTCTGAATTATTCTACATTTTTACCTTGCTAAAACAGCTTTAGTAATAACTTCTCCTTCATGATATAATCTTACTTGTTCATTTCCTATTTTTATAGCTTGTTTACTATTCTGAGCCCTTACTGTAAAAGATGGTTCCGAAACATCTTCCGGTCTTCCTCTTCTTCTTGTCCATATCCAATAATCATTCATTTTTAACCTCTTGTTACGTGATGTGTTTGACTTATCTTTACCATCTTAAATCACCTCGTTCTTTTTGCTCTGTAATATAACCTACTAGCATCAATATCTTGATTCCTTTGAAATATTTTCTTAGCTTTTTTCTTAGCATCTTCACTATCTTTAGCTACAACATCAGCTTCACCTATCAAATCACCGTCATACCAACCCGATACTGTGTATTTAAACATTTTAACTCACCTCCTGATACTGTGTATTTAAACATTTTATTCCACTTTTATAATAGATACAAAACCTTGAGCACGTATAGCATCTGATATCATATTAGCAAGTCTTCTCTCATCCTCTCTCGTTATGTACTCTCTGGGAAACTTTGCCGCTGTTTTTATACGTGTTATATGTATTGCCATCTTAAAACTCACCTCCTTCAGTTATTCTACATTTTTACCTTGCTAAAACAGCTTTAGTAATAACTTCTCCTTCATGATATAATCTTACTTGTTCATTTCCTATTTTTATAGC
>NZER01000113.1 GCA_002690445.1 Candidatus Pacearchaeota archaeon
AGAGCTTGCCCCAACCAGCGTACCAACCGCAGGAGTGCCGTCAATTTTAACCGAGGCTAAACCTGCTACCTGTACCCAACCATAGTAGTCAGCTTCAAGGTCAGCGCAAGTCACGCCGACGAAGCGTCCTGCAACGGCTGCGGGAGCAACTACGATGTCCTTGTATGGACTCTTGATAAGACCTACTGTATCCGTACCTGCCGTGATAGCAGTCTGGAATCCGTCTGGCTCAGCAATCGTAATAGTTCCTGTACCGTTAGAGGCTATAAGAGGATGACCTTTAATCTTATACATCTCATGCGGAGTTGTAGAAGCTAGGTTAGAGAATATATACCCTTCTGCGTAAAGGTCTTTAGCGGCTGCTGTGGCACCGAGAGTAACTCCGATAGTTGTACCGCCTGCTGAACCACTTGTTGCTACCACTAAGTCTTCATCATGGTTTCCTGCTGGTGCCTCACTGGCTACAACTAAGCCTTCACCAATAGCAGTGCCACCATTCTCTACATAGCGATACACTCTTCCGTCTGGAAGTGCCATCGTAGCACCATATACTTGCCGTTTCTTTGATGTGGTTTGTTTTTCAAAACCATATAATCCACTTTGAATCGCTCCGAAAGACATATCAACCTCCTTCAAGGTTTATTAACAGGCTCTTGCGTCCTGCGATAAGCCGATTATTATGTGATCGTGGCGACCTCGGCCTATCTTTACAGCCGCCTCGATCTCATTAACTATGTGTTTTAATGTGCGCCCTCATCTTTGACGCTGCACCAGATTGGGTAGCAGCGGTCACCTTGAAGGCACAGTCGGGGCATAGTGCCGAAGCCAAAGCTGGAATGGAGGGTTGAAGCTCTGGCTCCGGCTCCTCTACCTTAACATCTTCTGCGGCATTATTCCCACACCATCTACAACTACATGTGTCGCCGGGAGGAAACGGTAACATGCCCAGTCTGGACTTCTTCAAGGCGTAGTCAGGGTTTCCGGGTAATCCCTTGACGGCAGTGCCTGCGGGCTTGATCTCTTCTCCGCTGGCATTCAGCAATGCTGCGTGCCTGTAGAGAGTAACCTTTGGCTGCCACTCATCAACGTATTCCCAAGAGTAGCCCTTGCTTACAAGTTCCTGCCTTAAATCCTGACGTTCCTTAGTTGTTACCATACCTGCCCTCCGTTACTAGCTAGTTGCAGGTGTAGCAGCATCAAGTGTAAGCGCTGCGCCTTTACTGTCATCTAGCTCAAATACACCGTAGTCAGCGGTCATAACAAGCTCAGTAGCGCGGAGAGAAGCATCCCTCTGTCGCTCTGTACGTGTGTCTACAGACTTGAGTACACAGAGTGCGCTCTTGTCACATATCACGCCTACTGCGTCATCACTGCTGTCAATTGTTATGTTTCCGTCTTCAAATATCGGAACACCGTTAATGGGCCTGAGTCCGCTAAAGAAGTTACCGAGTAAGTCTTCCGTCCATCCCTTGGGTACAGGGTATGTGGATGATGCTGTCACTGCTGTGTTAGCAACGTCCCATACTGCAAACGGGTGGTGGTTGATATAGACCTGTGATCCGAAGTTATTGCCCTTTGCATAAGCAACGGAAGCAGAAACATTGGCAAGGCTCATGGCTCGGCCTGCCGAACCTATGTCTGTTCCGAATCCGCTATAGAGCGCAGTAACGTCGTTATCTTTCTTTCTTGCCATGCCGTCACCAAGCTGCCTGCCCACTATGGACATGACGTTCTCGGATGTTTGCCTGATAAGTTTGTCTGTCAAGATAACTTTTGCGCCTACTTCTGCGGCGGTGAGGTCAACGGTGGTCATGCCGATGTCTTCCTCGTCGATTATATCCACGCCATCTTGTAAGTCGGAAATACTCATCTGTCCAACTTTTGGAACCGTGACTTGTTTCTCGCCCTTACCAAGGCTAAAGCTCTCTATGAGGGCCATCGCCGGGGCATTATGTTCCTCTGTGTATCTGGAAGCCGCGATTATAATCTTCTGTGCATTTTCCAGATTTCCTGTCGTCGCTGTTTGTGCCATACTACTCTTTCCTCCTGACTAAATTATGATACACCTGCTGCTCGTGCCGCTGCGGCTACAGCACTAGGCGTTCTATCGCCTGCGTTATACCTATCTAGCCAGCCTCCCTCATCGGCAGCCACCTGTGGGTTGCCCTGACTGTTGTCCACCGCTTGTGCAGGTACCTGTCCCTGCTTGTATTTCGCCAACTCCTCGTCACGTCTTCTGTCATTAGATAGCTTCTGTGCGCCTTTGTCCATACTCTCAGGGTCGTTATATTTACGAAGTTCCGTCAGGTCCCCTATGTTAAGGTTGTACTTCTGGACGAAATGCTCCGCTGCTATCTGCTTCCCTTGGACATGCCTGCCATACTCCTCGGCCTGCCTCATCAGTTCCATGTTCCTTTGCTGACTCTGCATGTATTCATTAGTAGCCTGCTGGGCATGGTCGGGAAGAAACCCCTGAGATTCAAGGTATTGCTTATACTCGCCTGCCTGATTCTGTAATGCTGCCTGTGCCTGAACCTGTGCATACTGTGCGCTTTCCTGCTGCATTCTCTGTATATGTTCAGGTGAATACTGCTGGGGCGCCGGGGCCGCTGGTTGCGCGCCACCTGTCGGCGTGGGCGCGGAATCGGGCGCGGTAGTTGGCGCGGTAGTTGGCGCGGTAGTTGGATCTGCCTGATCTGTTGGCGCTTCTGGCGCCACCGTAGGCTCGGGCGTGACCGGCTGTTCCACCGTCGATTCAGATACGGGAGCCCCCGTATCCTGTGTTATTTCAGTTTGTTCCATAGTCATAATATTCCCTCCGTTGCTCCTAGCATAAGTACTGCGCGCCCAGTCTGTCAAGCGCGCGCGCTATTTCATGGCAGTGGTGGCGCGCCTGCTGGGCGCGGAACTGTTAGTGGGACACCCTGTGTCGCCAGCTTCTCTTCTATGGTTTGCGTGTACATGTTCCAGTACATCACCAGCCTCTCAAGCTCTGGGTTGACCTTCCTCATATGATCCTCTATCTTTTCCGATCCTTTCAATACATCCTTGAGCATTTCTCCTGACTTGTGCTCGTCTAAGAAACGCTGCCTGCCTCCCTTGCCGGGCTTGCCCATGTATATCCTGTGGATACTACCCAGTCCCACCTTCTCTGCAAGAACCCTGTCTAGGTTAAAGAATGATACATCTTCCCCATCTATCGAATGAGTGAAGCTCGCTATCTTTTCCATGTCCTCGTAGCGACGTTTCTTGGCGGGGGTCCATTTTCTGGTTATGGACTCTATCAGCAGCGCCTTATCCTCGGAGCTTAACTGGTCCATGAACTCTCTTCTGGCTATCCACATACCTGCATAGTCTACCTTGTCGTAAGTTTCATCCGTCTCTTCAGGGGTTATGTCATAGTACGCAGACTTGAGTATGTCCCCCTTATAGGCGGGGTCGCCCTCCCTCTCGGTAATGAAGTTGATTATGTCGTAGTATTCTTTCTTTTCTTCGGGAGTCATAGCCTGTAGGGATTTCGTGCGATAGTCAGCTATTCCTTGCAAGTTGCCAGCCCATAGGGCGTCTATCTTATCCGCTGCCTTAGACCATTCCCCCCTCTTATCATTGGCTATGTCAGATTCGTCGTTCCAGTCAGGCAGCATATCCTCTTTCTCCAGATGCCTCTTGGTCTGCCCTTCTGCAAAGGCTCTCGTCTGGGCAGCAGCCTGCCTTGTTTCTTCCTCGCTTATACCCAGAGCTTCTGATGCCCTTGCTCTGGCAGTCTCGCCTCGCTGTCCCCCCCAAGCCGGGGCAAACCTTTGCCCTAGCTGTCCCAGTAACGGAATCTGGGTAGAGGGTCTTTGGCCAAGCTCGGTAACCTCGTCCCTGAGTTCCTCGGGTACCTGTTGTAATAGCCTTGTCCTGCCCGCAGAGTCCAGTTCCCTGTATCTTTCCACGAATCCCGCCACCTCTTCAGAGGGCTGGCCCAAGCCTGTTATCTCTTGAACTATATTCTCTGCGAAGTCTGCCGTGGCCAGCGCTATAGTTCCCAACTGTCCCGTCATGGCATCCCATGCGTATTCCAATGTACGCGGAGACTGGAGCCCTTCGGGGGCGCCCATGCCTTCCATAGCCTTGCTCATCCTCACTATGTTCTCAGGGGTGTAGGGCGTGTACTGTTCCGTGGCCGGCCTCGCCTGCAAGTTTGGACTTACTATGGGCCTGCCCCTGAAGAAGTCCCAGTTAGTGATTACCTCGGCTGGCCTCTTCATAAACTCAGGCATTGGAGGGCCGGGAACCCTTGTGCCAAATACTTTGTAAGTTTCCAAGGGGAGCATCTCTGACAATATACCGAATATGAAGTCTCTGGGGGCTGTCTGCGCGCTGTAGTCGCCTCGCCTTTCTGCTCCCATTCCTTTCTTCCCGCCAAACCTGTCGAATGCCCCGGGGATAGTAATGCCTGCCCCCTTTCCGTAAGGACCGGCCAAAGGCACTTTAAGATCGCCTGTCATCCCCCCGAGGAGTTGCTCGGCCAAAAAGGTGGCAGCGCCTATATGTGAGAACTCACGAGATTTGGGGATTATGTTAATCCTGTTGGGTATCTTGTTTCCGAAGGAATCCCTCCTGTTGGGGTCTATGCCAAACGCCTCTGCCGCCCAGTCAGGCAGCATAAACACGACACTGCCGTACCTTTCGTGATAGGGAATATCCCAGTATCCTTCCTGCTTCATATTGAAGTAGGTGTTTACCAACTGGGCAGTAAAGGTGATTCCTATTGTCTTGGCGATTATCTTCGGGTTCTTCTTCATAACCCTGTACGGGAGCTTCGCGCCTTCCCACGCAGGGTTCAGGAACATAATGTAGTTGTTAAGATGCTTAAACCATATGCCGCCCTCGTTGAAATTCACGGTGGCTTCAACTCCTTCTTCCACCGCCCTTCTCATCTCGGGTGAGTTTTTCAACTGCTCAATTAGGGCGCGCTCAGTTTCCTTGGTGGGGTTCGCCTCGTATGCCCGCCGTAGCTTATTCATCCACTCGGGGTCCTGCCTATCCATCCACTTCTTGGCGGCGGCAATACGCGGGGCCATCTCCCCGCGCTCCCCGATGGCAGGTATCAGTTCTCCTATACGCTTGAAGTTCAGCTTTTTATACTCGGTATTAACAAGCTCCATTGCCTCGGAGCTAAGTATAGGATTTCCCCCGGAGGCTTTTATGTCTTGTGGGTTCAGGGGGCTTTGCTCCCTGCGTAGCCCGGCATTCAACCAGTCCTTAACCTTCCTGTTAAGAGTGAGGTCTACCTGAGTCCTGCCGAACTTGGCAAGTTCCTCGGCAGCTTCACCGAAATACTTCTGTTGCCTTCCCCCCGCAGCAACATATGCCTGCTTGACCATCCTTTCAAACACATCAGGGTCCGTAGTGATACCGCGCGCATTCTTGGCCAGTTGCTGAATCACCCTGTGAGGCGCTACTCCTGCCGAATGCGCTGCTGCCAGCGTGTCGTTGAGCACGTTGGCGGCGACGAATATGGGATTCTGAGTGGTGGCCAGAGTCTTGAAGTACCTGTTGGTTGCAGCAAACGGTACTCCTATACCTTCAGGGCCGAAGGTCTTGTCTATATACTCTATCTCCCTGCTGACATATTCAGGGACTTCGTATACCTGCAACTTGCCTGCGTTCTTCCCGGGCTCGTAGAATGTCACCATTCCAGTCGGGTCGTCAGTGGCCCTGAATACGTTATCTAAGTCCTCCACTGTTTCGTATACGGGCGCCCCGAAGGGGTCTATCTGAGGCTTGCCGTCCTTGCCCACCTTCTGCTGCTTCACCTTCCTTTTTGTCTTAGCTACCAGTACCATCTTCTTTCGGGACTTATTTACGCCCACCTCACCTATCGCCAGCGCCTGCCTGATAGTCTCTCTCTTTATATTGTTAAGGTTTACTTGGCTTGAGGAACGCCTTATTTCATGTATCAATGATTCTAAGGGGTCCTTGAGGGTCAGGTCGTCACTCCCTATTTCACTCAGCGCGCTAACAGGATTGATGCTTTTCTTCGACGCGCCCTTGACCATCTGTCTGGACTTGAACTCGTTATACCTTACCGGGTTATACCAGTAGTATTTACTCGCAAGCTCGTTTGCCTCGGTACGTGATATGAACCCAGTCTTCACGTACTCCTCCAGATTATTCGCGTAGACTTTACGGATCACATGAGCAGCCCGCTCTAGCTGGGCATAGCCTTCGTCTCCCAGTTCTCTTCTGAGTAGGGACAAGTTGTCGTCAAGCTGCACGGTACTGGTATACTGCCCCACGAATTTACGGTCTGGCTTGGCTGCAAATATCTCCTTGCCGTGCTTGGATATCAGGTAGGTATTGAGATCGCTATTGAACGTGCCTCTTTCCACGGAGGTTAAGGCTAACTCCTTCATATCCAGAAGGGTATTCTCTGCATCCAGAGCAGCGGACGCGGTAATTCCCGGGTGTAACCTGAGAGCATTATCCACATCAAACCTAGATAACTCTCCCTTCCCTGTCGCAATTTCCTGCGAGCCCTTTTGTACCAGCCCGGAAGCCTTCCTCTCAAGCTCCGTTCCCCTTGCCCTGATCCCCCTCGAGGGATCGTATATACCTACTTTTCCCCCGTACCTGCTATATAAATCCCGAAGCCCTGCAAACCTATTGAGTGTATTTTCCTTTAGTCTCCAGAAGTAGTCTTCGTCTACACGCTTGGTTTCAGCAATCTGTTTTATGCGCTGTGCAGGACCCATCTCTTGCGCCTCTACAGCCCTAGCATCCTTGAGTTCGGACACCATGTCGTCAACCTTCTTGCGTTTTGCATTGTTGAGTATGCGGTAATTAGGCGTACCCTTCTTATCAAATTCTCCATACAAAGCTCTCGCCGTGACGTCCCTTGCCCTGTACTGCTCGGGTGTCAGTTTGTTTATATCGGATACTTCATCAACAAGCATCTCGATAGTCTCGCGTACTTTCTTCTGGCGAGCGGGAATAGTCCCAGCATAGCGCGTGGGACCGATACCTGCGGCCTCTGATACTATCGCGTCAACCATGCTGTCTGTCTCTTTGAATAGGTCGGCCTTGCTCTGTTCGTAGGTGCGCTTGTCGGGCAGTACCTCGTCTGGTGCTTTCCTGACTGGTCGCTTGCCCTCCGGGCCGACGACCTCCCTGCCAAATGCTCTCCGCGCGCGCTCTGCAAGCTCTTCAGGGGAGAGCGGGCCTGTGGTAGGCAGTATGCCCTCGATCCTCTCGCCTATAGTTTTAGTGGGTTCTGGATAGTACGCTTCATCTATTGCAAAAAGCTCTGTTAGCCTGTTCTTTCCACCGACTTTCTTATGGCCCAAGATAGCATCATAGCCGGCTTCCCTAAGAGTCCCTGAAACTATATTCTCCTGTATAGCGTATGGTAGCTGGTTGCCCTCTTTGCTAAACCTTACTATTTCAGAAGCAAGTCCTTCATCCCCTCCATGCTTAGCAAGTACGTCTGCCACTGCGTTAAGGTTCGCATCCCGAGTTCTGCCGTAGGTATGGGTAGCATTTAATACTTCTTCCCTCATGGCTTGGTAGGCCCCTTTACCCTTGATAGAGTCAAAGGCAAGCTCTGGTACTTTACCCCCTGAAGCGCCTTTTAATAT
>NZER01000114.1 GCA_002690445.1 Candidatus Pacearchaeota archaeon
GCTGCCGGGGCCGACGGCTCGGAACGCAAACCAGCCGACCAGTCTCGCTTCGCACCGTACCCTCCTGAAACCAAACGCCGTAAGTCGCCATATGTTGCGCCTCACGCAAGAAACGTTCAGTCTTGTCACGGGTTTGCGAGCGCGTGTATCCCTTGGATCGGAACACCCGCAAACCCTTGCGGTTCTCGTTCAGCGTCCCTCCCCCCGGCATGCTTCTGACGGCTGGTCTGGGGGAGCGGCGCCGCCTACTGCTGCTCGTGCTCCAGAAGCCGGACGAATGCCCGGATGAGTTCCGACACGGAGACGTCCCGATCCTCCGCGAACGCACGCAGTTTCCCGGCGTCCTCGGTGGTCATGGTGAGCTCTAGCCGGGCCTTGTCTCCGGCCAGCTTCTTCGTACTTCGCTTTCCGGTTCTCGTGAACTCGAGGTGCAGCATGTCCAGAAGGCTGGCATTAGCCCGGGTCGCACGCAACAAGTTGGCCCGGGTTTTTTGGATGTCCCGTGTAAACGAACATCTGTGGAGTCTTCCGGTTCGGCGCGGGCGGATGGGTACTCCACAGGCTCGTCAACAGGCGATTTTTTCTCAGTCGCCGGGCAGCCGAAACATCCTCAGCGTTGTCCGGGGTTCTGTTCTTTTTCGAGAACAAGGTTGCAAAACTGGCAGACCGCCGGCTACGTTTGGCTCATGCCTCGATGCTTCGATTCAGACGCCTTCTACGTCGCGCTCGATAGAAAGCGCCGCTCCCATCGGATGAGCTGGCGGGACGTCGCCGGCGAGAACGAGTGCTCCGCCTCCATCTTCACGCGCCTGGGCCAGGGGAAGACGCCGAGCGCCGAGCACTACGCGAAGCTGTGCGGGTGGCTGGGCATCGAGGCGCCGTTCACCCGGGAGGCTTCGTGAAGAAGAGCCGCGAGCAGAGACGCGCGGAGGCCGAGAGGAGACAGGGCGAAGCCTCGAGCCGCACGCCTCGTCAGCAACTCGCGCTCCTCGATGCCCGTCTGGGGGTCGGTGTCGGCGCCGAGTACGAGCGGGAGAAGCTGCACAACCGCATGCGGCGGGAGGCTGCCTGATGTCCCGCTGCCGCCGCCTGAAGAACCAAGCCGAGGCTGACGGTGCCCGCGCCCGGGCCGCCCGCGACAAGGCCCTCAGAGCCTTCGCCAAGGCCGCCGCGCGCCGTGCCGACGAGTCGGGCGACGACTACCACAGCGACATGGCGTGGTTCTACGCCATCGAGTGCCGCCGCGTCGTGGAGCTCGTCGGGCACCGGGCGACCATCTCGCGCCTCGTGGAGCAGGTGAAGGAGCAGCTGCGCCTGGCCGAAGGCCGCGAACTGCCGCCGATTCATGTGCCAATCAGGAGGTCAACTCGATGAGCCCGTCCAGCAATCACCCCGGGAGGCGGCGCGCCCGCGTCGACCCCGTGTCCGTCACCGAAGACGACATCGAGTTCGCGCGCCGAGCCGTCGCCGCGAGGTGCCGTCCCCGGCGCGGTCCCGCGTCCATCCTGGACCTTTCCGACCTCCGCGTCCGCCTCCGTGTCGCCCGTCTGAAGCTCCGGATGGACCGCGCAGCCGTCGTGGCGGAGCTGTGCGGCAGCGGCATCGAGGTCACGCCCGGCATGGTCCGCGCGTGGGAGTCGGGAGACGAGCCCATCCCGGAGGCGTACGCCGAGGGGATCCTGTGTATCGTCGAGGCGGGGCTGGGCTCCTGATGCAGAAAATCCCGAGCATCTTCAAACGAGACTACGAGGCCACACGCCTGTGTCATGACGAGGTCGTCGAGGGCTGCGAGTGGGTGCTCGCCGGCGAGGGCGTCGCGACCATCAAGTGGGACGGCACCTGCTGCATGGTCCGGGGCGGCGTGCTGTATCGGCGCCACGCGCTGAAGCGAGGCAAGACGATGCCCGCCGGCTGGGAGCACTGGAGCGGCGACCCGGAGCAGAAGAGCGGCCACGGCTGGCGGCCCGTCGGCGAGGGCCCCGAGGACCAGTGGCATCGCCAGGCCTGGGAGAACTACCCGCAGACCGAGGACGGTACCTACGAGCTCATCGGCGAGCGCATTCAGCGCGACCCGTACGGGATGGTGGGGCACACCTTCCGCAAGCACGGCGCCATCGTGGTCCCGGCGGCCGACCGGAGTTTCTCCGGGCTGCTGCGACTGTTGAGGATTATCCGGCACGAGGGTCTCGTCTTCCACCACCCGGACGGCCGCATGGCGAAGGTCAAGCGACGGGACTTCGGGTTCCCGTGGCCGGGGCCCGGGCGGCGGACGTCGCGCTGACGGCCCGATGACCAACACCACCCTCGCACGCCGACTGGACCAGCACCCCCGGTTCCGCTGGATGGCCGGAATGCTGGCCCGCAACCCGGCGAACGGGGACGTGCTGCGCGTGATCGACGCGGATCAGTACGGGGTGTACTGCGAGCGCTACGAGTTCAATCTGGACGAACTGGAGTTCGCCGGGTTGGACGATTGGGCGAGACTGGAGTTCGCCGGGTTGGACGATTGGGCGAGCGTCGGGTGCTTGTGGCACCTGTTGTGCGAGGCGTTGCCGGAACACTACTACGCCTTCTTTGACAGCGACGGAGACTGTCAGGTGGACGGCCCGCCCGATGGGATGAGCGTCTATTTCGGGACCGTCCCCGAGGCCCTGCTGTGGGCGTGGGAGCGCAGCGGCCCCTGACGGCTACTCGGCACACACGACGGCGTCGATAATCGTCTCGAGCCCCTGCTGCATCGCAGCGGCGTTGCTGCTCAGCTTGAACACGCCGCCCGGAGAGACCGGCGCCCACTGGTCAACCAGCCCGGGCGCCGTGAACGTGAAGACGTGCACGCCCGTCTTTGTCAAGAGCGGCTTGATGACTGTCACGTCGATCTTCGGCTCGAGATAGCTCTGCATCTTCTCGTCGGTGAGCATCACGACGACCCTCTCGACGTCGTCGCGCCAGCCGATCTTCCACAGCGGCAGCAAGGGGTCCGACTCTCCGACCATCACGCCCCACCCGAGATCCTGCAGCTGGTACGGCGCCGACGGCGCGAGCTCGAGGATCGCGAGATAGATCGCGTCCGCCGTCATCTCGCTGCCCCCGTTGAGGTTCTTCGGCAGAGCGTCGACCGCCGCCACGAAGCCCGGGAGCGGCGCCGGCGAGAGCGCCCGACGCAGGTGGTCCTTGCTGCCGAGGTTCCCTTCGGGCGCCAGCACGAGCCCCCACAGGATGGCGTCTTCGGCGGCGTAGTGCAGCCCGAAGCTCTGCAGCGCGAGCACCACGGCACCGATCTCCTCCGACATCGAGCCGCTCCCGTCGACCACGAAGAGCATGTCGGTCGGCTGGATCTCCTTGCCGTCGTCGGCGAGCCCATCGCAGTCGTCGTCCGCCCCGTTGCAGGGGTCGTCCGGCATGGGCACCACCTCGTCGTCGCACAGCCACGGCTCGAAGGTCTGCTCGTCCCAGGTGCCCCACTGCCCGAGTGCACACTCCCACTGGCCCGGCTTGCAGATGCCGACGTTCACGGTCCCGGGCGGGCCGGTGTAGCAGGACTCGACCAGCCCCTCGTCGATGTCGTCGTCGCAGTCGTCGTCCCAGGCGTTGCACACTTCGGGCACCGGGATGCCCAGGCCGTCGTCGCACTCCGGGCCAGGCGACGTGTACGCACAGATCGCCCGGCAGGGAGTGAGGACCAGCTCGCCGGCGACCAACACGCACTGCGACCACCCGGCGCCGCAGACGAGCGGAGGCGCTGCACACGGGAACAGCGCCCCCTCGGCCGGGCACAGGCACAGCAGGCCCTCGTCCACGGCCCCGTCGCAGTCGTTGTCCTCGCCGTCGCAGATCTCCGGCTCGGGCTGTGCGGCCGAGCACGTCCACTGCCCGCCGATGCACTGGCGGAGCCCGGCCTCGCACGCGCTCCAGCACTCGGCGTAGAGGTCCTCGTCGGTCTTGCCGTCACAGTCGTTGTCGACGTCGTCGCACACCTCGAGCGGGACCGGCCCGCATTCTCCGCAGTCGTTCAGCTGGTTCTCGTCCACCCCGTCGTCGCAGTCGTCGTCGATGCCGTTGCAGACCTCTTCGGCGGGCACGCACGCGGGCGGCTCACACGGACCGAGCGACCAGAAGCCCTTCGAGCAGTAGACGTCCTGCGTGCCCGGCTGCCCGTCGTCGGTCGTGCACTCCTGCGTGTCGACTGCTCCCTCTGCAGGGATGCACTCGAGGAAGGGCACGCAGGGACCGACGGCGACGACCCGACCATCGACGCATCCCTCGATCGGACAGTCGATGCAGTGCTCTGAGGTGACCATCGCGCGGTGGATTTCGGAGTTCGCCAGACAGTAGAAGGGCTCGCTCTTCAGGCAGTGCGCCGCCCAGACGTGCGACATCAGTGTCGCCGTCGTCGCGAGATCGACCATCGGCGCCGGCGGCAGCAGGTGCCTTGCGATGTCGGGTGGTGGCGCGGGCTCCGGCGTGCAGCCCATGCACACGAAGAAGGTCGTGCACACGAGGACCGGCGCCGCTACGGGGTGCACGGCCTCAGCACCATGGGCTGATCCCGAAAGCGAACGTCAGGTAGAGGACGACGGAGGCGCCGACGACTGCACCGCCCACGAAGAGGCTCCAGTCGACGACGGTCTGCCTCACTCGATGACCTCGACGTGTAGATCACTCCCCGATTCCGCCTCGACCTCGACCCGGACCGGCACCATCGACCGCCAGAATGCCCCGAGCGCGGCCACCAGCGCCTCCGTGAGCGCCGCTCTGGCCTCCGGGGGCAGGCTGACGGGGATGGCGCGCATTCCGAGCCGTACAGCGCCTCTCATCAGCGCTTCCGCGGTGTCTGGCTCCGGGGCCCCGTCCGTGAACGCCTGGACGCCGGCTTCGACAGCGATGCCCAGGTACGTGACGAGGTCCGCCGTCGCGAGTGGGACAGGCAGGTGAGCGACTGCGACTGCGACGGCGTCGAACGGCTCGACCTTGCGCTTCCGGGTCCGGCGTTTGCGGGTCATGGCGGGGTCACCCGGAGCGTGCGGCGACCGCACTCCACCGACGGAGGCAGCGCGTCCTCGCCCTTCCGGGAGAAGATCAGCTTGCCGTCGTGCCGGTACTCGATGAGGCTGGGCGCCGAGCACTTGACCACGAGCAGCTCGCGGTCTCCTCTCTGCACCTTCACCCGCAGCACGCCGCCGCAGCCGGCGAGCACCATCCCCAGGAGCAGTATCACGAGCAGACGCTTCATCCTTTTTTGTTCCTCCGCCGTCCAGACGGCGTCCGGGTAGTCGGGTAGCGCTTCCTTTCTCGCGTCCAGATCGGGCCGGTCGTGATCGAGCGCAGGAACACCACGGCCACGCCGATCGGGAGAAGCCACCGCGGGTCGAGCACCTGCTCCTGCAGCCACATCAGCGAGCTGAGGACCGCGAGCACGAGCCCGAAGAAGAAGGTTCTCTTCCCCCTCACGTGAGCACCGCCACGATGACGCTGACGATCAGAGCAACGACGGCGCCCCAGAGCCCGGCCTTTGCCTTGAGGGCTGCGACGTCGGCGACGAGGGTGTCTACCTTGACCTCGAGCCGGTCGATCCGATTGAGCAGCAACTGCTCGAAGTCGGAGAACTCGCTCATGCGACCCCCCGACACACCAGTGCGTGGTGACTGGTCGTGCGCCTGGCCCCGGACCGGGCGGCCTGGACCGTGCGGAAGTACGCGATAGCCGGCCCGGCCCCGCGGGAACGGCACAGGCAGTAGTGCTCCGGGACGAGCCCGTCGGCGTGCCCGGTCCTGTGGTGAGCGACGATGCCCGGCTCCCTCGCCTCTGCCGGCGCCCTGCCCCAGAGGAAGCCGTCGTTCGTCTGCAGCGCCGGGAACGCGACGAGCAGCCCGAGCTCGGCGGTGAGCCAGCGCACGGTCTGCCACACCGACTCCAGCTGCACGTGGGGCGGAACGATGTAGCGGCCCTTGTGCGCCCAGACTGCGTCGATGACGACGTCCTCGGGAGAAGCGTGCTTGCCGTAGTAGCGGTTGACGACCTCGACGGCGACGGAGTACCGGTTGTGAGCACGGCCTGCGTGCGCGCAGCGTCGCACCAGGTCGGCGTGCTGGGTCACGGTGCCGTCTCTGGCGACGACGACGTGCACGCCGAGGTGGCGCCGGAAGAGGACGTCGACCGCCCGACCCCAGGTGCTGGTCACGCTCTCGTGAAGAACGATCCGCTCGGGCACGATGTGACCGCCGGCGCGGAGTTTCCTGACCCCGTGCGCGTGCCAGTTCCGCCACTCCAGCGAGGGCGGCGGCTCCCGCTCCTCTCCGCCGATGATCGCTGTGGCGGCGCCGGGACGGGTCGTCATGTATGGCAGGTTACCATATGTGGCACATCCCGGAAGGATGGGATCAGGTCGAGGGCGCCCGCATCACAGAAGCACCGGTCGGCTCGCAGCGACGAACACTGGCGAACCGCTGCCCGTCAGATTGTTCCCGGCGGCCATGTCGGCCAGGATGGAGGCTGCCGCGCCGGGGCTACCGATACACGGCCAACGGGCTAACAGCGCCGATCGGTTCCCGTCGTTGCCATCGCCTTTCCAGATCTGCGTGATCTCGTCTGGCATGAGCTCACGCCCGTAGACGCGCACGTCGAGCAGCGAAGCCGACACGGTCAACGTGTCGTCGGCACGCCTCCCGAAGCGTACCGCTGTGGCGTTCACGCTGCTCGTGGTGTGCGCCGTATTCACCTTCACCACGTTCGTCTCGCGCCTGCCGTCGATGTACATCGTCACACCGGAGGCGTCACCAGAACCGGCGTATGCGATCGCGCAGTGGTGCCAGTTGCCGTCGGCCACCGCGTTCGTCGTTGTGACGCGAGTGTGGCCGGTGCCCGTCGTCAAACCGACCAGCTCGAGTTTGAGCGTGTCGTCGTTCCACAACTCGACCGACCAGCCGGTGTAGGGCGGCGCGCCCATCTTGCTGATCAGCGCGCGATAGGCGGCGGCCGACGCCGTGTTCAACCAGAACACCCAGCTGCGCGCATCGGTCTGCGCGTCCATGTCCAAAAGCGCGATATCGCCGCCGTCCTCGTAGTCGGTGGCTGCCGTGGGCAGATCTACGCCGGCCGTAGCGATCTCACGACTGCCTGCGGCGCTGCGCATCGACCAGACGGGCGTGCTCGCGATACCGCCGTGGATGGGCTGCGTCATCGGCTACCAGCTGGTCGGGCTGCCGTCGGTCAGCAGCGCTTCCGCCGAAGCGGTCCCACTGATCCAGTCCACGTTCACGCGGATCCGCGGAGCGGGGCCGAAGTACGTCAAGAGGCCGGTCGTACTGGACAGAGCCAGCAGGCCGGTCACGTCGTACCAGGTCGGGGCGGCTGCGTCGTCGAGTGCGACCTGCAGCTTGAAGGTGCTGACGCCGCTCGCTGCCTGACAGAAGACGTAGAAGCGCTTGTAGTCGCCCGGGCCCGAAGGGGCGGTCAGCGTGATCTCGGTCAGCGTGTCGGCACCGACGCCGTCGATCAGATCGGCAGCGACGATGCGCTGGCACGATACTCCCATTGCAGGTTTGGCCATGAGCCTGACTCCTCCGTTACATGTGGCACCTTAGCACAGGTGGTCGTTTTCCCTCACGTGGCGGTCGACAGGTCGGCGGTCTCGTCCGGGTAGACCGGCCTGAAACGCATCGCGTACAGCGTCAGCGTGTTGCCGGCGGCGTCCGCGATCGACCACTCGAAGCGCACGTTCCGCCAGCTGTCGGCGAACGTCACCTCCGGCGCCCGGTCGTTGCCGTCGGCGCCGGGCGAGTCCAGCGGCGCCCCGGTCGTGAACCACAGCGCGTCGGCCACGTCCGGCGACGCACCGTCGGTGTGCACGATCGTGATGTCGACGTCGTACGTGTCGTCGTCGGACTGCACCGTGACGACGCCGTCGCCCACCGCGTGCACGTCCACGGCGACGTGATTGGTGAACGGCGGGATCCGGACGACGAGCTCGTAGGTCTGCCCGCTTGTGAACTCGCCGAGCAGCGTGGGTACGTGCGCCTTCCGCATCGCCAGGTACGTGGTCGCGCGGTCCGTGTCCAGCGCGTGCTGAGACCATGCCGGAGCGCCGTTGAACACCTTGAAGGGCACCGGGTGCCAGTCGATGGGGGGCCACTTCATCAGGCAGCGTCCTCGTACCATGCCACGCAGCTCATGAGGAACGTCTTGTCTGTGCCGTCGCCCTTGAGGCTGACGCGCAGAACCTGCGGCTGGTTGTCGTTGCAGGTCAGCGATCCACCGTCGGAGTTCCAGTCGTACTTCGCCGCGGTATAGGGGCTGGTCCACGTGCTGCCGAACGTGACCTCGACCTCGTCGCCGCCCAGGACCTCGACCTTCACGCCGCCGGCCGACGCCGCCACGGCGCGGTAGCCCGCGAGCCCCCAGCGGATCTCGGTGACTCCGTCCGGCGTCTCGAAGGGCACCTCCGCGATGACTACGTACGTGCTGCTGGTCGTCTCCTTCAGACTGCTCGATGCGCGGGTCAGGTCCTCGGACCACGAGGTGATGGTGTCCATGCGCGTCTTGCGGAGGGCCTCGACGTTGTCGAGCATCGTCTGCCGGTGCCAGACGCTCAGCGGCTCGTCGGCGGCGAACTCCCCGGTGTCCCAGGGCACGTAGCCGCCCGTGCTCACGCCGGCGCTGATCGAGGTGATCGGCTTGACGTAGGCCTCGACGCTGTAGACGCGCAGCGTGTCGGTCGCCCCGGTCGCCCAGCAGTGCATCTCGATGGTGTCCACGGTCTCGGCCGCGTCGTAGGTCCAGCTGCCCGTGTACGTGGTGACCGTGGTCCCGCTCACGTCGATGGTCGCGCCCTCGCTCGAGTCCGAGCTGCCGCCCGCCCCGGGGCCCGCCCCGGTCGCCATCTCGAAGCGCACCTTGCCGGTGTCGGTCGTGCCGCTCATCGCTGCGCGGATCTTCACCTCGATGTCGGCGCCGTCCACGAAGGGCGCCCGCTGCCACAGAGCCCGCATCACAGGCGTCGTGCCGTTGTGCGCCAGCGGGTAGGTCGACGTGAAGACGTTGTCGATGATCTGCGGCCAGCCGTTGCAGTGCACGAAGTTCTGGTTCTCGGCGATGTCGAGCTCGCCGTAGTGCGTGCCGCCGTCGCTGCCCTCCCTGATCACGCGCCCCTGGGCGACCAGCGAGATCGGGATGACGAGGTAGTCCGTCGGTGCAGTGCGCGCCATCAGACGTACTCGAAGGGCGTGGGGTCGCCCGGGCCGGTCAGCACCGGCGGATCGGCGTTGGAGCAGATGTGAGCGTGCGGACGCTGGCTCACCTGCGCGTTCACGTAGTCGTCCGGCACGATGTAGGTGTCGGCGCCGACCGTGAGGGTGACGGCGCTGTTCAGCGTGAGGACGTTGCCGGCCTTGCTCACGATCGTCTTGACCTCCCTGCTGCTGAAGTCGCCGGCGTTGAAAACCACGATCTCGTCGTCGGCGTCGAAGTGGGCGGCGTCGGTGTCGTGCCCGGGCTGGCTGAAGCCGTTGGCGTCCAGCGTGATGTCGCTGCCGCTCTTGCTCGCCACGCTCGCCGCCGGCGCGTAGGTGCTCTGCCTGCGGCTCCCCTCGACCAGCACAAGGGCTTCGGTGCCGGTGCCACCGGCGGCCCCGCCCGACGTCTGGTAGGTGTGCGCGCACTGCAGCACGACCGACTTCCGGTTCGAGAACCCGCGGACGCCGGTGAAGGTCGGCACGTTGGCGAGCGTGATGTACACGCCGTCGCCGGGCTTCAGGTCCCAGCCGCTGCGGTCGAGTCTCACGCTGAAGATGTGATAGGGAAGCGCGTACCGGGCGAAGATCGGATACGCCATCTCCTTCACCGCGAGGATCGCGCTGTCCATGGGCAGTTGCTTGCCGATCAGCTCGAGCGTCATCCGCCCCTTGACGTTGAACTCGCGCTGGCTGTCCCAGGCGTTGACGGTCACGGAGTCGTCGGTCGGCTCCTCCTCGAGCGGGTCCCAGCGGTACTTCACCACCAGCTGGTTGACGAGTTTCGACACCGAGTCCACGTAGTCCGCGCCGCCCTCCATTCGGATCTGCGACGAGGTGACGGTGGTGTTGATCTCGCTCTCCAGCGGCGGGATGGAGCGGAAGGCCTGGATGCGGTACTCGCCAGCCAGGGTGACGGCAGCCGCCAGGTACACGCCGGCCGGCTGCAGGAGCTTGCCGATCAGCCGGTCCAACTTGTGCGTCTTGCTCAGCAGGAAGCCCAGCCCCTGGCTCGACGCCGGCAGCTGCGCGGCCACCGAGGCGATCTGGTCCAGGTCGAAGTGCAGCGGGTTCAGCGCCACCGAGACGCCGTGGTGCAGCGTGTCGTAGATCGAGTGGTGGGAGGCCTCCCCGGTGCTCACAGCGAGCCGCAGGATGGCCGTGAGCGGGTCGACGTCGTCGAAGCCGGCCCCGAACTCGACCGTCACCTCGTCGGTTTCGCTGGTCCACTCGGGCGTCATGACGACGCGGTGCTCGATCCGCGAGGTGCCCATCGCTCCGCGCTTCGACACGGTCAGCGTGTGGAGCCCCTTCGCCGACAACTCGCCGACCGAGTTGATCGCGGTGTACTCGACTATCTCCTTGCCGCCGATCTTCGCGAAGCCCGTGCTCGGCACATTGTTCGGCTTGCTCCCGGTCGACGGGGAGTAGCCCTCGGACGGCGAGAAGTAAAACGGGATCGTCGTGCTGTTCGGGTGGATGTACGCCGACACCAGCGGGCCCGGCGGCTTGACGAACATGACGTAGCCCTGCCCCGACGTCTCGTGGAAGACGCGGTGCACGTTCTCGCCGAACCCGAGCAGGTTGCCCACGCTGCCGAACTGCGTGAAATCGAGGTCGATCACCCAGACCTTGTTCACGGTCTGAGGGCAGGTGAACCGCAGCGCAAGCCCGGCATCCGGGCCCTTTTTGCCGTTCAGGTTGAACAGGTCGAAGTTCAAGTCCGACAGCCCGGCTGTCGAGAAGGCCGCGGCGACGTTGATCGAGAAGGCGTTAACGAGCCCGGTCACCGTGTTCAGGCCGGCGGTGGCCACGGCGATCGCGTTGTCCCCGGTGAAGTCGTACGTCGCCGCCGAGGTGTCGGGGTAGTTCGCGAGCGTGTACTCCACCACCTTCATGTGCAGAAAGCGCGTGTTGTCGTCGAGCAGGAAGGTGAAGTAGGTGCCCGAGTTGTTGCCGATCGGCTTGCCGTTCGCATCGACGTCGACCTTGCCCTGGGCGTTGTACTTCACGTTCCCGGGCACCCGGATGAGGTTGCCCTTGATGTCGGTCACGCCGATGTCGGTCTTGGTGATCCCCTCGATGGACTCGCAGCGGATCGCCCAGCGCTGGTAGTCGTTCATCGGCATGGGCGAGGTCCGCACGACGCCGCGCCAGACCTCTCGACTCGCAGTGCCGTCGAACGCCGTGTCGTAGGCGTTGCCGTCCACGTCGCAGACGAAGGCGCGCAGGCTCGCCCAGCGGCCGACCCAGACCCGCGGGTAGTCGGCCACCGTCGAGAAGCCGGCCCCGATCCCGTCGTCCGGGTTGTGGATGTGGCGGCCGTCGCCGAAGGTGTTGCCGCCGCCGTCCTCGAGGTCGAAGACGTTGCGCGTCAGCGTGTTGAACTGGGTGGCGGTGGTGCCTCCGTATCGGATCGTCTCTCTGCCGAAGTAGAGGTAGCCCGTGCTCGCCCAGGTGGCGGTGCTGTCCACCGTCATCGCCGTGGGCCCGCCGCCGGTGTCGTAGCCGAAGTCGGCGAGCAGCTCGGCCGTCTTCCCGCTCGCCTTCGCGCGGGCCATGATCCCCAGCATGTCGCCGGCGCGGTTCTCCTCGAGCACGAACTCCATCTGGGCCGGGCGCACGCGGGACACGCGCCTGCTGATCTCCGGCCCGATGTCCTTCACGCCGTTGGAGACGTCGAGCGAGTTCTCCTGCAGCGTCCAGGCGTAGGTCTTGCTGGTCGGGGCCGCCCAGGCCGCACCCGTGGGGCCGACCGGGGTCGTCCCGTCCAAGAAGATATACGGGATCCCCTCGAACTTCAGGTAGAAGCGGATGGTCACGTCGCTTCGCGCGATCGCCTGGCTGAAGGTCGTCGCCATCTAGGCCGCCCACTCCAACAGCGTCAGCGGCACGACAGCGTCGATGAGGGCGTCGCCGTCGCCGATCCACTCGTCGCTGTAGTCGCTCTGATCCAGGAGCACCTGGATCGTGCCGTCCCAGTTGGTGTCATAGTCGAACGCCGCGGTGTCGAGCGAGTTGCGGAACCACGTCGCCGGCATGCCGTTGAGCAGGTAGGACATGACGCTGCGGAGTTGCGCGAGCTCGCTGTACTGGACGCGGGCGTTGAGGCGCCAGCGGTCCTCGCGCCCCGTCTTCAGGCTGCCTCCGGTCTGGTGGTGCCCGGTCCAGCTGCGGAGCTGCCACGTCCAGGAGGGGCCCTGGTCTTCCCAGGCACGGGTCGGCACGAAGGTGCCGGCGCAGGTGTTCGGCGCCGTGTAGCTGTTCGCGCCGCTCAGGTCTGCGGTCCAGCCCAGCCAGTCGCGCAGCGCCGGGTGCGTCCAGGTGATCGAGAAGTTCGGGCCGGCGTTGGCCATCGTGAACACGCCGGCCGACTCGGTGCAGGTGAAGCCGCCGCCCAGGATGGCCTGCCCCTGCGTCTGCATCTCGGCGGCGAGCGCCGCAGCCGTCATGTACAGCGCGTCCGTGAGCGACCGGGCGCCGCCGGAGAACTTCAGCAGCCGGGTGGTCTCGTCCACGCGGAACGCGGCGTCGATTCGCATCACCACGGGTGCACCTCGCTGACGAGCGGAAGGGTGACCTCCCACAGTCCGTCGCTCGCGGCGTTCGTCACGCGCCGGGGCGCCACCCGGACCGGGTTGTCGCGGAACCGGCACACCCACTGATCGGAGTCGTCGAACACGCTGAACGGCTCGCCGGCCCCGTCCTCCGTGAAGACGGCTTCGACGAAGTCGCGCAGCTGCTGCAGCGGGCGGCGGTCGCTCGCCTTGCCGAACCAGAGTACGCAGTCCATGTCCACGACATCGACGTCCGCCGGGTCCGCGTGGCCCTGGGTGCGGCTGTTGCCGCCGACCGTCAGCACGTGTGCACGGTGCCGGCTGCTGATGCCCCTGCGAACCGCGCGGCCGGCATACTGCGGATAGAAGCACAGCGGGCTCGCCTCGCTCGACTCCCAGCCGCTGGCCTGGTTCGCGACGTCGCCGGTCGGCCCGAGCGCGTCTCGCAGGTCCGTGCCGTCGCCGGTCTGGCTCCAGGTGATCGAGAAGTTGTTCGCCGGGGTGTCGACCGTCAGCCTTCCCGTGCTCGTTCCTGTCTTCTCCATCGCGACCGTGTAGCCCGCACCCAGGTCGCTGACGATCTGCGCGCTGAAGGCTGCCACCAGCTCGTCGAGGCTGTTCCACGTGTCGCCGGCCGTGACGGTCCAGTCGGACGTGGTCGGCGTGCCACCCGGATCATCGGTGAAGCGCACCGTCGCGGCGGCCGTGGCCCGGAAGGAGCCCTGCAGGTAGGTGGTATGCGGTGCCGTCATCGATCAACCCGGCACGAATTCGTCGTCGGTGAACCTGCGCCGCATCCGCTCGAGCTCGCGTGCGCCCTCCTCGGTGACGAGTGCTCCCTGCATGTTGATGGTGATGTGGCGCGTGCCGCGATCGGCGTCGTCGTTCTGGGCGGCCAGCTGGTTGCCGACGACCGGGGGTCGGCCCCTGGCGCCACCCCCGCCTCCGCCACCCCCGCCGATCACGCCGCCGGCGATGAGGCCGAACTGCAGAGCG
The DNA here is from genome assembly GCA_002690445.1 of Candidatus Pacearchaeota archaeon. Next base: position 13,778 of record NZER01000114.1, read on the forward strand.
GCAAGCGCGTGCATCGCACCGGCGGTGTAGTCCTGTTTCGCGAACGACGCGACCGACGCGGCGCCCTCGAACACCGCCTGGATCGCCGCCTTCGTTTTGGTGTTGTCCACGAAGCCGGCGGTCACCTTGCCACCAGCCGACAGCATCGCAGGAACGTTCTTGATGAAAGCCTGGCCCATGCTGATGCCGGCCCTGTCGGCCGCTTCCATCACGGCGGACATGCGCTCGATCTCGTCGGACAGGACCGCGAAGGGACCCTGCAGATCCGCAGCCGACGCGCTGAGCGTGTCGAAGGTCAACAGCGCCTGCTCCTCCAGGCCCTGCAGCGCGTCGGCCTTGCTGCGGATGGTCGCCTCGTGCTCGCGCTCCATGTCGATGAGGCCCTGCTGCTTCTCGCGGTTCTCCTCGCCGGTCGTCGCGGTGAACTCGGCGAAGCGCTCGGCCTTGACCCTGCCGCTCTGCTGCTGCTCGGTCTCGCCGACGAACTGCATCGCCTGGCGCTTGCGGCCTCTGCCTCCTCGGCGGCGGGCGCCAATCGCTTTGCTGGCCTTCGTCAACAACCCGAACGCCTGATTAAACAGCGCGGTGTCGCCGAGTCTGTTCCCGGCCTCGGCGAGCCGGTTCAGCTGCGTCACCTGCTTCTCGAACTCGCTGGTGAGTTCGCGTGTCTCTCGCGCCGTGTCCGATATCGCAGGCGGAAGCAGCCCGTGCCACTCGTGAAGAGCCGCGAGTCTGTTCTCGTACAGCTCTGACCAACTCACCGCCGACTGTAGCTCGGTCCCGATATTCGCGTGCGCGTGCGCCTCCTCCCGAAGATTGGCAGTCATCATCTCAAGAGCCTCGGCGTTGTTCTGAATGAGACCGCCTAGTGTTTTTCGCGTCTGATTGACCGCGTCGACGCTGTCCAGGACCGTGAGCGTGGCGGATGCTGCTTCAGCCTTCAGGGACGTCCACCTCCGACCCATCTCCTCGATCGCGACGTTCGCCCTGTTCAGATCGTTCTCGACGCCATACAGTTCAACTCCCCCGAAAGCGTCCGACATCGCCTTGATCGCACTGGTCGCCGCCAGCCCAACCTCTTCGGATGTGGTGAGCTCGATGTTGAGGTCTTTCAGACGCGCATTCGCCTCGGACACGTCACGCCCGAAGTCCACAGGCAATCCCAACTTGTCTTCGAAGAAGCCGGACGACCGCCCGCCGATCCCAGTGGTCACCTCTTGGAGCATGTCCTTGAGAGCGACGCCCGTTGCCGTGGCCGCCTTGGCGCTCAACTCGAGGATCTGGTTGATCTGCCCGATGTCGAGCCCGAGCCTGTTCATGAGCACGGACCATTTCTGGATGTCCTGCTCGCTGAATACGCCGGCAGACGCCGCCTGCATGTCCCGCATGGACGCAGAGGCGGTTGCGAACGTTCTCTCGAACGAGGCCTCCATGCCCCGTAGACGGTTCTCGTCGGTCAGCGACCGGTGGAGTTCGCGGGCCACGAGCACCGCCGACGCAATCGCGGTACCCGCGATGCCCACTGCAGCCGCCGCACCGGCCCACGCGTCTTCCAGACTCTTCGTCGCCTCCTCGCTCTTCCTCGTCTCCTCGGCGGTGCCCTTGATCTTCTTCTGAACGTCCTCGACCATCTTCGAGACCCCGTCCTCGCCGACGAGTCGGATGAGGGCTTCGGCCTGCCCGGCCAGCTTGCCGCTACGACGCCGGGCCATCGGTCAGACCTCCCGGAGGCGCTCCAGCGCGGCGCCGGACTCGGACAGCAGGTAGCGGACACCGGCCACCGCCGAGGCGGAGTACCTGTCCGGCCAGCCCGGGACGCATCCCTTCTCGTAGTCGCTGCACAGCGCGAGGACGGTGTCCCGCCAGGGGGACGGCATGCAGAGGATGCGGTTCGGGCAGCCTTCCGGAGGCCCGCCGGGCGCTTCCGACCAGGTGCCCGCAGCGATCGAGGCTGGAAGCACGTGGCATCGCGCTACCTCCCCGACGGCAGTTGATGGTGTCCGTTCGCAGATCGCTTTGCAGTCGAACGGCCGCGGGCCTTTCCTTTGCCCCTTGTCGTTCTTCGTGCGGCGGTTCCACCACGGGCGCCAGGAGACGAGCCAGAGTTCACGCTTTTTTTTTCGTCCAGCGTGGACAGGCGCAGGATCGCCGTCCCGATGAAGAGCAGGGTCTGCCCGGGCACCTGGGCCGCGGTGTCCTCCGACCAGCACTCGAGACCGAAGAGCCGGTCCCGCTTCGCGATCGCCGTCCAGCCGTCCCAGTTCTCGACATCGACGAGCCCGAGCCTGGCCATGTGCAGCGACATCTCGACCCACTGCACGCGCTTCTCGCGGGTGTCGGCGCCCTCCTCCAGCACGGGGAACTTCGCGCGGACCACGCGCATCTCGCGCGGGTTCAGGGCCCGGACGACGAAGACCGTCGGCTCCTCGCCGGGCTTCAGCACCAGCGTCTCGACGTCGAGGTCATCGCCGGCCTCGTAGCGGTCCATGCGCGTCGTCGGCCTCGGGGTCGTCTCCGGGTCGATCTCCTTCGACGCCACACCCGCAACCCAACTCTCGACCGCTTCGAGTTCGCCGGGCACGGACGCCACCGTCGCCTCCACGTCGATCGCGGGGTCGTGAGGACTGAAGAGCCGCACGGGCTCCTCTGCGGCCAGCACGATGGGCGGTAGCGCCATTAGACGAACGCGAACCGCAGGTCGGTGTCGAAGGCGTTGCCGCTGCCGGTGTCGCCGGTGTAGTAGCCGGGGTACAGCGTCACCGGCGCGAGCACCTGGCCGTCGCCGTCGGCGAAGCCGGGGAAGTCGGCGATGAACGCCTTGGGCACGCACAGGCTGAACATCTTGCCCGGTTGGCTACCGAAGGTCGCCGTGAACGCCTTGCCGGTGAGCGCGGCGTAGTCGGTCGGCTCCTCGCTGACGTCGCGCAGAACGCTGAAGCTGACCGTGCTCTTGCGGTCGACCGTGACCCATCCCGAGATGTGGTTCGCGCTGTTGTAGTCGAGCACCGGCTGGACCGTGATCCCGAGGTCGAAGGTGAGATCCCGGATGGGCCGGGGGTTCGCCTTCGTGGTTCCCCAGGCGACCATCCCGCGGGTGAGCGCCTCCGGAGGCGGGAAAGTCCAGGTCTGCACGGCCGGGGCGCCGCCGCTGCCGGCCTCGCTCCAGTCCTGCACGCCCCACGTGATCGTCATCCGCGCGGGCTCGCCCATGGCGAAGGTCATCGTCAGCCCCGTCGGCACGCAGCCGAGCGCGGTGAGGACGTCGTCGCTGTCGTGGCCGAAGATCTTCAGGCTGAACGACGTCAGGTTCGGGTTGCCCGGGCGGTAGGGATCGCCGGTCTTCGTGGCCGCGGTGTACGACCCCCAGACCTTGTCGCGCGCCGGCGCCTCGGTCATGTCCTGCAGCGTGTCCATGGTGTTGGGGTCGCCGGTGTCGTCGATGTCGGTGATCCAGTCGACCTCGTAGAGCCCCGCGATCGAACGCTCCCAGGCGATCGCCTGGCCGGACGCGAACGAGCCCGCCGCCCAGGTGCTGTCGGCGTCCATGCTCTTCAGCTGCGTGGTCGTCGAAGGACCTCCGCCGTTGTCGAGGTCGAGGCTGGCGAGGTAGCCGCCGGTGACCTGGTCGCCGAAGGCGGCAGCGAGGGCGCCGAACAGCTTGTCGAAGCCGTCGCCGGCGTCCTCGGGCATCGCGTGGCTGGGCGCCGCGGCCGGGACCGTCGAGCTCCAGCCGTGCAGGTAGTGCTCCGTGACGATCTGCCCGCCCTTCACGCCCAGGATCCGCTCGACCTCGAGCAGTTCCTGCTTCTGGTGCATGTCCTCGATCGGCGCGTGCGTCAGGCCGGACCTGTCCACGCTGACGCACTGGACGTCGGCCAGCTGCGTCGACACCGTGCCGAACGTGGCCTCACCTCCGATCTGAAGCTTGCCGAGTCCTGCGAGTTTCGCTGCTGTGGAGCTCATCGTTTCCCCCGTCTAGTACGTCGGCTCGTAGTCGCACTCGACCGGGATGGTCAGCAGCGCGACGCCGCCCTTCGCGTCGTCGAATTCGATCTCGTAGCCGGTCGTGGTCCGTCGCCACAGGCCGGTGGTCGCGGCGTCGTAGCGGTCGCCGTCGGTGCGCTGGAGCTCGTGGCCGATGTCGTCCACGTCCTCCGCGATCGCCTTGGCCAGGCCGAAGCTGTCCCGCCTCTGCCGGTAGGCGACCGTCACATCGAACGTCTGTCGGAGCGGCGGCCCCGTGTCGATCTGGTTGAGCAAAGGCGGCCCGTCCTCGCGCCCGCCCGTGAGGCCCACCACGAAGCGCCGGGTCGGCTTCTTCAGATCCTCGAGAGCGCTCTCGGCGTCGTAGCCGATCGGGAGGTGCACGAACGAACTCACGCCGCCCAGGGCGGTCTGCGCCGTGATCGCCTCCATGCGCGTCACGATGTTGTCCAGCAGCGCCGAGACCTGGGAGCTCACCGGGTCACCTGCAGCGTGCCCACCTTGCGGGTGCGCTCGCTCTCCGACGTGACCCCGTCCTCGTTCGAGTCGTAGCTGCGCGCCGTGTTCATCGCGTCGACGAGCGCCGACTGGTACTCCCGGCGCCGCAGGTCGAGCCAGGACTGCGGATCGTCCTGCCAGACCGCCGGGAGGAAGACGCCCTTGACCGCGTAGTCGAGCAGGCAGCGCTCCATGATCGGCCGCTGAAAGGCGTTCACGTCGCGGTATCGGCTGGGCTTCGTGCCGCGCGCCAGCAAGTCACGGCGCACGTTCTCGTCGGCGACCTTCAGATCCTGGGAGAAGTCCAGGCCGTCGCCCTCCATCTCGTCGTCCATCAGGCCGCTCGAGTAGTTCAGGAACTGCCACTGCGGCACGACCTCGCCCAACGGCGGCCACATGGTCCTCACGGCGTCCCACTGCTCGATAGGGTGGTGAGTGATGCCGCCGACCGCATACTCCCAGCGGGCCTCGTAGCCCTCGAGACGCGCAGCGTCGCCGGTCACGTCGCCGGCATTGACTAGCACCGACATGCGAACGCCCCGGAAGGTGTGCGAGGAGGCGTAGGCGTAGGCGACCGCGTCGTGCAGCGTGACCGTGGTGCCGCTGACGCTCTTGACCCAGACCCACTCGGGCTCGTTCGTCGTGTTATCGATCAGATAGCGGCGCCCGGCGACGATGCCGGTGCCGCTGACGACGGTGAGCGACGTGGCGCCAGCGGCTGCGGTGGCGTTGATGGTCGTGTCGACGCTGTCGTTGGTGACGGCAGGCTCGACCAGTAGGGTGCCGTCGGGCTTGTAGAGCGAGCAGGTAGGTGTGCCCGTCGCACGCCCCTGAGGGCAGTCGAAGGTCAGCGTGCCGCCGACGTCAACGAGTACCTCCTGATTCACGCGCTACCACCTCACTTCTTCGGCTTCGGCTTCGGCTTCGGCTTCTCGGCGAGATGCGCTTCCGGCGGGCACAGCCAACCGAACTTCTTGCTGTGCGCCCATCCCGCCGCCTTCGCGAACTTGCCGGCCTCTGTTTTCGTGTCGGTCTTGCTGCACCCGGATGGGCAGGCGAGCTCTGCGGCACACCGCCCGCACAGGATCGTGATCTGCACCCGGTAGCCGCCCCTGTGGCCCGCAGCCGGCATGCTAGGCGACGCTCGCTCCGAAGGCGCCCCGCCAGCCGTCGTAGCCGACCGCGTAGATGAGCCGGTCACTCACCTTGTAGGCGTCGCTCTCCATGTCGATCCAGTCCTTGGGTGAGGTGCCCTTGCCGACGTACATGTAGGAGCGGAACTGGCTCGCGTCGATGAGGAACCAGTCCGAGGCGTCGGTCAGCTCCGGAGCGACGACCACTTGCAGGCCGAGACCGCGCAGGGCGTTGTCCTGCATGTCGGACCCGGACAGGGTCGACCTCAGGAGCTCGTGCGCGTCGAACTCGGTATCGGGCGGCACGACCAGATGGGTCGCTCTCGACTCCGCCAGGATGTTGTCCGGGGTCTTCAGCCGGCGCTGCACGATGAGCGCGGCCTTGAGACCGGCCTCGCCGAACGCCGTGGTCCCGGTGTTGCTCTGGTTGCCGCCGACCTGTGCCGGGTGCGTGGTCGCGAACAGCGACTGACCGTCGGGGCCCACGTCGGCAAACCCGTTGGCCAGAACGTTGTAGGCGTCGGTCGCGAACTTGCGAGCAGCACTCGCGCCGATCTGCGAGATGAATTCGCCCTTCGCGGTGCGGTCCAGGAAGTGGTCGGCCAGCGACGCGACCTCGAACGCGATGGCGTGCTCGGCCTGCGTGTAGGTCTTGTCGTACGCGGCGGTCAGCGCCGAGAACGCGAAGTCGGCCCCCGCGACCTTCGGCGAGTAGGCGCCGGGCGGGTTGATCGAGGTCTTCTCGATCGTCTTGGTCGCGCCGGGGCGCACCCGCATCCAGCTGGCGAAGCCCATGTCGCCCAGGCGGATGGCGCCGTCCAGGAAGATCTCGGCCATCGCCGGATCGAGCGCGGAGGCGATGTTGACGGAAAGAGTCGCAGTCATGTCGTTTGCCCCCTACCGGTTCCAGGTCACTTTGCAGTAGTCGATCCGCAGGCCGTCGGTCTCGGCACCGCCGTCCTTCTGGATCTCGAAGTAGGGCTGCAGCAGGTTCGACGCGGCGAGCGTGGGGACGGCGACCGGGCCGCCGACCTGCACGCCGTCGATGCTGAACTTCACAGCCGTCAGATCAGTCATGTCGATCACGAAGGTCTGCATGACGTCGTCCACGAACGGCACGCCGGTTCCGCGATCGTTCGTGTCGACCACACCGTCATCGCCCTCGATGACCCACAGGTTGCTGGCGCCGTCGACCTTGAACCAGCAGTGGTGCGTGTTGGAGTCCAGCGTCGCGTTCCTCGCTGCCGCCAGGCCCATGACCACGCGCTGGTCGGCGCTGAACGAAGCGCCCGAGGCGATCGTGATCTTCGCCTTGCACTCGAACACCGGCCCCTTGGTCGGGTCGATAACCAGCTGATCGCCCAGGTGCAGCGTCATGTTCTGCACCTCGTCTTGGCTGTCGTGGGTGAGCTCGTACTCACCGTTCGCCACGTCCGCGACGGTCGCCACGGTGGGCGTGCCGGCGGCGCTGGTCTCGACGGGCGCCCACTCGTCGAACGCAGCCGCGATCGTGCCGACGGGCTGCGTGAAGTCGTGGAAGATCTCGCACTTGTCGGCGCCGAGAGCCGAAGGGTTCATCGCCATTAGTCACTCCCGCCCGACACGCTGGCCGGATTCCGTGTGGTCGTGGTCGTCTCTCTGCCAGCGTGCCGGCCGCCGCCGACGGTGTGGTCTCGGACCGTGTTCCGCCTGGTCCCGGTGCGCGTCTCGACCATCCGCTTGTAGCGGTGCGCCTGGTAGACGGCCTCACGGTCGTGCGGACGGCCCATGATCTTCCCGCCGGGGACGCCGCGCATGCGCACGTCCGTGCTCGGCTTCGACTCGCCGTCGAGGTCGGCCAGCACGACGAAGTCATTCGTCTTCAGGCGCTCGACGTCCTGGTCTCGGCTGACCCGGCTGAGGCGGAAGTTCTCCTGCAGGAAGGCCGCGTCGTCGCCGATGTAGCCGAACGGGTCCACCTGATCCATGACCAGGTCGCTGACCTTCGGCTTCGGACGGTCGAGCACGGCGGTGTCGATCCCGCGGCTCTCCATGAAGTCGCGCAGCTTGTCGGTCTGCTTCTTCTTCGACATGGTCAGTTCGCCATAGGGAAGAGCAGGCTCCCCGCGTTCGATTCGGTGAAGATCTTGTGCTTGCGCGCCGCGCCGGGCTTCGTGCCGACGTCGCGGAAAAGAGACTGGTCCTCGGGCGACCAGTTGCCCTCCGCGGTGCGGTGGCCCGCCGAACTCCCGGGAGTGTTCCCGGTCGCCGTGGCCCTGGCCTCGTCGAAGAGGTAGCCGTGCTCCTTCCGCAGCTCGGAGATCGCCTCGGCCTGCTCCTCGGTCAACTTGCCGTCGGTGAGCTCGACGCCGTCGGTGAACAGACTGAGGAACTGCTCCGGCTTGCGCAGTCCCGGGAGCAGGCCCAGCACCTTCTGATCGCGCAGCTGGCCGCGCAGCTGCGCAGCCTCGGCCTCTGCGGTCGTCGCGCGCTGCGTCTGCTGCTCGAGCGCGGCGGCGCGCCTCGCCTGTTCGGCGGCGGCGGCATCGGCGGTCGCCTTGCTCTCGAGCGCGGCGGCGGCGGCGTGCCGGGCGACCTTGTCGACGTCGACGGCGCTCGCGGCGGTCGCTGCCGTGGTGGTGGCCTGGGTGGTGTCGGTCTGAGTCGCCACGGTCCCCGCAGTCGCAGTCGTCGTTTCAGCCTCGGTGGCGGTCGTCTCGGCGGTGGTCGTGGTGGTTTCTGATTCCGACATCTCGGACACAGCATAACCAAAAGCGCCATATATGGCAAAGCGCCACATGTTTTTCGAGGCTGGTGCTAACCCCGGAGGCGGATGTTTGCCAGGACGATGTCCCTCATTTCGGCCACCTCCTCGGGCGTGAAAGTCATCAGCCGAAAGAGCCGCTTGCTGCCGCCGGTAACGACCGCGCCGCCTCCGCTCACCTTGCCACCGCCGACCCCCTTGCCCGCATACTGCATGTAGAGCGCCTTGTCCCGATTGCGGAACGACCGGCGCGCGACCTTCCCGGTCTTCGTGAGCTTCCCGGTCTTCACCTTCTGCCGCTTGTCCGTGCCCGCGAAGAACAAGCGCAGATCGATGCCGCGCTTCGTCGCCTTCACCTGTGGAGTGAGCGACTCCCACATCGCGCCCGTGAATTTGCCGTCGCGCTTCGGCCTGGCGCCGGCGCGCACCTTCGCCTGAGCATAGGAGCCGTGCAAGCGCACGAGCTCTCTCTTCCCGTTGACCGTGATCCAGCGGAACTTCTCACCGCCCTGGAAGCGGCCGTCGTGCACGGACGCGAAGTGTGCACCGGGTGCGAGCGGAGGGATCCGCTTGCCTGTTCCGTCCCTGCCCTGATTGACGATCCGGTCCTCGAGCCGCTTCATCGCGTAGCGGGCAACGTGGTCCCATGTCTGTCGCCTGCTCGCGCCGCGGAAACGCCAGCGCTTCGGGCGCAGCGTGACCGACACCTTCTTGAGCACTAGCTGCGCTCAACGTCGGGAGATCGCGCCACACCAGCGGGCGCCGCGTCAGCGGGAGGCCTTCCGGGTGCGCGCCCCGGCACCGTCGCCTCGGGAATGGTCGGGACGAAGCCACTGCCGACCGAGCCCATGATCGCTTTCGCCTGGTCGTGCGTGAGGTTGAACATGACCACCAGCTGCCCGAGGCCGGAGTCGAGCGGGATCTGCCCGGTGGCCACGCTCAGGACAATCGCGGCGGCGGCGTTCAGCTGGGCGCCGTTGAGCACCGATGCCTCCTCGACCTGCGGCACGCCCTCCTCCGCTTCCTGGTCCAGGCCCAGCGCGATGGCGATCCGCTGTTCGGCGTCGCTGCGCGTGACGCCCTCGCGTCGCATACGCACCTCGGTCGGAGAGGTGACGCCGTGCCGGATGTCGAGCTCGTTTGCCTGGGTGTCCTGGAACCGGTCCACGACCTCGGGCAGCGGCGCGAACTCCACGCCCAGGGTGACGTCGGGCGAGTATCGCGTCCGCTTCAGGTCTTCGGCCCAGTGGTTCGCGACGACCCTGTGGACCTCGAACGTCCGCTTCAGAGCCCGGCGGTAGAACGGCAGCACCTTCGTCCGGCGCACCTGGAGGGCGTGCTGCTCGAGCTTCTTGGCGGCGAGGTTGCGCGTCGAGCTGTTGGGCTCCCACATGTCCGCCGGCATGCTCTCGGCCACCGCAGAGGCGCGCAGGTCGAAGTTGAACGCGCTGATCAGCAGCTCGAGCTTCGGGTCCGCGTTCACGTAGCTGAAGTCGAAGTCGACGTCCAGCGTCTGGATCGGCTTGTCGGGCCCAAGCGGGAGCTTCTTGATGTCTGGCGCGCCCTTCACCACCGGCTGACTGTGGATCTGGTGGCGGAGGTGATGGTCGAGGTCGCAGAACTTGATGTCGGCGGAGAGCTGCTGGTGGTACCAGGCCTTGTTCGCCGTCACCCAGAAATCGCCCTTGGCCGGCTTGCGGTCACGCCACACCACGAGCGGGTGCAGGCCGTAGTCGTTCACGTTGTCCGTGAACAGCGGATTCCTGTAGAGCTGGCCGGTCTTGTCGTGGAGCCAGCAGCGCCACTCGGTGTCGATCACACGCCCCCAGGCGTCCCGGGTGTCGACGCGCTGCCACGTGTAGAACAGATCCTCCTCGGCAGCCCTGGACACGCTGTCGTTGCGCTGAGGCAGGCAGACCATCACGTGCGGCGCGCCTTCGAGGGCGCTCGGGGAATCCGGGTCCTGGTCGACGTCGACCTCGTAGGGCGCGTGCACCTCCCACTGGAGACGCCCTCGGCGGATGCACGGCTGCACGAAGACCTGGCGCATGCCGGAGTTGATCCAGCTCTCGGCCGTCTGCAACTGGACGTCGAGCTCGAGGGATTCGACATCTCGGGACCACTGAATCTGCTGGGCATCGTCCTCGGGCAGGCGCTTGCCGTCCCCATCGACGAGATACGTCTCGGGCAGCTGGTGGAAGACGACACCGAGCCGGTCCGCGTACATCTGCACGAGCGGAAAGAACCGGTGCCCCGCCTCGTCTTCGTTCCAGGTGCGGGAGGCGTCGGGGTACAGCACCGCGAGCCGGGCCTCGAGCTGCGAGCGGTGGTCTCCATCGAGGAAGGAGTGCAGGTCTTGCAGAAGATCCTTGCGCGCCGTGGCCGCCTCTTGCCTGGCCCTGGAGAGCGCGTCGACGACCACGGTGCGGGCAGTGGACTCCCAGAGACTCGGCGCCGTCTCGAAGCGCTTCCAGATGGTCAGAGAGCTCGGCACGTCTGGATAGTGCCATATATGGCGACTTTCTGCTACGATGCCTGGGCATCGGGATTACCTCCTGACTCCTGCGGTGGAGTGAAAACAAAGTGGGCTCGGGCTTCCCGAGTCGGCATTCGGGAGCCAGGGCGTTGGGTGCCGCTGTGGCCCCCGTGGCTTTTAAGCAACCTCTCGCAGATGGACTCGCATGTGGCTGTACCGGATGTCGCAGTAGTACTCCGCCGCGTTGCAGGCGTGGCTCCACAGGCTCTCCTGAATCGGGCGGTCGAGATAGACGTCATCGCCCTGGATCCTCCGCTCGACCCACTTGTAGTTCGTGAAGCAGCGCAGCACCGGCCGGTTGCTCTTCGTGACGCGAAGGGTCGGCGCGAAGAGGAACCGGCGCCGGCCCTTCGCGTCCTGTAGCCGCCACCGCAGGGTGTTGATCCGCCGCTTCCTGTCGTCGTTGTTCTTCACGCGCCGATGCGAGACCTTCCCCCGCCACCACTTGTAGGACTCGATGCGCGCGTCCTTCGGGTTGTAGTCCACCACCACGTTGTCGATGTCGTCCGGGTGGATCCCCAGGTGGCGCTTCAGGTACTCGACGAGCTCGCCGCAGAACTTCTCGGGCTGGATGCCGTCCCGGATGAACTCGGCGAAGACGACGTCGGTGTCCGTGGCCGGGTTGTACTCCGACAGCAGCGCGTGATACGAGCCGCCCCAGTCGATCATGAGGTTCCACTCCCGGCGGCCGGTCTTCTCGGGGTCGAGCTTCCAGCCCTGGGCGAGGCTCTCCAGGTCGTCGAACTCGAGCGCGTAGACCGCGCCCTCCGGAGGGAGGATCTCGCCGTCCAGCTTCACGCGCGCTTCGCGCCGGCTCATCGTGGCCCGCCGGCGCTCCACGTAGTCGCCGTCGGCGTAGGTCGGGTTGGTCTCGGTCTTCGCGTGGACCATCGCGTACTTCGGGTCCTCGCTCGCGATCCGCTCCTTGAAGATGCGGGCCACGCCCATGCCGGCGATCCCCGGCGTGCTGGTGACGATGTAGAACAGGCGAGGGCTCCGGCGGTCACGCAGCCGGTTGTCGAGCAGGTGGAAGCCGCCCTCCGGATCGTCGGCCTCCTCCGCCTCGTCGAACCAGACGCCGGCGGCGTTCATGCCCGCGAAGCGCCCGGCGTCGGTGGCGATGAACTTGATCGTGTCGCCGCTGATCAGCCGGATCTCCCTCGGGTGCGTCTTCAGCGGCTTGCCCTTGATCAGGGAGAAGCCGTTGATCGAGGCCATCTCGTCGAGGATCGCGAGGATGTGCCTCCAGGGTGCCGCGTCGATCAGCTGGTAGGATGGCGCTCCAACCAGGTAGGTGAGTTCGCCGTCGCGGCCAGCCTCCTGCATAGCTTCCCGGTTCTCGAAGATGTTGAACAGGAACTGCCAGGACCCGGCCCAGCTCTTCCCGGAGGCGAGGCCGCCGACCATGTACGTGTAGGTGTGCTCGAAGGCGGCGGCGTGGAACTCGGCCTGCGGCTCAGAGGGCGCCGTGTCCGGGTCGATGCCGTAGGGGCACCAGAACACGCATCACGCGGCCTGCGTCAGCAAAGGCCTCGAGGACTTCACGCCCTCGAACTTCGCGGTTCGCGGTCCCTTCTCGAGTCCGAGCTGCTCGCCGATCTTTACGACCGTGGCGAGCGAGTCGCACAGGCTCTTCATCCGAGACTGCTGGAGCCGCTTGTGGTAGCGCTCGAGCGCCTCGTACTCCTTCTTCTTCAGCTTCGGGTCGAGCATCTTCTTCAGCACCTCGGTCTCGTCGACCACCAGTGCGATCAGCGTCTGCCGGCAGAGCATCAGCGTCTCGGCTGAGGAGAGGTGCTCCGCCTCCTCGAACACCTTGCGGGCGTTGCCCTCGAACATCGCCGCGAAGAGCTCGGGCGCCTTGCTCGCCCGGACCTCGTCCTTCCCGCCGGGCTTGGACCGCTGGCGCCGGCGGCTGACCTTTCGACCGGTCGAAACCTTCGGCATCAGTGCGCGACCCCCTCGGATCTGCCCTTTTTTGGGCGATGGGCTACGCC
>NZER01000115.1 GCA_002690445.1 Candidatus Pacearchaeota archaeon
AGCGGCAAGCTGTTCTGGACCCTTGCCCATGATCTGTCCGACCAGCGCCGCCCGTCCATAATCATCCTTATTAAGCACGTTCGCGACGTAAGCAAAGGCATCGTCATCTAATCGAGCTAACCCTGCAGCGTCCCTGGCGAGTGCGTTATCCTTTGGCATAAAGGGCATATCCGACAAGTCGGCCCCATCCATGCCTCGCAAAACTTTGGCTGCGTCCAGGGCAGTGCCGGTCTGTTCTACAATATTTTTAATGGCGGCCTTCTGTCGAATATCTGCAACGGTAATACCGTCCGCCTCTTTGAAAACGAGCGCTCTTATCTTTATCGTGTTGGGATCACCACCGGCATCGAGTAGACGTTTTGCCAGCCCCAGGCGCTGGTGCCCGTCAACAATAAAGCGTTTCCCAGTGAGTGTTTCATAAACGTATGAGATAGACGCGAGATCAGGGTCCCACTCAGTGACCCCCCTCAACTTTGAGCTGACACCACTGGCATCTGTATCGGCCTTATACTGGAATGTTTTGGCATCTACTTCGATACTGCGCGGATCAAGCAGTACAGTATCTGTCGCCGACCGATCTGCAATCTTTGTAACGTCCGATTGGACTGTGTATTCCCCATCAAAGACTCTGCCAGCATTAACTTCATCGGTCGCCTGGTCCATCCTCTGAAGGTGTGTTAGTTCCTGGTTAAGCTGCTCAATGGGGTCGATGCTTTTCTCTGGTGTGTTATCTACTGCATCCGCCAGGTCATCATAAATCGCTGCGTCGGCTGCCGAACCCTCGTTTTTTAAGCGGGTCGCTTCTTCTCTAAGTAAACGAGTTACCTCACTCCGATCCTTTGCACCGCGCACCGTGGCATAAATCTTTTTAGCGCCTTCGGCAGAACCACCCAGGATGCCACGAAATACACCACCACCGACCGCAACCATCGCCGCAGCCATTGCAGCGTCGAGGATGCTGTAAGGGCTTTCAATACTGCGTTTCTGGAAATAAATCTGTGGCTGGATAATCGCGGCCTCGAGACTGCCCAGGATAGCGGCCTCCGACCACATCGCGCTAAATATTCGAGCTGCCGCTGTTGGGCCCCTGGCGACGCCGCCAATCGGCAGCGTGGCAATGATTGTCGGATCGTGCATGATGGCCCAACCCAACCCCGCCATTTGACCACGCAAGAGATCAGAAGGGCTTGCGGTCGCTGATGCTTTTGCTAACTTTTCACGCAGCACACCGGTTTCACCCTTTACCCTGGCCTCGATATCTTCCCAGGTTTCGACCTCGAGGCCGTGGAGCTGTCCGAGCTCTTTTACTCGCTCACCGCTCATTTTGAAAAAATCTATGGCGGCGTTGTATCCCTCTGTTTCTACACCACGATAGTCATAAGGCAGCTCTGCCGCAAAACGATCAGAATTAAAATCTTCATCGTATGCCGACAGGGCATCCATCTGCTGCAATATGTATTGTTCCTGTAATCGACGGACCCCACCGGTTACATCCTCGATAATTCCGACGTCATAGGCTGATTGAAATACATCGGAGAAATTAGATGGGGCCATCTCCGGCGTAGTAATCCCTCTGGCGGTAGCGTCACGCAGGGATTTATCTTGCTCAACGCCAAACAGACCGGTCATTGAACCACCGTAACCGCCGTTTTATATTCCAATCTAAACGGCTTTTCGTTTTGGTCGGTAACAAATGCCCCGGAATGCCACTCGAGCAAATAACTCACCGGCTGCCCAAAACCGCCAATCGCGTGGAGCTTGTATTCACCATTTCTTATTCTCTCAGCAGTCTCAGCCTCGGGTGTTACTGAATTAGTGCCACCCATCTGCTCTAAATCTTCCGCCGTAATCGACTCGAGCCAATCATTCATATCACCAGAATCCATCCCCCGCTCCGGCACTTGGACTTTGTAATCAGGATCGTTAAATGCACTGTGCTCATTCCACTCAATCTCAACCACGCCGCCGGTCACTTCCTGCACAATTTCCTTAAGCACAAGCGCCTCTATCTCTGGCGACCAATCCTGACGCTGATACGCCCGCCAGGCATACACGTTTTTAACCGCTCCCATAATGGCGCTCGTTGCCTTGGGACCGCTTAAGGAAAACGCCAGCCCGATCTCCTGTTGAATGGCCTGGTTCATTTGATTAGACGGCGGGTTGATAGCGTTTGTGGTGTCTTTAACCAGCTCCGACCCTTTGATAATCTGTCGAGCCAGTTCTGGACCAGAACCGCCCTCGAGTACCAGGGACCCCGCAACACCAAGACTCACCGCGTTGGCCTTGTCCAGTTTCTCAAGCAGCGGGAGGGCGTTCTCTTGTAAACCATTAACCACCGTAAACAATAGCCGCGCTTTTTCATCAGAGCTCGACGTCATTGCCCACATATCCGCCACGACAGCAATTTCATCTGAGGGCAGACGATCTATATACGGGACCCCATAATGCATTTCTGCCATCATTGCCGCCATATCACGATCTGCTAGAAAGTTGGTCATTTCTAACGCAGAAAAACCAGGCCTCAGCTCACCCAGGTCCTCATCTTTAACCACGCCATCCTCGACTGCTCTCAAGAGTCCGTCGCCGTTCCTGATATCGCTCCAGGTGGCGTCGTAAACAGACTGCATTTTGTCGAGCAGTATCTCCTGATCGTTGGTCAAATCGGTCCGGCCTCTAGCTTCTGTTAATACCGACAGTTGGGTTTTATCTGCACCGACCAATGGGAGCTTTTTAAACTCGGTGATGGCATCATGGCGAGCTCGAGCATCGCCCAATTTATCCGCCCAACCTATCCAGGCAATAGGGTCCAGCTCCTCCATCGCCGCGAGTCGTTGCTCAACTTCGTTGATATTGGGTGGAACAGAACCCCTGTCGAGGGCGTTTACGGTGTCATCTATTTGAATCCCGAGCTGCTTTTGCTCAACCTTTAGGGCGGCAGTAGCCACGGCGTTGTCTTGAGCCTGCAGCGTATTAAACCGGCCCCGCTCTGCCCATAACTCCTTTCGGATACGTTCGTGCAGATCGGCGGTCATGCCGTCCTTGAGTATCGGGTTGGTAGTATCTGGTTGGTCAATTTTTTGATATAAATCAGATTCTTCATCAAAAACTTCACGTTTTGGATATTTTTGCTCACTGAGTCCGCGCTCGATAAACGCCTCATACGCCTCATCACCTTTGCCCGCCTCGAGCTCTTTGCGGTAATCACGCACCCAAATGGCGACCGCATCATCCTCGCGCATCTTATTGATAAGCTCTGGCGCTTTGGATTCTTTAATTAAGTCTGCATCGACCGCCCTTAAAATAATAGTCTCTCGGAGTGCGGCACGATTCAACGCCATCGCATCGTCGCCCATTTCAATCGCTAGGCCCACATCCCGATTCGCCGCATCGAGATTTTCCTGTACGGTAGAGAGCTGCTGCGCTCTATCTTCCGCTGTTTCTGCTTTTAATATTCGAGTGCGGGAGTCCAGCGTGTATTCAGCGACTTTGTTGGTAGCGAATGCCAGTGTTTCGGGGTCGGTGATCTCACCGAGAATCGAGTCTCGATACGAGCTCGCTTTTGCGTCGAACAGGTTGGTATCGGCAGGGTGCTCGATTTCGTACTTGGTTATTGCCTCCCGCATATCGAGCTGCACCGCTGACTGATACGCCAGGCGGGCGCCTTTGTTAAACGCCTGGTCGTAGACAGTTACGCCGCCCCTCAACTCAATATCACCCTCGGCCTGTTGACCATAGGCCAGGCCCGACTCATAGGCGTTTTTCTTCACCGTCATTGCTTCTTGCTTGTAAACCTTATCGGACCAGTTGTTGAGCATATCCGCCAGGCTCATCGCAATCTTGGCCCCGCCCTTCATTCTTTGCTCGCCTGGCGTTGTCTTGGGCTCATACAATGTGGGCGGTCCTGGCGGTGCAGAACCGGCGGGCGATGGGGGCAGTGGAACCTGTGGCGCTGCCGGTGTTCTTATGCCCTGGGCATAACTAAATGGGTCAACACCGCGACCTCGTTGCCTGGGGCTATCCCCTTGGTATCGTGATGCTGTTGCCATATTAGTCGCCTAATTGCTGATAGCGATATGCCGCATTCAGCAAGGTATTCGCCGCTGAGATTCCCGCGGCGGTTTTTGCTTGCCCCGCTTGTATTCGAGCCGCTTCTGCCTCGAGTTTGCTGGCCTCGAGCTTGGACTCGGCACTCATTCGAGTTCCCTTCGCGGCCATTCGGATGCTGTCGGCCTGTAGTCCGATCTGCTCTTTAACCAGGGCTGCCTGGTCAAGGTTTGCTGAGTATTCTGTTTCAGCGCCATACCGCAGCAAGCTCACGCGATCCTTCATTAACTTGGCACGTTCAGCACCGAAAAAGTTAGCGTCGACGATCCGCCTGGCGGTATCGGCTTTATCCCGCGCCTGGTCGTAATCAAACTGAGCAATATCCGCACCCATCATGGCGAGCGGACTGCCGTCGTAGGCTTGAATGCCCGAGGCAGTACGCAATGCCGCCTGACTTGCCAGGGCCTTGTTAAGCCGCCGGCGACGCCCTATTTCCCGATCTATTGCGGTGGTTTTTTCATCTTCGACCTGGCGTTTGATCGACAGCTCCAGCAGCGGTATTTCCTTTTCTTCGAGGTCTGCCTGCTTACCCGCATATATATATTTAAGCTGGGTGTTTTTAATCATTGCATCCTCGGCACCCTGCGAATAGACGTCATACCGAGTTGCATATTTCTCCTGTTCGACAGCGTAATCCGTTAAAAGCCCCGCTTGCTTCTTTCCTGTCTCCTCGATTCGGGTCGCGTACATCATGCCACCCTTCTTTGCTTTGCTGCCTGCACGCATTTGCATTGCAGCCGAACCGATTGCTAATAACGCCGAGAACATTTACGCCTCCACTTCGACCACAAGGCCGAGTAACGTGAACGGTTGTGGGTCCGTTTGGGTAATCTCGACCTGGGCCAGGCGTGTCCAACCCGTGAGATACAACTCCTTGATACCGGTAAACGATGCCGGTGTAGTATCGAGCACATCCTCGCCGAGTTGTCGGTCTGGCAGCAGGGTCCCGTTGACATAAACGCCGAGTGATTCGTACATATCAGCCACCACACGAATGACCCGTTTGTAATTTGTCAGTATTGAACCATCACCGAACATCGATGTGATCGGCATGGTTTTAATAGTGACGTCGTAATCCAGGCCGACTTCGACCGCCACGCCTGCTCTGGCGAGCGTGATCGAACCGCTCGATGGTGTTGCATCTGCCATAATCGCGCCATCTGCACGAACCCGACACGATTGCCCATTTAAGTGCGCGAGGTTGCTGACAGTCGTGCTCGAGGACTGTGTTTGACTTTTGTTCGCGTCGGTATAGGTATCCGAGTCCGCCTTTTCGAGGTAATAGACCGTTGTCGAGTTAATAGTGCGTTTAACCGCAAACCAGACCGTTGAGCCCTCTACCGTGATCGCCTCGATGGTCCCGCTGGTTTCCCATTTAGTCCAGCCAGCGACCTGTTGGGCGCGAAGTGTGTTGAATACTGCCATCGTGCCGTCGGTATTGACGACATAAACATAGTTGGCGTCCTCGGTTGATGTGCCGCGCCTGGCACCCATATCGACCGGCGTACTAATCAGGTGCGAGGCGAGTAATGTCGCGCTGTTCGATGTATAGGCTTCTTCCTCCCAACTGTATACAAACTCACGAACCGAGCTTTGGCCGTAATCAAGAAACAGCGTCGCGCCGTCAATATTGATAGGTGGAACCGATGCCGAACCAAACTTCGTCTGGTTCTTAACCGCAATATTGGTAGGCGTGATCGGACTCGAGGCAATATAAAACTCGCCGCCTATGGTAAAAATCTGCAAATGCCGTGACGGCATCAGGGCGACAATACCGTTTATCTGGTTGGTATCCAGCGTGACGTCGATGGCGTCATCGTCCTCACCGGTATCGACATCAAAATTGTAAAAGTCTGCAATTTGTGACGCCCACAACGTCTGTGGCCTGGACTGTGAACCACCGAACCACAAGCGCTGTTCAAAGAATGCAACCGTTTTCGGCCATCCTCGCGTCGCGCTCCATACATCCTCATCGCCGGACCCGAAATCAAACTGTGGAATATTCGACAGGGTAATATTCGAGAGTGTCCAACTGGTATGTGCGGCGCCGCGAACCAGCTTTGCCGGCTGGTGGTCCTCATGCACGATTATCATGGTATCGGCGGACTGCGTGATGTTGAGTTCCCCGCACTGTGCCAGGGTATAGGTGGTTGTGACCGTCGCCTGCAGGGCCCCATCCATATACACTTTGATGGCATTGTTCTGGAACGCCATCACATAGGTCTGCTCGACATTAAACGAGAACGTAAACAGGCGTGACTCAGCGCCCAGGGTTGCCGCGTAGGCCATACCAGGCCGGCGCTTAAATCCGCCCTGGGGTAATGCCAGCACATTCGTACCGGTATCGGCGCCTTGAAAATACTGCTTGATGTCAACCCGCGCCGCGAGCCTGGGATCGAGCACTCCCGAGTTAAACGCCGTCTGTAGGGTGCGAATTCTCGGCACTATTGCCGGACCTCAGTTAATGGCGAGTCAACAATCCCCTCTATTGGCCTGGACTGTGAATCGGCAAACTTCGCACGACGGAGTTGTATCTCGAAACGCTCGGCATACAACGCACCGAGGGAGCGATTACCGGTTACGGGAACCGAGAACTGGCTCGCCAGGTCGTACTCGAGGGCCTTCACAAAATAAGGCGGGAGTCTGGATTCGTCCGGCTTAAACAGGTAATCAAGCGCTACAGTGTTGGCGTTTGCGTAGAGCTTGTTTTCAAAAACCTCATAATCAATATCGGGATACGTCTTGATTCCCATCAGATACCCGGACGGCAACTGGTACGCATACGTCCATTCGTTCAACGGCGTGTCAGTAAGTTGTCCGAGCTGAGATTTCGCCGAGGCAAACCGCCATCGGTGAACCGTTAATAACGCCTCGTAAGTTGAATTGTAGAGGTTCGAGGCAGCTTCAGCACCAGCCCCGCCCTCGGTAAAGCTCGAGATTGTGCCGTGACCAATCATCAGCAGGGCGTTCGAGCACATTGCGATACTGGTCGCCATACCTAACCCCTAATAAAACGAAAGGACAAGGACCGACGGATCGGCCCCTGCCCTCTCAGGTTGTGTCCCCCCACAACGAGGAACCTGTTACCCGAACCGATTAGTCGGTGTCGGTTTCAGAGATTGCGGTGCCATCGGATATGTCAACTACACTCGATGCGTTTGAAAGCACGCTGACGATATTGGTCGTCGGTGTGCTGGTATCGCACACCCAGATAATATCGCGCACTTGCAAAAGATCAGTCGCGTCGTTGAAATAACCGGACGAATTGACGGTCGCAATCGCGTCGGTTGTTGAATAGACCCAAATGCGGGGAGCTTTCCCACCAGGGCCAACCTGCTGTAAACCACTTAATGCGTATGCCATGATGTGTAACTCCTACTGGTAGCTGACGGATACAGAACCGTCGCCGTCACGAGATACCGAACCGGCTTTAACCACACCGTTGCACAACCATGAGGTTTTCTGCGCGATGTAATTAACTTCGGTTTTGATATCAATACCAACCGCAAGACCTATGGCACTTTTGTGC
>NZER01000116.1 GCA_002690445.1 Candidatus Pacearchaeota archaeon
CAGCACCGTGTTCATTAAGGCAAGGGATAGGGGACACGCGCGCCGCATCGTGGAGCGGAACGGTAGCACGTGGACACGCGCTGATGAGAGCGTTGAAATGGTGATTAAAAAAATTGAAAGAAGTTGCTAGGTGGGACAGCGGATGTCTCACCCTCTATGTTATACTACTAGCATGAAAGTTGATAAAGACAACAACAAAACAGAATTACTAGAACCAATCTTCGACATGGATGGCACGTTAGTATTTGAAGACAGAGACAGCACAAAGCTATTTGATTTTGACAATCCAAGCGCAATCCTTAACCTAGAGGAAAGCGATTTAACAGTGCTAGGAAAATTAGTCAGAGATTCTGGCAAGCTATTTGATATCCTCACAGCAAGAGGCAAGAGCAATGCTCCATTCATTCGCATAGCATTAAACAAATTAGGATTCAATGTAAGACACATCATCTGCGTAGGCGTAGACATTAACTCACCAGCAGACATGGAAAAAGTAAGCGCATCACAAGTCGTGATTAACAAACAAAAAATTGTCAGACTAGCACAAAGGAAACTAGTAGACAATGACGCAAGAAACCTAGAAGGATTAAACGAGCTAGGTGAATTAGTAACTCAAGACCAAACAACATTTTAATTTTATGACAAAAAAACACATGGAGTATATCGCCTCTCTCATCAGCGCCGCGAACAACGGCACTGCACCTCAACACCTCGCCACGCTAGCGGCGGCGTTCCTCGCCAAAGAGAACCCGCGCTTTGATGAAGCGCGCTTCTTCACCGCTTGCGGTCTGTGTTCTGACGGCACACCCAAGCCAGAGCGAGTGTATGGCAAGGTCAACCACTCACTCTAGATGGGCGGGGGGTAACTCCCCCCCCATTTATGAAAAAAGTTATTCACACCCTGTGAGTAATCATACGGGGGGGGTTAAATTTCAGTCTCCACTGGATTTTCGCGACCTATTAAAATTAATAAAATAATTAAAATTTGGATCGAGACCCCTTCTTTTGAAATGTGGACGATATATTATTTGATATCTAGCTCAATTGGCTTCGCTTTTTCGGCTTTTTCCAGTTTTACGGTCAAAAGCCCGTCCTCATGGCTTGCGGAGAGCTTAGAGACATCCGTTTCCTCAGGAAGAAGGAAGGAATATGACGCTGTGTCGTCATCTTGTTTAGCTTGTAGGAGAACTGTCCCGTCCTTTACTGTTATTTTGATATTTTCTTTCTTAAAACCGGGTAAGGGTATACGACATTCGTAATGATCTCCATAATCTTTGGTTACAATGTTATTTTTATCTCTTCTCCAGTAGGAATGATCCCCCTCAAAGAAGGCGGTGTCCCAATTAGTAAAGAATTCGTCGAATAATCTGTTGCTTAATGTATATTTCATAATACCTATACTAGAGCAACAACCGTGCCAACGAAAATCCCTATAAAATGAAAAAAAACAATGCCTCGAGAGACATAATGGCACAACTCTGTGTCACACTATAGCACTTTGTCCCAATGAAAACGGAGAATACCCTCAGACCAGTTCGCGCGATGCCTTCTTTCATCACACAGACGCATATTTCGAGTAGGGTTTCGACCTAAGGAGTCCTCAGTTTCGCCAACGAGTAGTCTTTTGAGGCTAATGTTGTCAGAAACGAGCCAAGGATCTTTGGTATTTTCATCTAACTGAAGATCGCTAACGAATTGTTTTAATTTATAGAAAATATGTATGTCTGTTCCCCCATAATGCCCGCAAAAGTCTTCATCGTGACCACCAGTTTTCCAAAAAGCGTCTTTAGCGATCAACATTATTCCGGGATGAATAGATTTAAGGCTTTTGTCTACGTCAAAGCGCTCACCATTGGGAGAAATGACACAGTGTTCGTGGAATTTGTAAACTGCATTCTCTTTTGCTTCATTTTTGACGAATTCGACGAGGTTGACTGCCCCTTCGGGAGTGAGAACTGTGTCCATGTCGAGTTGAAGCAACCACTTTCCTTCGGCCACGCTAAAAGCGAGGTTCCGGGCGCCACCTACGTTCCATGGAATGTCTTCTCTAATGACGTAGGCCTCTATTTCGACGTTTTGATGCTTGATTAGATTCTTTATCGCAGGGAATTTTTTAGATCCATCGTCAATTATTGTAAATTTTATGTTTTTTAATACGTCAAGGGGGTACAACTTCCAAGCTTCTATGTGTTTTTGAAGAGCTTCGCCTTGATTGTAGTAGGTAAGACAGATATTTATTAATTTAGACATCTAATTATTATATTTTATTTTTTTGATTTATCAAAAAGATCCACTTGGTCTAAAGGATGAACGGGAATGACGAGAGATTTGTCTATTGAGCTTCTTCTTTGCTGTCTTAGGCGTTTTTTCTCAGAAATATATTCGGCAATACCCTTCGTTACCTCTTTTTGGCTTGGCGGCGCACTAAATATATCTATTTTTTTCTTTTTCATCATCTCTAAAAGCGACCAATAGGTATTTCTTTGAAAACTAATTCTGTTTTGATCCATTCCATTAGAGACACTCTCTTCATGAATGTAATAAAAGTGTACTGGGACGTTGCTTGTGTGTGCTATAGGCTCTTGATTGTTAAAAATTCTTAAATGATGCCAAGTTAATAGGTCTTCATAACCACAATTGTTTATTTTGTCCTCTGGAAAGAACTCTCCGTTGGGAGGAAGGAAGTCGCAGTGGAATAATGTGGCCCATGGACCGAACTGAAGGTTACTTGCGGCGCTAGTTGCTTTTTTGCTGCTTTGTTTTTTCCATGAATCTGTTGAATTATCTCGCTTGAATCTATGCCATGCACCAACAACATATGGATTTTGTTCTTTTATGGCTGTTTCTATCATTTTTGGTCGTTCGTGGGTCATTTCATCGTCTGCGTCCATCATGAGTATGGCAGGATACTCGTCTTTGAAGTTGTGAGCCTCTTTGATTACTCTATTTTTGGCCTCACCCACTGTTGAAGCCTTGGGGTAGTCGAAGACATGTACCTTTTTCGCAGAACTTTGCGGCATATACTCTATTATTTCTAATATTGTATTATCTGTGGAGCAATCGTTTCCTATAAGGAGTATCCAGTCTTCATCTTTGAGTGAAAAATTTAAGCTATCGAAACATCTTTTAATATAGCCTTCTGCATTATAGGCAGAAATCAGCACCTGAAAGCCTCTTTTAGACCACATCCTTCAATATATCATTACCCTTCTCTAATTGCGACTTTATTCCTAAGAAAAGTTTAGTTTCTTTCTGTTCATAGTCTTCTGGATCGTCTTGTGGGTTAAAGAAGGAGAAGTCATTTGTTGTTTGTTCGTCTCTAATCGTAGCCTGTCCCCCGAATGAGCAACGAATACCAGAGCATTCGCGGCCACTATATTTATGTACACAATCAAAATCTCTGACATGAGGAGTAGGTTTAATGTCTTGTATGTGTTTTAATTGTTTCCATGCAAGTACATCTCTTCCTTTATTGACTGTTTCATAAAATAATTTATTATCTTTAGGTAGCGCGCTGATATGGAACAAAGTGGCCCATGGCCCATAGAAGTCGGAATCTGCCGCTTCTTTTGAAGAATAACCGCTCTGTGACGTTTCGGCCTTCCAGCCTCCTACCACCCAAGGTACATCATAAGTTAATGCAGTAAATACCATCATAGGCCGCTCCATTGTCATCTCTCCATCAGGCTCAGTAAAGAGAATCAGCGGGTAGTTTTCTCCGAAGTCGTGTAATTCATTTATTAGTTTATTTTCGTTTACCCCTTTTTTCTCATGATAATCATAATCAAAAAGATGGATTTTATCGGCCGACGAATTCTCTGCGTATTTACCTATTTCTATTAAAGTGTCATCTTGGCTATCTGCGTCACCGATAACTAAAATCCATTTTACTTCTTTATTGAATTCATTCATTGCTGAATCGATACTGGATAAGCAGTTATGAATAGTTTTTCCGTTATTCCTTGTAGAGACTACTACTTGATAGGCGATTTTCTTGAGATTCATATTTTTGTTGATTTATATTGGGTGTTACCTTATATTATATATAGGAAACATGAAAAGCTTCATATTTTGTACATGTTATATTGGAAGTGAGGAAGCAAGGCTAAAAAGATACGAAAAATGGATCAACTACTATAAGGGCATCCCTTTTTCGGACGATAAGCCTCTCTTCGTTATAGATGACGGCTCGGACGAGGAGTATTTGCGTGAACTTGCAGACGTTAGGATAGACGAGGGAAACCTAGAACACGCTCCGGATAGTAAGCAATCAACCTTGTATCACTTTAAGGAAAGAGTGGGAATTAATCCCGAAGATAACGTTCCCGGCCTGTTTGGGAGCACCCTAGGGTGGTATAGGAGTTTCTTTTATAGTCTGGAAATCGCATCCAAGTTCGGATACGATAAAATCATACATCTTGAATCTGATGCATATTTGATTACCCAGAAGGTCTGTGACTATATAGATTCACTAAAGACTGGATGGACCTCTCTCTATTGTCCACGTTATACATTCCCCGAAACTTCTATACAGATTATTTGCGAAGACCAATTCGATGTTTTTAGAAAAATGGTAGACAAGCCGCTAGAGAGCTACCGAACGAGCCAAGCGGAAAACATTATCCCCTTTACCCACGTGGAGGACAGTTTTATTGGAGATAGATATGGGGAAATGACCTCAATGCAGCTACCGGGCATAGACTACTATAACCAATGTAACTTTAGAACTAATTTAAAATTTAAGAACTAATATGAAAGGTATCATTTTAGCTGCTGGTAGAGGTTCTAGGTTATACCCTACCTCTCTTGCTGTAAACAAACAGCTTATGCCTATTTACGATAAGCCTATGATTTATTATCCATTAACCACATTAATAGAAAATAGAATAGATGACATTTGTATTATTTGTAATCCTGAGGCTTTATCTAGTTTTAAGGATTTACTGGGAGATGGACATAGGTATGGAGCGAAGATAACCTACAAAGTCCAGAGGGAGCCCAAGGGCATAGCTGAATCGTTTATAATTGCTAGCTCTTTTTTATCTAAGGCAGATGGAGTTACCTTGATATTGGGAGATAACATATTTTACGGAGCGAAAGATGTTTTTGATCAGGCATTTCTAGACTTTGGAAGCGGAGCAACCGTGTTCGGGTATAGGGTACATGATCCAGAGAGATATGGCGTTGTGGAATTTGATGAAAACGGGAAGGCCTTATCGATACAAGAAAAGCCAAAAAAACCCAAAAGCGACTACGCTATTCCCGGGTTTTATATCTTCGATAATGATGTGGTGGATATAGCAATGAACCTAAAGCCCTCTAAACGGGGCGAGCTTGAGATTACAGACGTTATCAAGGGCTACCTAAGGAAAGGGTCTCTAAGAGTGCGTAAACTCCCCAGAGGGACAGCGTGGCTCGATGCGGGTACATGTGGAAGCTTCTACGATAGCTCTTCGTATGTTCAGGCCATTGAAAAGCGTCAAGGCATCAAAATTGGATGTCCCGAAGAGGCGGCATACATTAATGGATTCCTAACGAAAACTGAGTTAAGAAAAATTACCAGACAAACTCCGAACTCTGAATATAAAGATTATCTCAAAAAAATAATAAAAAATGAAGAATAATGATAAGTCCTATAACTCCTGTCAGTCCCCTATACCCCCTCACCTCACGCCCGAGGAAAAAGAAGAGTGGGAGAAGGAGCTCGAATGGCAGAGACAAGAAATGGAAAGGCGGAGAAAAGAAGGAAAGTACGACCAAAAGCCCAGAAAGAAAAGTTTAGGCTGGAAAAGAATTAGAAATATGTTCAGAAGGAGAAAAGCGTGATACTACTAATTGGAGGCACGGGCTATGTCGGAAGCCAGTTTTCTTCTGAACTAACGTCGAGAGGTATAGAATACATAAATCTTACTAGGAGTGAGAGTGACTATTATAATTATACCTTACTTTACCAAATGCTTAGAGAGCTTAAGCCTAGTTTTCTTATTAACTGCGCTGGTTATACCGGCAAGCCAAATGTAGATGCTTGCGAGGTTTTTCAGGAAGACACCTTCAGGGGGAACGTTACTTTACCTGCGGTTATAGCGAAAGCCTGCCAAATGGCACGGGTTCCTTGGGGTCATGTATCTTCCGGCTGTATCTACAACGGATATGACAAAAGATTTCAAGAGGATGATGGGCCCAATTTTTGTTTTGATATACCTCCATGTAGTTATTATAGCGGAACTAAAGCTCTGGGAGAGCAAAGGATTAAAGAGGTTGGTGGGGAATACTACATCTGGAGACTCAGAATTCCCTTCGATGAGCATAGCGGCGAAAGGAACTATCTAAGTAAACTAATAAAATATGAAAGATTACTAAACCTTAAGAACTCAGTTTCTCATCGCTCTGATTTCGTGAATTACTGTTTGGACCTGTGGTTAAATAATTGTGACTATGGAATCTATAATGTCGTTAACTCTAACCCCCTGTCAACCGAGCAGGTAACAAACAAAATAAACAAAATCCTTAATCTAGGAAAAGAATTTAAGTTTTTCGAAAATGAAAAAGAAATGTACAAAAAGGCAGCCTCTACCCCTAGGTCTAATTGCATTCTAGATAACTCCAAACTAAAAAAACAATTAGGCAAACATGGCATCAAGGTCCGAACTACCACTCAAGCCCTAGAGGAAGCTCTTACAAATTGGAGAGGAGAAGAAATAGATGAAAATAGCGGTATTGACAGCGCTTTTTGGAAGTAGGGGCGGTCTTCGCTCGCTAACCGAAGAAGAATCGAGCTATAAGAGTTTCGATTTAGATTTTTTTGCGTTCGTTGATCGAGCACACGAGTCGACAGAAGGATGGAAACAGATTACTGGTCCCCAGTATAGTTTCGACAAAGTTTATGGTAATCGACGTAATCATAAAATATATAAAATGCTGCCGCACTTATTCGTTCCCGGAGAGCATGAGGCATATATCTGGATAGACTCCTGTCAATCATTAAAAATGAATCCCCGAAAAATATGCAAGGAATATTTAAGAGACAATGATCTTGCTTTATTCGATCACCCTTACCGTAATTGTGCCTATCAAGAGGCTGTCGTATGTGCTCAGTCTCAAATAGAGCAAACAGACTACATACAAAATACAATTAACTTTCTTCAGTCAGAGGAGTACCCCGAGAATAACGGGTTATACGAAATGAGTTGTTTCGTTAGAAAAAACAATTCCGCGACCCAAGAGCTAGGATTTAAGTGGTTTGAACTTACTTGTAGGTTCTCGTCTAGAGATCAAACTACTTTTCCTTACGTTTTACATGAATTAAAAGATAAAATAAATATTTCCATTCTCCCCGGGTACATTCACCACCCGGATGGAAATGAATTCTTTCTTAAGGTAGAAGAACCAGAACTTATAAAAAAATATTAATATGTGCAGTATATATTGTTCAAATCTCGAAAAAGATAACTACGACAAGGTCAACTTTTATTTAAAGTTAAGGGGACCAGATCACACCAACGTAATTAAGGCTAATGGCTATACCTTTTTGCACAACTTGCTTAGCATGACCGGAGAGTTTACCGTTCAGCCCTTCACCAAGGAAGATACCGTTTGCCTCTATAACGGAGAGATTTATAACTTCAAGTCTTTTGGGGACTACAAAAGTGATGGGGAATGCCTGATCCCTTTGTATGAAGAGCATGGCGATGAGTTTATTAAAAAATTAGATGGAGAGTTCGCTGTCATTTTGTTCGACTTCAAGAATGACAAGATTATAATTGCTAGCGACGTATTTAAAACTAAGCCTATATTTTATTCTGTAGCTAATGATAAGTTTGGATGCAGCACCTACAAAACTCCTCTAGACCTAATGGGACATGTAGACGTTAAAAAGATGCCCCCAAACACAGTAAAAATCTTCAAAATTAGCACACTAGAAGAACAACGCAGTTATCAGATATATGATTTTAATCTTGATCAATACAAGGACAGCTTTGAGGACTGGAATTTAGCATTCAAGGAGTCCATGAAGAAAAGAATATCCAACTCCAGCCAAAAAATATTTCTAGGACTAAGTAGTGGCTACGATAGCGGAGGAATATGCCTAGAGCTATTGAATCAAAACGTCCCCTTCAAGGCTTACTCTGTTATAGACGAAGAATACTCATGGGCCAACGCCCCGAAAGAGAATAAAGACGTGCTGGAACGCCGATGGAAGCTGATAGAAAACTCGGAGTTCGGTGCTTATGAGAGATTGCATAAAACACAAGAAAACTATGTGAGAAGCAACAGCACTATATGTAATCAAACTGAACCATTTTTATATACTATCGATTCTGTGTGCCCTCATACCAATCATAAGTCTTATTCAGAATACATAGACCTTTCTACGGATAGCGGGTCTAATTGGCTAGCCTTGGTGTGCGAGCGTGCGAAAGAGGATGGGATAAAGATGTATTTGTCAGGAATGGGAGCAGATGAGGTGTTTAGCGATTATGGATTTAAAGGAAAAAAATATTTTGGACATAGTAACTTCGGCGGCTTGTTCCCCAAAGATCTAAGTGCTATATTCCCTTGGAACAGTTTTCATGGAAGCACTATGGAGTCTTATTTAGCTAAAGAAGAATATGTTGGTGGGTCTTTTGGGCTAGAGGCTCGCTATCCATATCTAGACACGAAGGTAGTTCAAGAATTTCTTAACTTAACACAAGAATTGAAGAACAACGTGTATAAATCTGTTATAGATAACTACCTAACGGAGCATGATTACCCATTTGCGAGGGGAGAAAAAAGAGGATTTTAAAAAATGAGTAACGATAACGATTTTCAAGGACTGCCCAGAGGAGACAAGATAACGATTTATTCCGTTTTAAACGAAGCGTACTATGCACTCGGGACGGTTTGGTTGAAGTCCCTGCTTTTGCGAATGGAAGATAATATCAAAAATATCTATATCGCAGACGTGGGAGTCAACAAGGAAACTAAATCCAAAATATGTGAATTATCCGACAAGATACATTTTATGGACACCACGACTTATTCTGTACCTCAAAGAATACATGATAATGACTGGAGAAACGCCGTATCAGAAAAGACCAGACAACTGCTAAAACTATGTGAGGATGAGGAAAATTATCCGATCGTAATGATGGACGCAGATAAATGTGTTCTAGAGAATTTTAATGATGAGATATATGACGATTGCGATATACAGGTATGTCATATTGACCCCGACGATAGACCCCTCAATCAAGACGGGTATACCTTAGATCACATAGGCTCTTGGGTCGTTGTGCATAATGAACGCGGAAGAGATTTCTTAAAAAAATGGATAGAAAGATCATGGACCACTCGTGGGGCGCACATAGAAACTCCGTCTCTTTGTCTTACTCTTCAGGATCATGGGAAGGAGTTTAGCATTAAGAAAAATCATGAACATATTGTCTCTGCTTACAGGTATAACGACGATGCAAAAATTCTGCACTTTAGAAGTGACGGGCAACAGCCCGTAGACCTACTAAGAAGAATCGGAAACATAAATAACTTACCAGTTAAAATTTTAGAGGAGGTATTAGGTTACATAAGATGAACCTTTTAATAACAGGTGGTTGTGGCTTCATTGGCTCGAACTTCGTGAACCTAGCTATAAAGAAAAGAAGCGCGGTAAAACGCATAGTAATTCTCGACTCACTCACATATGCAGGAGACTATGCAAATATTAAAGATGCCGTGGATGACCACCATAAAGTCTCACACGAAAACGTCGACTTAAAGGACGAGCGCTATGTAAACGCCGTGTTCGAAAAATATAAAATAAGTCACGTGATGCACTTTGCAGCAGAGACCCACGTTGACAACTCAATTAGTAGCCCGAGGCCATTCGTAAATAGTAATATCATAGGATCGTTTAATCTCCTAGAAGCCTGCAGAGAATATGGGATAGAGAGATATCATCACATCTCCACAGATGAGGTCTATGGCGAACTGGGAGAAAAGGGAAGCTTCTCTGAAGATACCCCCTATGCCCCCAGAAACCCGTATGCGGCGTCTAAAGCCGCTTCTGACCATATGGTAAGGGCATTTTTTCATACGTACGATCTGCCCGTCACCTTGTCTAATTGCTCAAATAACTACGGGCCAAGTCAGCATAAAGAAAAATTTATACCTGTAGTAATTAATTCTATCTTAAGTAGAAAGAAAATTCCAGTTTACGGTGAAGGTAGGAATGTCAGGGACTGGATATACGTTGAGGATCATTGTCATGCATTATGGGCGATTCTTACGAAAGGAACACTGGGAGAGACGTATAACGTCGGAGCAAATAACGAAAAGACTAATCTTCAAATTATCTATGACATTTGTAAGGGTCTAAAAGTAGAGCCAGAAGACTGCGTAGAATTTGTAGAGGATAGGCTAGGGCACGATTTTAGATATGCTATAAATAACTCTAAAATTACAAAGGAACTAAAGTGGAAACCTAGGTATTCATTCGAAAAGGGCTTGGTAAAAACGATTACACACTACAAGTCCATGTATGATACTGAATTTAGAGATCTGGCAGATCAATGTGACCATGAATAGTTATGCGGTGTAATTATAGTTAATGCCAGCAAAGAAAACTAAATCGACAGGTAAGGTTAAAATCCGAGGAGACAAGGAACTGGCCGAAAACCTGAACGAAAAAGAAAGCAGATTCATGGTTCAAAACCCGATAAAAAGGGTTATAAAAATCAATCAATTTCCTTGGACAGAAAAACAAAAAGAGTTTTTTCGTATTGCGTTAGACTATAATACTAAAATCGTCTTTGTTGATGGACCCGCGGGAACAAGCAAAACATTATTGGCCACTTACTGCGGCCTGCAGCTTTTAAACATGAAGGCGGTCGATAACATAATGTATCTTAGGTCTGCCGTAGAGAGCTCAGATCGAAGCTTGGGATTTTTACCCGGGGATGCAGGAGATAAACTAAGATTTTATAACTTACCCTTCCTCGATAAACTGGACGAATTGTTGCTCACCACGAAAACGGAGAAACTAGAAGAGGAAAAAAGGATCTCGATGTTCCCCGTTAATTTCGCAAGAGGGATGAACTGGACTAACAAGTGTATAATTTTAGACGAAGCACAGAACTCCACTTCAAAAGAAATAGTTACCGTTTTGACAAGGATGGGTGAAGGCAGCAGGTGCTTTGTACTGGCAGATCCGATGCAAACCGACTTGCGTAGCGAAAATGTCCAAGGAGGGTTTGAGCACATGTTCAAGACCTTCTCCGATGAGGAGAGCGCTGCCATGGGAATTTATGGCTTTAAGTTTACAGAAGAAGATATCGTGAGGTCTGAGTTAGTAAAATACTTAATAAAAAAATTGGGAGAACATAAAAAATGAGCGAACAAACCAGAACAAAAGAAGAAATCAAAATGGACCTGCTCCTAAAGAAAGCAGAACTGGAAAATAAACAGGCCGAGCTTAGAGGCAAGGAAGCTGAAATCCTAAAGACAGAGTCCGAGACTAGAAAAACTGCGGCAGAAGCGGGCAAGTCCGAGATAGAATTCGAAAAAGCATATTCTTCTAGACAAAAAGAGCTTCTAAGTGACGAAGAAAATCATCTTTATAGATTTTCCAAGGAGGTAAGCTTTAATTCCGTGCAAGCATGTATGAATAAACTCACTCAGTGGCACCGCAAAGATCCCAAATGTAAGATCGAAATTGTATTCTCTTCTCCCGGAGGCAGTATAATTGATGGATTTGAGTTATTTGATTTCATTCAGTACCTTAGGGGCAAGGGTCACTTTGTCACAACGGGGTCTTTGGGTATGGCTGCTTCTATGGCTGGGATTCTCCTACAAGCTGGAGATGTTAGGTGGATAGGCCATCAAGCATGGCTAATGATTCACAGGGCCGCATTCGGAGCTATCGGAAAAACCTATGAAATAGAGGATGAAGTGAAACTAGTAAAAAGAATCGAAGGAAGAATACTTGACATTTTCACATCTAGATCTAACTTAACTAGACATAAGATAGTCAGAAACTGGGACCGTAAGGACTGGTGGATTGATGCGGACGAAGCTGTAGAAATGGGATTGGTGGACGAAGTAAGGGCAAGGTTGCCAGAGCACCAAGACTTTAAAAAGAAAAAAAGAAAGGTAAAAAAATGAAAAATTTAATCATAATTTGCGCAGCGCTTTTTGTGATTGGCTGTAACTGGGGAAATTCCGGATGCTCGGATTGTTCCTGCGAAGCAGGCTGTTGCTCATCCGACAGTTGCTCAGTAGCTGATTGCAATTGCGTTTGCAAAAAATAAAAAAAGGAAAAATCATGAGTAGTACATGGAATTCGGGTATCGGAAAATTTCCGAAGAAGGACCCTAATCACGGATCATTATGGAAAAAGATAGTGCACTGGTGCTGTAAAGTTGGCCTGTGTAATATCGATAAATGTAAATGCCATTGTCACGATGAGGATAAGTCATAGCAAGAAGGTTATTTTTCTTTCTAACCCAAAGTCTGGCTCTAGCAGCATAAGATACATACTAGATCCACATAGCGACATTAAGGGAGAAAATCACCCAGCGGACCCTTTATACATGTTGCACATAAACGCTTGTGCGCTAAAGTCTTACTTCGATCACGAAGACTATTCTGGCAAGGCTGTCGGACCTTGGGATGAATATTATAAATTTTCTACAGTAAGAAATCCTTGGAAAAAAATGGTTTCATATTATTTTTTCTATAGGCCCGACAAAAATTTCAGACAATACTATAGAAACGACATAGAGTATGATCACACCACGCAGTTTCACTTCAGCTTTAATGAGTGGTTAAAGCGCGTTGTAGATGGCGCTGGGCTACCTAGTTATGAATATTTTTGCTGTGACCACAGTGATCCATCCAAGTGCCTGCTAGACGACGTTTTTAAGATAGAAGATATAAGCGAGACCTTGCCGGAAGCATTGCTAGAAAAAGCGGGAATCGAAATAGATGAGGTCCCTAAATTAGACCCAAATTACAAAAAAGACGAAGACCCGACCTCAATGTACTCTAGCTGGAAGGGAGATTACTATAGCCTGTATAATTCGGAGTCAATAGAAATAGTTAAACAAATCTATCAATCAGATATAACTAAATTTAATTATGCATTCGGCGAATAGCTTACTCTACTTCTTTGTGTTCGAGTAGCTTTAATAATTTATACGTTTTGTCGTTTATTTTACTAAGCTCTACAGAAACTTCACGATCTTCATGCTTACAAAGCGGATAAGAGATATCTAAAATTTCATTGATAAGCTTACTGGCTTTTATTTTTCCTTCTTTACTCACTGTGACATATTATATTTCATAATTCACAGGAATAATGTTATAATATAACAATGCCAAAAATCTATTGTCAGACTTGTGGAGCGGCAAATATGTATGCTGCTGTAGCTAAACCGAATTTCTGTCAGAAATGCGGAGGCAAGTTTGGTGGCTCAGTTAGCGAGGAATCTCTGGAGGAAGAAGAGCCTTCGGAAAATAGTATTCCTCACTTAGAGGGGCTAGACATAGACATAGAGGTCAACGGTCCAAATACGCTTAAAATAGATAAATTAGCGGGCACAAGAGACTCGCAAAATCTAGGTAAAGTCGAAATTAGTCGACCAGACGGTCCATTACCATCTTCTAAGCAATCTCTAGAAGACTTCCAAAAGGAGGCATCAGCGATAAAAAAGAAAAGTTAGGTGAAAAAAAAGAAAGCCAAAGATACTAAGACAAAGGCTACTAAGAAAGAAAAGGAAGAAGGAAAAAGAAGGTTTGAAGACTGTTTGGACGAGATTGATGAAGAGATTTCGAAGAAAAGGGGTAAGTGGAATTTAAAAGCCTTACCGTGGATTGATTATGACGACGTCGCGCAGATAATAAGATTTCATATCTTTAAAAAGTGGCATCTTTATGATCAGAAAAAGAGACTTAGGCCTTGGATTAGAACGATAGTTGCAAATCAGATAAAGAATCTGATAAGAAACAACTATACGAATTTCGTAAAGCCCTGCGTTAAATGCGCAGCGTGCCTAGAGGAAACAAAGTGCTCCATCTACGGAGCGCAGTCCAGTGAGTGCCCGCTCTATCGAAACTGGGAGAAAAACAAGAAAAACAGCATGCACGCAAAAATGCCCGTTTCACTTGAAAATCACTCTCAAGAGGTTTACTTTTTAAGCACGGGGGCGTCTATTGATATAAAGAGGTCTGCCGCAAACTTACATAAAAAAATGGAAGAAGTACTAAAACCAAATGAGTGGAAAATATATCAACATTTGTACATAGAAATGAAGTCTGAAGTAGACACTGCAGAATTAATGGGATATAAAACGTCAGAAAAAAACAGATCTCCGGGATACAAGCAGATAAAGAATATTAAAAAGAAAATAGTAAAAAGAGCTCGAGAACTAATAGAAGATGATGAAATAGATATATACTAATTATGTCAGAAATAGCACTAACGAAGGAACAACAAGAAAACATTCTAAACGAATGGAACTCGCGGCCAAACAAGCCCCCGTCTCTTTTGGAGTTAATTCGCGCTGCCTACCCAAATCAAAACGTAGATGGTAGAAGTAGGGAAGGAAAGGCTGTAAAGGCATTTTTGGCGACAAGAGAAATTAAGGCGCACGGATCACACGAATATCAGCCCAAGCAGAAAATAGACCTCACAGAAGAACACAAAGAATTCGTAAGAAACAATTTCTCCATGATGTCATCCGTAGAGATGGCTAGAATTCTATTCGCAGAACCGGAGCTCACCAATCTCAATCAAGAGTCTAGAGCTATAGTCCAATATGTCGAGAGCCTGAATCCTGCCATTGCTCACGCGGCTCAAACAGAGCTGCTCCCCGACATAGAAAAATACGAGCCCCCGAAGACCTTGCCCGCAACGATATTGAAAGTGAACCGTTATGTCCACGAAGGAATAAACAAAGCGAAATTATCAATCAATCAAAAAAATGGACTGAATGCATTAATCGGTTATCTGCACACATTTAGATTTCAACATCAGATAGGCACCTATAGAAATGAAACTGATAGAGAGCTATTCGAAAGCAGTTTCGTCAGGTATACGTTTGACAAGCCGGACCTATCTCAGGAAGAAGTAGATCAGTATATCGTGCTTTCTACCGAGGTCGTTATATCTAATAATATCCAAAGAAGAGTAGAGAGGCTTCAGGAGCTCTTGGATGGTACAGCTAATGACACAGAAGGCAGGAGAATATCAATGTCTCTCGTAGAGTCCATAGATACTTCTCACAAGGAGTACAATCAATGCGTCAACAGACAACAAAAACTACTAGAAAGCCTAAAAGAAAAAAGAAGCGACAAGCTCAAAAAACAAATTAGTGAGAACGCAAGCGTTCTTAATTTAGTTCAAATGTGGAGAGAAGAAGAGAGCCGACAAAAAATGATAAAGCTAGCTGAGATCAGAAAGAAAACTCTCAAAAAAGAAATCGAGAATTTGTCTACCATGGACGAAATGAAGGCAAAGGTAATGGGGATATCTAAGGATGAAGTACTCGATGGTTAATTGCAAAGAATGTGAAGAAAAGTTTAAGAATTATGTCGATCTGCATCGTCACCTCAGATCACATAAGATGCTTCTTGTAGACTACTATCACAAGCATTACCCCAAAAAGGATTTACTTACGGGCGAATTCATAAAGTTCAAAAATAGAGACCAATACCTTTCTGACGACTTTAACACTAAAACCAACATGAAAAAATGGTTAAAAGAATTACATATAGAAAAAGCTCGAGAATACTGTGAATCAATTTTATTAAAAAGAAAGGAAGATAAGGGCATAGAGTATGCGCCATCTCAGGTCGAATTAAGAAGCCTGTTAAGTCCTCCAACTCAATATTTTAATGAAATTTTTTCTGACTATTATGACCTTTGCGATACACTGGGGCTAAAAAATAAATATGTAAATCCGACGAAGGTTATAGACGGCAAGGAGTACGATAAAAAGGAATATAAGATATTAATCGACACTAGGGAACAGAAACCACTTAAGTTTGACAGGGAAACAGTTTTGCAAAAATTAGATTATGGGGACTATGCGTTTAGCCACTCAGAGCATACCTGCAACTGTCACATAGAAAGAAAATCCTTGGCAGACTTCATAAGTACAATGAGCGGGGGGCACGACAGGTTTATTAAAGAAATAGAAAGAGCGAGGGAAGAAAATTCTAATTTAATTATTCTGGTAGAAGAAAATCTGAATAACGCACTGGGATTTAAATACCTCCCTCATATCTCTAAAAAAATTAAAGCAAGTCCAGAGTTTATCTTCCACAGAGTGAGAAATTTAATACAACAGTATTCCAATATTCAATTTTTATTTGTTAACGGAAGGAAAGAGTCATCTAGAATAGTAGAGCTTATTTTTACTTGTGGGTGTTGTTATAAAAAAATAGACCTACAGTTAGCTTACGATAACAAGGTTTTATAAATGTGGTACTGTCCGAAAAAATACAAATTTGAAATCCCAAATATGAATCAGGAGCTCTTGGGGCTGAAGGGGGATCTAGACGACAAGGAGGCTAAGATTTCGTTGGCCAAGTTCTTGCGCTACAACGTTGGGTTTACGACAGAGCTGATTTCTGGAATCAAGCTGGCACCTTATCAAGAGGTCACCCTAAAGGCCTTTATGAATAGGAATTTTAATATGTGCGTTTGGGGCCGAGGCTGTGGTAAGACGTTCATAGCAAGTATATTCTGCTTTCTCCAGTGCATATTTTACCCGGGGACAAAAATAATGATTGCTGGGCCAACATTCCGTACAGCTAGATTTATTTTTAACAATTTAGAAAAGCTCGTTGACTCGCCCGGGGCAGACCTTTTAGCTCAAACCTTCGGAGCGAAATCGAAACGTAACGATCAATACGAATGGTTAATTAATGGAGGCTCTATAACTGCTATTCCGTTAAGCGGCGAAAAAATTCGTGGTTTTCGTGCAAACGTACTGGTACTTGATGAGTATCTACTTCTCCCAGAAGAGACCATCAAGACCGTGCTTATGCCGTTTTTGGTCGCCCCTCAAAACATGAAGGAAAGAATAGAGATTAGAGAGATAGAAGACAGATTGGTAGAAAGAGGAGACATGAAGGAAGAGGACAGAATGGTCTTCGAAAATGACTCCAAAATGATAGCCCTTTCTTCAGCGAGTTATACATTTGAAAATCTGTATAGGCAGTACCAAGAATGGGTGTCAAATATATACGGAGAGCAGAAAGGTAGCGCGACTTATTTTGTGTCTCAGATGGGGTACGAGTCCTTACCTGAACATATGATAGATCAAACTATTATTCAGGAAGCTCAAGAGGGAGGACAGAGTCATTCTTCATTTTTAAGAGAGTACTGCGCTAGATTCACCGACGGTAGCGATAGTTATTT
The DNA here is from genome assembly GCA_002690445.1 of Candidatus Pacearchaeota archaeon. The sequence continues at coordinate 17,402 of NZER01000116.1, forward strand.
CAGCGCAAAAAAAATGCACGAATGTACAATACCGGATGGGGAGAGTCCCACAACCAAAATAGTCGGGGATAAGGGGCAGAAGTATATCGTGGCAATTGACCCGAGTTTTTCTAACAGCCCAAGTTCTGACTTTTTTGCAATTGCCGTGCTGGAGCTAGACGAAGAAACTCAGCAAGGGACCTTGGTCCATAACTATGCTGTCGCCGGCGGAAACCTTAAGGATCACATAAAGTATATGCATCATATTATGACAAATTTCGAAGTGGAGATGATTATCATTGATAATGCTGGTTACCAGTTTATAGATAGTTGCAACGAAAACAAAGAATTTGTAAAAGATAAAATAGAATTAAAGTTCTTTGACTTTAGTAGTGACAAAGATGGCTTGGACTATGAACTAGAAATTAAAAAAGCAAGGAGACAGTATAACAAACAAGACCAAAAGATGGTTTTTAAACAAGTATTTTCTAGCGACTTTATTAGAAAGGGAAATGAACATCTACAGGCAAATATAGATCACAAAAGACTATGGTTCGCTTCTAGAGCCTCCGCTAACGAAGCGGCCTTTAATAAATATTCTGGCAAAAGGGTAAAGCTTAGCGAGGTGAACGAAGATACCCTGCTAGACTTCATAGAAACTCAGGACGCCTTAATCCATCAAACCAAAAAACAGTGCGCGCTAATAGAGGTGAAAAGCACAGCAAAAGGAACCCAGACATTCGATTTACCGCTCCATTTAAAGAAAAGTGAATCGATCAATAGGGCCAGAAGAGATAACTATACCACGCTTATGCTTGGAAATTGGGCGATAAAGTGTTACTATGATATGATGAATGCTCCCAAAGAAGAGGTTGGAACTTTTGTTCCGAGGATGCTATAATTTAGTGTAAATAAAAAAAAGATGAAAAAAGCCCAAACAAGGCCAAAACAGGTCAAAAAAGAAATAGCTGCATCAGGCACCCCCTTGATGACGGTAAATGCGTCTTCTCCCGCTCAGTCAACCAGAACTAGAAGAAACAAATCTGCGACAATCGAAAGGACCGATAGGTTCGAAAATATAGATAAAGGAATGATTCCATTCCATTACTCTAATTCTAATTATGGAGATAAGACATCGAGCATCGACGTAAGGGATACCGTAATGCTGTGTCAGAAGGCGTATTATAATTTTCCCGTTTTTAGAAACACAATCGACCTAATGACGGAATTCTCCTTAAGTAAGATTTACTTAAGGGGCGGCAGCAAGAAGTCTAGGGACTTTTTCAACGCCTTGTTCGATAAAGTCAATATCTGGGATCTTCAGGATAGATTTTTTAGAGAATACTATAGAAGCGGAAATGTTTTCCTTTATAGATTCGACGCAAAAATCAGAAAGAAGGATCTTAATAAAATGACACAGACCTTCGGCGTGTCAGGCATAAAACAAGATTACATTATCCCGGTAAGGTATTGTATCCTGAATCCTGCAGATGTTCATGTGGGAGGTAATATATCATTTGTGGCGAATACTTATTTCAAGCAGCTTTCTGGATATGAATTAGAAAGACTAAGGAATCCGAGGACTAAAGAAGACGAAGAGGTATTAATGTCCCTACCGGCCGAACTGAGGAAGAGAATTAAAAATCGAGCCACTCATATATTGATGCCTCTAGATGTGGCTAGGATAAATGCAATTTTTTATAAGAAGATGGACTACGAGCCATTCGCTGTACCAATGGGATACCCAGTTTTGGACGATATAAACTGGAAAGCGGAAATGAAAAAGATGGATATGTCCATAGCAAGGACCATGCAGCAAACGGTCCTTCTGGTTACCATGGGTGCGGAGCCGGAAAAGGGGGGTATTAACCAAAAGAATTTAGAAGCCATGCAAACTCTGTTTACTAACGAATCTGTAGGTAGGGTGCTCATCGCAGATTATACGACAAAGGCCGAGTTCGTCATTCCAAACGTAGCGAGCATATTAGACCCTAGAAAATATGATGTAGTAAATAGAGACATTGAAAACGGGCTGCTGTCTATAATCACAGGGGGAACTGGAGAAAAGTTTGCCAATCAAAGTATTAAAATAGAATTATTTATGGCGAGACTGAGACAGGGTAGGGAAACCTTCTTAACTCAGTTCTTACTTCCAGAAATTAAGAGAATAGCTAAGTCTTTAGGGTTTAAAAACTATCCTACTGCATATTTTCATAAACTGTCGATAAAGAATGATGATATTATGGCTAGAATTTACGCTAGGTTAGTGGAGGTGGGCATATTGACTGCTGATGAAGGTATGGAGGCGCTTGAAACTGGCAAGCTACCTTCCCCAGAAGAGTCTAAGTTATCTCAAGAAGAGTACAAAAAGATGAGAGACAGTGGCCTCTACGAGCCAGTTACAGGGGGACCAGAAACCCAGAAGGTACTTGCTGACAAAACGGGCGAACTGCAAAATGAGATCACTGATAAGAATATTAAATCTCAAGAAAAGATTAACCAAGAAAAAGCTAAAGAAGCTGCAAAAAAGCCAGCGGGAGCCGCACCTGCACCGAATAATAAATCCAATGGTCCCGCAGGAAGGCCGTCGGGCACCAAGTCGCCGCAGACGACAAAGAAAGTTAGCCCGGTCGGAGCAAGCGAACAATATTCTCTGTCTGGAGTAAAGGATAACTTCATTAAAGCCGACAAGTTAAATAAAAAAATTGAATCGCACCTTAAAAGAAAACATAAGATCGAAGAACTCTCCGAAGAACAAAAGGTAATAGCCTTCGAGATCACGAAACTCATAGTAGCTAATGAGAATGTCGAGGATTGGGTTAAGTTACCAAAAATAAAGAGCTACATAAAAAACCCTGTAGACACCAATCCAGACAGGGTAAAAGAAATTCAAGAAATTTCATACGCTCATCAAGTGGACGACTACCTAGCAAGCATACTATATATCAGCAAGGGGGCATAACGTGCCGCACAATAGAATTATACATAACCTACAAGAAGTCTTCATAGGCTCTCCGTCTGATGAAACTGATTTGGCGATTACCGGAGCAGAAGGGTATCACGTTCTCCAAAGACTAGAGAGAGTTCAAAACGTTGATTATGATATAACATCAGAGCCCCGCAAGGATAGCGTATTGGGAAAAACACATCACGTTATAGATTCCCATTTTGACCCCCCAGAAATTACCATCAATATGAGTTATTATTCATACGGAGTGAATAATGAACTGAGAATGGGGCTAAATACGGATAACGAACAAACATCAAATGCGGAGATAGGAAAGAGTCTTTTAGAAGACATCGGTTTAGACAAGGTCGAGGGGAGAAATTTATACCTTGTTATTAATAACGACACGAAAGAGTTACATCGGAATGACCCAGAGGATGAATACCCAGCCATACTGCTCAGCGGAAGCGGATTCCAGCAATCTGATGTAGTAGACCCTTATTCAAGAGACTATTCTGTAGTCGTCTTCCAAAACTGTCATTTAAATTCTTATGATACACAGGCAGCTGTGGGAGGCATATCTACGGTGAGGACCTCTTTTTCCGCACAGAACATTGTGGCGTATTCTTCCGGTAGCGGAATTAATATTCCTTATTTGGATTTAAAAAAGGGAGAGGTAACGGATACTGTTGATGATATTTATACTTCAGATTTTAGTGCTGATGTTGATGGGTGGATTGAAAAGTCACTTGGAGATCTATACATAACCCATGACGGGAAATTACTACTGCAGCCGCTGGGAACCGCTGTGGGAGTTCATTATGCGAAGAGAGAAGATGGATTTACTACTGTGGGTAAAAAATATAAACTTACTGGCGAAGGATATATAAAGGCTAGTGCACCCAACGTAGATCATATTCGTTTTTACGATGGAGTGGATTATCTTCTCGGAGACTTCGTTGGCGGAACAAAAGGTACTTGGCAATCTTTTTCGGTAGAGTGGACGGCTCAGAGAGATTATATAAGTTTTTATATGCAAAAGGACGGTGCTGCTGGTAACGGTACAGAGTTCGCGGCCGGGGCAGGTGACATAATTTATCTTAGAAATATTGTAGTAACAGAAGTCAAAGAACTCATTATACCAAATTATTTTAAAAGAGATTCGTTCTGTAGGGATTTTTTTGACGCAGACGATCCGCTATTAA
>NZER01000117.1 GCA_002690445.1 Candidatus Pacearchaeota archaeon
AAGGATATCAGGGGTATCAGGGATACCAAGGTTATCAAGGTTACCAAGGATATCAGGGTTATCAAGGTTACCAAGGATATCAGGGGTACCAAGGATATCAGGGTTACCAAGGGTATCAAGGATACCAAGGGTATCAAGGGTATCAAGGTTATCAAGGGTATCAAGGCTACCAAGGTTATCAAGGTTACCAAGGGTATCAAGGTTATCAAGGCTACCAAGGTTATCGAGGTTACCAAGGTTATCAAGGCTATCAAGGTTACCAAGGATCAGGTTACCAAGGCTATCAAGGAGTGGGGTTGAGCTGCGGTGAAACTGTTGGGTCTGGATGTAGTGCTGCGATCAATTTCTACTGCCCGGTTTGGGTTCACTGCGATGCTCAAGTGGGTGATACGACTAATTCCAGAAATTTTTATCATCTTGGTGGGGATTTCATTTCAACCTCAGGCGCGATTTACCTCGGCTTCGGCACGAATAAATCTACTCTAGCGGGCGGGGTGACGTATCACGGAAATAATGAGTCGCACTACGGTAACAATGAATTCCTTTCTCCCGCCGGCCCATGCGCTAGCACTACGGATTTTCATCAGCAAGTAAATTTCAATTGTAATACAAATTTCAATGCTGGCATTGTTACTTTCAATACAGCTACAGTTTTCAACGTATTTGTTCCTTTCCCCATTGGCGGTGGCATGGGCCCTCAGCCCGCCCCGGGATTCGCTCTCCCGCCCATCGGGCCAATGGTCTTCCCCGGTATTCCGGGCGTTGGCGGTATCGCAGGGTTCATAGGTGGTGGAGCTATGCTTCTGGGGCGAAGCTGCGCCGACTTTACCTTAGTAAATTCTCAGACTCAATTCTTATGTAATACTTACATTGGAAATGCTCCCGGAGGTACGCCAGAATGCTCAGGACTGTTAGAAGTCTATCATGAGGCAAGGTTTTTCTGCGAATCAAATTTCTATCACACCACAAACTTCTCCCACGCCGTAAACATCGCGCAAACGGGGGATGCCTGCGAGTGCGTTGGTGGGACAGGGGCCACAGAAGGGGATTGTACAACCAACGGCGGCACTTGGGAGTGTTGCACCGACTGTTGTTTTGACAACGACGGTAGTCATTTAAATCCGTTAAGCGTTGATTCATCCGCAGAATTTAGCTGTAATGTTTACATTGGCGCAAATGTGACTACAGCAATCGTAGCTGGAGGAGCTGGGAACGCAGGAACACTAACTCAAACGGACAGCGGCAAGTGTAAAATATGGGACCGAGCAACAGATTTAACCGCAGATAAAGATCAAGTTAAATTATTCCACTGCACCTATCCCGCCGTGCTTGACGCAGACGTAAACATAGGTGGAGGAAGTCTTACTGCTGGCGGAGATCCCAGTCTTTATGTCGAGGCGAAATCTTGGTTCCATAAGGAAGCAAGTATATGCGCTGACTTTAATGCGTACGAAAATGTCATAGTTGGAACTGATTGTGGTCACTCCTTAACCGTAGAGTCTACTTCAACATTTAAATGCCCGGTAACTATTGAAGGCGATTGTGGAACAAATGCGTTAACAGTTGAGGGTGACTCAACATTTAAATGCCCGGTGACTATTGAAGGCGATTGTGGAACAAATGCGTTACACGTTCTGGGGGATGCAACCTTTATGTGCAATGTAGAGATGGGAGACGGCGCTTGCGGAACTACTTTACTGGTCACATCAGACTCAACCTTTGACTGTCCGGTGGTAATACAGGGGTCATGCGGCACCACCGCTTTAACCGTCGGGGGTGATACCGCGCTTGAATGCAGTGTTACAATTGGAAGCGGAAATTGCGCGGGCGCTGAACAACTTAATTCTTGGGTTGAATCCATATTCCATTGTAATGTAGATATTGGAACCTTAGCTACCGCGTGTGATCCAAATTTCACGTTTAATTCGTATCATGATAGCAACTTCTTCTGCGACACAACATTCCACGAAAGTGTTGTTATCGGTGATAGCTGCGCGAATGATACTTTGACAGTTGGCGCTACTTCAACGTTTAATTGCCCTGCTACATTCACTGACGACGTTACAATTGGCAATGACTGCGGCGCTGACATCTTAACCGTTAATGCTGGGTCCATTTTTACTTGCCCCACTGAATTTACTGACTGTGTTGAGGTCGCGAACTTAAATGTGGGGGGCGCCCTATCAGCTCAGTCCTTTTATTTCTGTGGACAGAGTGATGCTTGTGGTGGTGACGGACTTGGAACCCTGCTCCCATGCCCCGGAGGCGGCGATGACGATGAAATTCTTCTTAACAATGGAGGTACATTAACTTGGCATGGATATACAGAAGAGACTATAAGCGTATGTATAGACGGAGTAATGACTCCTAAGAAATTCCTAATACTGGATTAGAACATAAGATATGGCCACGATTTATACATGTTCTAGATGTGATGGTTCTGGCACAGTTTACGTTCAGGACGCTTATGATACTATAGCGGGAATGTGGTCTTCTGACCCGTATATAACTTATTACGATAGTAATAGTAACGAGTTCTGTGTAGAAATTATTTCCGAGGGAAGTGGAAGTTCGAGCAATGAACTGAGCATGTATGGAATGATGAGTTGCTCAGATTGCTGTAGTTATACTGGTGAAAGCGGGTGTAACGGTGGCGGTGGGGAGACAACAACGACGACATCAACCACTACGTCGACCACTACATCAACGACAACATCGACGACTACATCAACGACAACATCGACAACTACGTCAACGACAACATCGACGACTACATCAACGACAACATCGACCACTACGTCAACGACAACATCGACAACTACGTCAACGACTACATCGACAACTACGTCAACGACTACATCGACAACTACGTCAACAACTACATCGACGACAACAACGACGACGACCACGACGTCAACCACGACTACCACAACCACGACTACATGCACGCCAGAAGTAGGTTGGGCATTTCCGATTTATACGGTGCACGCCGATGGTTCAACTACGTGTGAATGTTGTGAAACCGACTGCATAACCACGACAACAACATCAGGCGGCGGAGGCTGCGAGAATTGCGGGTGCACGACAGAGAAATTTTACGGAACAGTTTGCCCTACGGCGGGATATGACCACGCAAACGGGCTGGCTGTTGGGGCAAGCATAATTATAGCCGGTTGCTGCAACGGCGCTTGGACGTATCCGATTGTTGGAAATGAATTTGGCGTAGCGGTAGACTTAGCTAAACCCAATTGCACAACATATCTTGCGGTTGAATTCTCTCAACCCTTCGACGACGTATCAGCAACTGAAAACGGCAGCCCTGATGTAATGATAAGCTCCTGCTGTGGGTACGATTGCAATAACCCAACAACGTAATGAAACAACAAGATTTAGTCGTTAACAATATATCAGTGGTACTGAACACTGACGAAAGCGGCGCTTGGATGGAAGACTCTTTGATTATCTTAAAAAAAGATTCGACGGAAGAAGAGGCCATGAATATAATAAATTACCTGTATGAAGAAGGTTTTATCTGGGATAGGCGCATAAAATATGAAATCAAGTAATAAAAATTGTGTAATTTATACCAGTGAACCAACAAGAAAAAGCTGTTTGCATGAACACTCCTTATATATCTGTGCTAAGGGTACTGGAAATCGTTGACAAAAGCATCAACGAATACGATAAGCTATACGCAGAAGCAAGGAACAGTCACGAAAAAAAAGTAGGAAGGCTCGGTAAACTAGTCTCAATAAAAATTAAAAATAATATAATCAACGATATAAAACAAAGAGAAGGTAACTTCGACTAAGTTTTAATCTTCTTCAATCTTTCAATTAGTTCAAAAATTTTAGCCTTTGGTATTTGCTCTACGCAGGAGATAGAGTCTGCCTTTTCATATTCTTCGTCTTCAAGTCTCTTTTTCACCTTAGCCCAAGTAACTTTCTTTTCTGACATTACTCTCTTGAGTAAAGCAACTGGTGAGGGTTGAGTGTCTATCTCTTCAACGGGAGAAGAGGCTGCTTGAGGTGAGAAAGGTTTTACAAAGGTCATTTTTTCCAGTTCATCGTTAGCAACAATGTTAATCTTTAGGAAGTTACGAACGCAACGAACGAACGCCCTGTTCTCTGCCATAGGTCCAAGGAAGGCTTGACCAAAACCGTGTGTGTTGTGAGGCCCTGCGTCACCAATAGCGGAGAATGTAACCTCTCTACCCTCTGTCTCGTAATTGGGAGTGAATTTTATGCTACACGAGGCAATAACGTAATCTTTAGAGGGCGAGGTTACGTCGTAACGCACGTCTGTATACCCTCTAACTTGAGCTAATTCTTTGATCCCTGCGATTAGGATGATGAGTTCTGTATCTTTTAGTTTCGTAACGTCTCTTTCACTGGTTTTTTGGAGGTTTGGAACAAGGTGTTCTACCTTTATCATCTTACGCCAATCAATGAAGCCGTCTTCGTTAAATATATAATCAACGGAACCTCCTGAAATTAATCCGTTTTTGTCTCTCTTAATTTCCTTTAGCTTCATACTCTAAGTATACTGGGTTTTTTAATTTTGTCAATCTAATTTGTGAAGTACTTTGAGGAATGGCAAATCCTTGAAAAGAACGTCACTTTCTTCAAGTTTGCATGTCTTAAAGGGCTTATCTATAGCCATCATGTTGTCTCTAGCGTATTCAGTCGGGTAGAAAAGTCCATTGTCATAGATTACTTTGCATGACGAATAAAATAAACTATTTATTTTAAAATTTTTAAAGACCTCTGATTCTTTTACGGCATTAGATCTTAGGTCAATTATCGGATCAAAGTCAATGTAGTTAAGTTTTTGAGAGTTCAGTTCTTCTTCCTCTAAAAAAGAAACAAGTTTATATTTTATTGAAAGCTCGTTCAGAGTCTTTATGAAGTTGGGGTCGCCTTCTTCTGTTATGATGTAAAACACCTGCTGTATTTGATCCTTAAGGGCTTTAAGTATTTCTTTGTTAATTGGCTTGTTTGTCCATATTTGGTGGGCTTTAATCTTCAAAAGGTTGTAGAGGTATTCTTCATTAAAGTTCAGGTCCATCCTTATGGAGCAATTATTGTTCTCCATCTTTACGGGAGGTTTGTCGTCTGGTACGATCTCCATGGCAATATCATTACTGTAATAGAATTCGCCAAGGTAAATTGTTTCGTATTTATAATCGTACCCTATGTCTAGCGCAGTAAGTATATTTTTTGCTATTTCCTCTGGCTTTATTGAGTTAACTATTGGGTAGTTTTCTTTAATGTCAAACGCTGGAGGGGCATCAGCCTTAACTTCGAAGTCATTTTCTTGGTTCCAGTATGGGCGAACATTTTGTGGGAATGCATTTGAGTATATAGTTACTGTTTTAATATTGTAGTGAGAAGCTAAGTCGCTGGATATAGTTGGCTCGCCAAAGTGCAGCAAGCTATTCTCTATAAGGTGTGCGCACTGATTGTAGTCTATGTCTACAATTTCATGACAAAGATCAAATTTTTCTTCGTTTTTATTTTTTATATAAATTATTTCAATACCGCGACTCTCTAGGCTTGGGTGAATTATATCTATTACATCTTGATAATATTCATAACTACTATAACTAAAGGTAATATACTTCTCTGCGGGAGCAGGATAATATTTTTGAAAAATATATGGCTTGTCTATTTTGAGACCACAATTTAATGCGTATGTTTCTAGGAAGTGCATTAATGTTTTAAGTCGTAGGCAATTTTGTCTTCCCCGTTATGGGTAAAGGTAATAATTTTTTGGGTATTTATATAAGGTATAAATGCTATTTTAAAAAATCCTTCGTGAAGCCCTTTGCCTTCTAGCCAGAACAAGTCATCCATTTGAGGAAGGTATTCTATAGCTTTATGTACGTAGGGATTGCCTTCTAGGATGGGGAAAAATCTTTTGTTTGTCGCGACGTACAAGTCATGATCTGGGTATAGGTCTTGCATTGATTTAAACAGGCTTGTAGACAAAAAGAGATCTCTTTCTTTTCCCGGCATGACGAAAAGGATTTTTTTATTCTTGTCTCCTTCAGACAGGGGGTTCTCCGCGCCCGCATCAGCCTTGGAGGGGTATTTGTATTTAGTTTTTGGGGCGTCATCAATAAATTTTTCTACAATTTTGCAAACACTTTCTGATGAGTAATTATCTAACACCCATTGTCTGGCTTTTTTGCCAAGCTTTTCTTTTTTTGCCTTACCCATTGTATATACTTCGTGTATGGCTTCCGCTATTGAGTCTGGGGAAGTTGATGCTTTTTTGTATTCTGATTTATGCTCTCTGTATTCCGTCCACTCGAGAGGTATGGAGTGTGCCTCAGGTAGACACATCTCTTCCCCGCAGCTATAGTTAGTTACTAGAGTTATTAGCTCTGTTAACTTAGCTTCTTGGATTGGTATTTCTTGACCACCGGAAGTAAACGGATGGCAATAGGTGTCCATTAAGTTATATATTTCATTAAGCTGTTCTTCAGACACTCCGTTCTCGGGCATTGGGGTATAACACGACTCAGGTGCACCACAATATTTGCATTGAATTCCTTCTTCAGTAAAACTTTGAATAGTATAATTATTACAATTCATGCAACAATATGTAGTTAAAATATCTTCATTACTTAAATTGTTTTCAACTATATGTTTGTTTATATCCCACCCCTCTGACCAGCCAGTGTGTAGTAACAACTTGCTATTCGATGGATGTTGTTTTTTCCATTTAGAGAATCCTTGTAGTAAGTTTGGTACGGATTTTCTTAATTGATTTCTAAAAACAAAACCAATTACAAAACAATTTTTATCTATTTCATTTTCTTCCCTTAATTTAAGGCTTTCTTCGTTGGGCAATTTGTAAAAAAAACTATCTTCTATGGGTCCGTGGACAGTTTTTGTATGGGTTTGTCCCAGTCTATGCAGCTCTTTGGTGGCAAAGTCAGACCATATCCAAAAATTACTACTTTTTTCTGCTGCATCTATAGTTAAGGGCAAAGCGGGTACGGAGTCTAAAGTAGTCCAGATAACTGACGTAATTTCTTTGAACCAAGGTTTTTCTATGGCGTGTGTTAACCCCCATATATCTTGTATCCCAATGTATATATCTGGTTTTTCTTGGTAAACAACTTGGTCTAAGCTATGTATTCCGTAGTAAGCTTTTTTCGATTCTAGCTCGTCTTTTGAGAGCTTTTTTCTCGCCTCTATATCTAGAGGTATGCATCCTATTGACTTCCATGGAGTTTTTTGTAACGAGGGGGAGCCTTGTTTCTCTCCGCAAGAAAGATGAACTATATCATATTTATTTAATTTGTATAAATAAACCAAAATGGCCTTGGCGGTCCTGCCAAAGCCTGTCTTGGCCAAACTAAAGTCAGTTTGGAATAATATTTTTTTTCTACCAGAGGTCATCTTCTTCATCACTCAACTCGCTTGCCTCGACTGGACTGCGGTCAGGCGCGCTATGAGTAACGTTCTGTTTGAAAGATTTCTCTATTAGTTCGTCTGTAATTTTAAAACTATCAGAAAGAAGGTGAGAAAGATGCTGCTGGAGTAACTCCGCTTCGCCAAAATTAAAACCAATCAAGAAGCTGGCCTTGTCGGTAGAGTCTTCTTTGTTCTCTTTAGTAACACTAAAAGAGAAACCTCTTTGCTCTTGTTCTCCCTTTCTAACATAGGGGCCAAAAGTAAACCTAACGATCTGATTGCTCCCGTGATAACCAGTAAATTTTTGATTACGCTTAATTGAGTCTATAATTGAGGCTACTTCTAGGGCGCTAAACTTTATGTTAACCCTCTTGCTTGGGTTATCTTTATTCTTTTTAAACGAACCAATCCTTCTTTCGCTATTCCATCCGTCTTGCTTAATTAAGGTGGAGAAAAAGGCGTTGTCTCTCTTGTTGAGATAAAAAGAACAGGCAGTACCTGTCACTTTCGGAGTTGGCTTGTAAAAATGTATCATAGTACTAGTATAAGGGGTTTTTTAGTTTTGTCAACTGTTTTTTAATTCTGATAGTTTTGTATAAATTCTGTTGGTTTGGACCGCTATTCTGTCAGCAAATACAACTTCGTCCTTTTTTACCCCATTTACGATAACAATGTTACTTTCTTCTGGGGGTGCGCCATTATTCTGAGTTACGCATTCTTCAAGTTTGCGGGAGAATATCATAACCTTTGAGCTTCCTGTCTCATCTTCTACAAACATCCTCAGATAGTCATTTCCGTTACGAGAAGTGCCCATGTAGGGCTTTGTTTCTACCGTACCTATGAAGGACACCCTGTCGTCCACCTCGGAGTCTTCGACGTCTCTTAGGGAAAGTAGGTCGGCTTTTTTGTCTGAGAAAATATCCCTTAAATTCTTATTATAAGTATACCCAAGTAGGTGTTTTTCGTAATACCAGTTTGCAAATGTTTCTGAATATTTATTTTTAAAATAAATTTGCTTGTATGGTTCAGACCTTGTTTTAATTGTGTTAAGGCGAGTATCCTTGATGAGGGGCTTTCCTTTCTCGTCTTTTCTTTTAGATATTTGTTTAACAATTTCAACTAAATCGTAATTATTGGACTCAGCCAGCATCATTGCAGACTTCTTCTCTTTCTTAGTTAAGATATTCCAAAGTTGAGCTTCGTAAACAATCTTGCTGCGAGACATTGTAAAGCCCTCAAAGGTGCCAGCTTGGATCAATGCGGATAAAATCCCGATAGTTAGACCTGATTCCTTTGCTCCTTCGAACACTTCAAATTTATTAGAGTAATGATTTTTAAAGTTTCCTAGTTTTTCAATTGATCTGTCCGAAATACCCTTGATTGAAAGAAGACCGAATCTAATATCATCTTGCTCTACTTTAAAGTCCATGTCGGATTTTATAATATGAGGCGGTAAAAGTTTTATGCCAAAGTAATACATCTCTCTTTGTATCTTAGAGATTTCACTAATTGGATCTGGTTCATGGCGGGTCATTTTAAGTAGGCTCAAAAAGAATTGCTGTGGATATTTAAACTTAAGATAAATAGTTGTAGCTGCTAAGGCCGCGTATGAAATAGAGTGAGATTTATTAAAAGAATAATTTGCAGAGTCTTCCAGAACGCTCCATAAGATGTCGCCAATTTCTGGCTCAAGATTGTTTTCTTTAATCTTGTTTTTGATTTTTCTTTTCCACTTGCGAACCTCTTTTACTTTTTTCTTGCCAACGATTCGTCTTAATATCTCTGCTTCGTCAAGCGTAAAGCCGATTTTGTTAGCCATTTTCATTAGCTGCTCTTGGTATAGGGCTACGCCTCCTGTCGATGTTAAGATGTCGTCAAAGAACGGGTGAATTGGATCGTAAGTTCCATCTTCTACGTAAGCAGCGTATTGATCAACGAAATTGAGTGCACCGGGACGAGCTAAGGCCAACACTGCGCTTAGTTCTTCTAGGTTTTTAGGCTTAACCTTTTGGCAGACACGAAAATTAGTCTCCGCTTCAATCTGAAACAGGCCATGAGGAGTTCTGAGATGCTGTAGGTTGTCGTATATAAGTTGGTCTTTGAGGTCTACGTCGGCTAGGTTGATGCCAACGCTTTTACATACATCATCAACAACCGACACTGCTCGAAGACCAAGTATGTCAAGTTTGACATTAAAAATTGAAATCCAGTTCATGTCATACGAAGCGACATGGCTTTTCTTGTCGGAAGTTAGCTCTGTTGGGCAACTGTCATTAAGTTTTTCAAACGAAAGCGAGATTGCAGATGGGTGGACACCTTTGTTTTTTATAAGTCCCTTCAGTTTTAGCGCTATGTTGTAGCACTCTTCGTTTTCGTCGCACCAAGCTTTAAACTCTTCTTGCTCCGCATACGCTTCTTTAAGGTCTTTAATTTGTCCAAATACTTTTGGTATGAGGGAGGACACCTTGTTCATTTCTTGTTCGCTTTTACTTCCCGCGACCTTACCGCACTCTTTAATGCAGAGTTTTCCACTGAGGGTATTTAGTGTGATAATTTTTGAGGTCTTGCCAATGAATTTTGTTTCTAAGTATTCTATTACTCTTTGGCGATTGTAATAGCAAATGTCCAAATCAACATCCATCATTAGTGAGCCATCTAAATAGGTTATTCCATCTACCACGCTTTTTTTAGTTCTAATTTTAGATATAAATCTTTCAAAGAATAACCCATGCTCCAATGGGTCTACTTTAGTCACACCTATAAAGTATAAGACTAAACTACCCGCCGCGCTACCGCGGCCAAGCCCCGTGGGTATATCATTCTCTTTGCAAAAATTAACTACATCCCAAACAAGAAGAAGATAATCTATAAAGCCAAGGTTTTTAATGGTTTTAAGTTCGTGCTCTAATCTTCTTGCGTACTCTCCTTTATGTTCTTTACGAACGTTACTCCACATTTTTTCTCTACCGGCTTCGCATAACGCTTCTAAAAAATCTTCGTTACTGATGTCCTCACTTACCCCAAGAGCTCTTTTATATTTGATATCGATCTCGAAAGAAGGAAGGCGTACCCCATGGAGGGGTATGTCTAGCTCTTTAAACTGTGACGAAAATGCACTCATAATTCTATCTGCCATTTTAACTTGTTCCATACTTTAAGATTTAACTCCAGATCAACCAAGGCATCGTGAAGCTTGTCGGGGTTATGATTAACTTCGAACTCCCTGCCTAGTGCCGCAAGGTTTGTCCTGATTCCTTTTCTTCTTTCGTGGTACATTTTATATTGGTACTGCGTTAGGTCTTCGGTGTTTTTATAATGCATACCATATTTTACCCCTTTTGCTATGCAATTTGTATCGATAATTTTGTTAACCAAATGTCTGTAAGATTTGCCCATGTAGTTGTAGTAGTCCTTTATTAAGTAGAGATCAAAGCCAAGAATGTTATGGCCCACCACGTAGTCAGCGTTATCCAGCCAATCTTCTATGGTTGGAAAAATTTCTTCCGGAGCTACGCCTTTTTTTTCTAGAGTCTTAGGGCTGAATCTCGTTATCCTTGCTGCTTCTGGGCTAATCTCTAGCTTTGTGTCCCACTTGATGTAGTAATTTTTTTCAGCGATCTTTTTATCCCCCTTGGCTTTAATCATTGCTATCTGCCAAGGTAGGTTATGACAAGAGTTGAGGCAAAGGTTGAACGTTTCGCAGTCTATAAAAACGTACTCTTTTTCTTTATCGAATCTTAAAAAATCTTCATCCATGGTATTAGTATAAGTCTGGTTTGTATATTTTTAGTAAAGTATCGCGACCTTCGTGATTAATTGAAGCGAAGTGTATTAAAAAATCTCCCTCTTCATAAACTCCATTATCAAACGCTTCTAAGTTTAAAACAAATTTAAAAACTCCAACCTCAAAAGTATGCCCCTCTGGGAAAAATTGCCTAGTTTCTTTTGCGACAGAGTTGAAATCTCTTTGCTTAAGTACTTTAATTCTTGAGCCCTTCTCAAAGCAGGAGTTAATAAAGGCTCCCTGCTCCCATGCAAATGAGGAGGAGTCAGTAAACTCTTCTTTTGCATATGTATATTCTAGCATTTCTTTTGCTTCAGTCGAGTTTTTAATAAACCAAGCTCCTGTATTCCAACAGAACGCGTCTTTACATAAGATAAAGTCATATCTATCATCGATAAAGTTAGTTAGCGAGATTGAATCATTCATGACTACGGCGTCAGCATCTATCCAAAAAATCCAATCGTACCCTTTTTCAAGAGCCTTCAATATATATAAAATTTTATTCCATGCTGGGGGTCTAGACTCATCCAAGACTTCCCAATGCTCCTCCCAATCATATCCGTATTTCTCTGCGTATAGCCTATTGTTCTTAAAAATCTTCTCGGCGTAAGAAGAGATATCTGGGGTCGCAAAAGACAGCATGCATATGTTCGGAGTGTTCAATAGTGCCCTCCTTCATAAACGCCCGTCGGCAATCTGTCTAAGGTCTCGTCCGAATTCAGCTTTGAGATTGGTATGTTATAGCAGTCTGCTCTAAAGTAAAAACCTGCATTTGGTGGTGAGTCTGGATCTAGGTCTCCTTCTTTGTAGAATTTTGCCTCTTTATAAAAATCCTTCTTACTTATTTTACCCAAGTACCATGCGGTAGAGTGATCGTTTAATACGCTCACGAAAGCATACTCGTCACACTCTTGCTTGGTGTTAAAGTCTGCTACGGTGCAGTTATAATTTTCTCTTGGAGGTACCGTCCTCTCCTTCGTTTTAACATCAACCTTAGTGCCGTCACCGTACGTTACATCATAGTCATAGGTGTCTTCTATTTTTCCGCGCAAAACCCTTTTAACAACTTCTTCACCTATGTAGGCAACGACTGCCCCTTCACCTCCTCTAATTGAATTATTGAGCAGGGGCAAGGTCTTTGCTCTGTCTTTTATATTCAGCAGCGTGCTACTTGAAATCTTAAACTTTTTCATTCTTTTCCTTCCAGCTTTCTACGCAAAATTCATCGCTAGTCATGTGTTCAATCTCTGGTTTCTCAAGGGTACTGCGGTTGTTGATACAACGAAACGTCAAGTACGCCTTAAAGTCCTCCTTGTTTTTGTAATAAATGCTTTGGGTCTTCTGCGTTTTGTTTGATATGTTCATTACTTTTAGTTTGATTAGGTTATCAAATGGCAGGTCGTTATCCTCTAGAAAATAAGTAGGCTCAGTGAAGTCAAGCTCTGGTACGCAGATATTACTATAGAGTGTGTTCTTAAAAACGTAAGAATCATAAAATGGTATTGCCATTGAAAGGTCTTCGTCGCTCCATTCCTTTTTTAAGTTCTTGTAGTCTATTCGTGGTTCATAGTAGAAGCCATCTCTTGCGGCTAGAGAAAAAATTCTTATTAACCTTTTGTATCCTTCTTCGTTCTTTAGCAGAATGACTATCTTGTTGTTCGTTTTTAGGGAGTCTGCATCTTTTTGGCTCATATCGTTACAAATAGTAAGTCTTATTCCGAAAATTAGTTTGATGCCTAGGTCTTTCGAATTTTGGTAGGCCTGAAGGAATCCGCTCATATTATGATCAATGAGTATTAATTCCTTTAGTTTAAGCTCTTCGCAAATATCAAAAATTGAATCTGATTCATCTGGGTCAGAGTCATTATTCTCAAGGGTTAAGATGGATCTGCCCAAACTATAGTGAGATTTGAAAACCGGTAAAACTCCGTCCATAAAGCAAGTATACAGCTTTTTTTACAAATGTCAAATCCAATCGCATGGATCTTCTGGCGCGTCTTGTTCGTGCGCTGGGCACCCCTCGTACCTCTTTTTGGTTATCTTTTGTCCAGATTTAGCGGGCTTTAGCTCCTCTTCGGTAAAGGCACCTTTAAGAATGTTACCATCTTTGTCTTCAAGGGAGTAATAATCATACGGCTCTAGGTAGGGACATTTCCAGTGTTGTCCGGCCTTGCAGAAGAATTTTGTTTCCATTTTATCTTTTGCATAATTGGTTTTTGCTTGATCTTCTGTAAAGGAGTTGATTATTTCGTACATATAGGCGAGATAATGCTCAAAGCCGTCAAGCTGTTCCTTGGAAATTGTTATTTGTTGAGAGGGTTGCCTCGGGAACTTTAAAAATAAAAATTCTACCTCTACATTGTCTGCTGATTTGGGCCATTTTCTTTTAGCCGCGAGGGTATATGCCATCGCTTGTATGTTGGACGCTAGGTCTTTAGAGGGGAACTTTCTTTTGCTTGATTTGTAGTCAACTATTTTTATTTTGTCTTTGTATTTGATCTTTTTGTCGATGAATCCCGTTATCTCATACTTCGGATTTTCGTTTTTGATTGAGAACCGGATTTCAGGCTTATCAGCTACTCCTCCTGCTCCAAAAAAATCAGAATTTAAGCCAACATAAACCATGTCTAGGCACATTTCGTAGTTTTCTTCGCTGTAACAAGTGCTTTTTGTAAGGAGGGTTTTAATGAGTCTTGCTATGGGTTTGCTAGCTTTCGTGAAACCCTTCTCAATTATTAAATCAAAATGTTTTCTGTGTTTCTTATTTAGGAGAAGCTCAAAAACAGTGTGACATACTAAGCCGCGACAGGCTCCATCGTTTTGGGTTTGGGGTATCTTTAGGTTGTAGTTGCACCAATACTTCCAAGAACAATCTTCAAGAGTTTTAATTCTTGACGCGGACAATACTTTTTTTTCTTTAGCCAATAGAGGGTTACCTTTCTATAGAGAGTATACTAGTTATTTCTTTCAATGCAAAACAAAAAATTAAAAAAATAACCCCAAGAAGGTAGAAGAAAGTAAGAAGCATAGCCCAAAGAAAAGACAGGGAACTCCTCATTATATAATCTCTAATAATTTTAAATTATTATTAAACTCTTCGAACGGGACATCCCTGTAAGAAAGGTTAACGGGGTACTGCGTGTGGTAATCTCTGCGTTCATCCTTGTTGCCTTCTAGTTTTCCTTCTGCCATAATTTTGGCGACACTTGATATAGAAAATGCTGTCGCTTTTTGCATTGCTGAAAATTGTTTGTCAGACTTGATAACTTTTTCTTGCCTCCAAGTTTTGTCTCCCCCTTTAACTTCTGCTAGTATAAAAACTTCATCTCTGTCTACGAACCCGCACCCTTTAGTGAATATGTCGACTAATGTTTTGTCGTCAAGCTCGCAGTCTCTAATTAAAAATCTAACTATGTCTCTGTGCCCTTGGTATCTTAGTGTTTTGTAGTAGCAATTTTTTACGCCGCGCTCTTTCATTGAGTGAATGGAGTGGGATGCCCCTCCGCTCGTATAAAAAGCCTCCATGGTTCCGAATTTTTTGCCCTCGACAGTTTCTAGGCCATCCATTCCTCTCACTGTTTTGAGTTCACCGTTTTCAAGAATGATGCAATCGTCTCTATATTCGTTTATTAGCCCGTCAATAGACCAAGTAATTCCGTATCTCAGGGGATTAAGGTTGCTGTCATGGTAGTCGGGTAATCCTCCGACCATCATTCTTACCGTCTCTACTGGCCCGTGAATTTGCCTACATCCTTCTTCAGCTAAGATATTTACCCACCCCGGTGCAAGGCCAAGGTCTGTAAAAACTGGGCTCTTGATTGGTCCTCCGTGATTTTTTGCTGCGTCATTTATGTTTTGTGACACATCTACTCTGCCTCCTAGGTCACAGTAGCGAAATGAATTATCATTACACCAATGGCCGACTTCCTCTGTCTGGTGGTATGGTAAACTACTTATAACAATATCAGGCTTCTCGAACATTAGCGCTCGCGGAAAAGTCTTATTTTCGTCAGTCAAATAAAACGCGCCATTGGGGCCGGAAATATGTTTTCTAAAGTTATCCGCGGCGCCAGCGTATGAATCTACGCCTACAACATCAAAGCCCAGCTTGTTCATTGCGTAACAAATAGCTGTGCCCATCTTACCTACACCTAGGACTGCCGCTTTCATTTTATATCCTTTTCTTATTAAAAAAATTCTAACCACCAAAGAGTTAGTATCGCTATAAGTATAGCAACCTCTATAGTGTATTGTCCATTAAAAAATAAAAGAGTAGACAATGTTATTATAGATAATCCTATAAATAAATCTTTCCAATTTTTTTTATTCATTGGGTTTATTTAAAAAGTCGGAAGGCCTAAGCTCGTGGAACTCCCAGTTTTGTTCTTGGGATTCACTTCCTCCTCCTTTTTTATTGCTTGGGTTTTGTGCTCCGTTTTTACTCTTGCCTTCTCCTCCTTTTATTTTCGAAAGACTACCTAGTATGGGTTGCCCTTTTCTAAGTCTTCCTTTCATTTGGTTTTGCACTTGTTCATGGAGTCCCCTGCTGTAGGGGAGGGCAAATAGGCGGGGCTCGGGACGATCTTTGCCGTAAGCAAAAACATGAAGCCATGAGCTCTTTTTTTTCTCGGCTGACTCTATCAGGAAATAAATTGCTCCATTAAATTTTGTATGCTTATTTGGTTCTTTAACTATCACCCAATGTATTAACACTTTTTCAGGCATATCACTCTTGAGGGCTGGCCAACCTAGGTATGAGTGAATAGTAGACCAAAAGACAACGGTGAAAATACAGAACGTAGCAATGCATGTTGTTTTAAAGTACCATTTTACTGACGATTCAGTAAGCAGCCAAAAAGTTAGCGTTCCAAAGGTTAGTAGTAAAATTGGTAATGCAATACTCATAAGTCAAAACACCTTTGTTCAACGTCGTAGCAGCTTTTAAGTAGCTCTTTATCTATTCTAAAGTTTTTTCTTATATTCTCTAAGGAATCGTCCAT
>NZER01000118.1 GCA_002690445.1 Candidatus Pacearchaeota archaeon
CTGCATGTGATCGCCGGAATGCTGGCCCGTCTCCAGAATTCGCTCCACTCCCATATTCTCGATAAACCAATCAACATATGGCCAAAGGTCTTTCTTTGGGGCCACATTGCCCTTACCCTTAATTTGATAAAGAGTGGTTCCGTCAAACTCTAAGGTTATAAAGGGCTTCATCTTACGCTTCTCGCCAGAGCGCAGGGAAACCAAGGTGCCGTCTTCGCCGCGGCCACAATGTCCCATTTCTTTGCCTTCAAAATCACAAGCATGACTCTGAATATCATACCAGAAATAGCCGTTATCAAAGGTGTGGATAACTTTGTCAGGGTCCTTCGTGGGGTTTTCAAGAAATATCTGGGCTATCCCATAGGCGTTTCGCAGATCGGTGGCCCTCTTAAGCGCCTCTTCATAATAAGGAGGGTCCAGAGCAAGAACGGTCATAATCCTGCGAAGTCTAACGCCGAGATCATCACTATCTGTAAGGCGTGAGAGCAGGCTGTGGTCAAAAATAGTTTGTGCAGTTTTTATCTCGCCTTCGGGGAGGCCCGCTCGCTGCAGGGCCCGCGTCATACGTTTTCTCAACGCTTTCATATCCGCCAGAGTTTGGAGGTATTCAGGGTTGTCGCTCTTAATGTCCATGGCGTAATCTATAACGGGGCCAATAGCATCCACTATTCGCTCGCCTAAAGCTTCTGCTTCCTCCGGGGAGCGGGGATACTCTGTGGGGTCCACAATGCCGCTAGTCTCGCGGACTGCCTTCTTGATAAAGTGCGCCAGGTTTCTCGCGTCGGTAACATCAAAAAGCTTCATGTCAAACTTCTTAAGAAGCTGGCCCAACCATGTAAGGTGTTTTTCGTCTATCTCTTGTAGTTCAACACCCCTCTGGTCCGCGAGCTTTTGGGCATGCGCATCGCTATGAACAGTGGCTCGTGCTTTGCGCCTAATAAAAGTAACTACCCGCGAAGGTAGACCGATATCTTCGATCGTCTCCGCGAGTAGAAATTCATTCCATTTATTAGATTGACGCAGATACATCAACTATAATTAGTTTTTATATCACTTAATGTCAATATCAATGGAATTGGTCGCAGGGGTTTCGCGGGGAACGAAGACGGACAGAATGCCCTGCTTGTAGTCGGCGCGGATGTTAGCCGCATCGGTGTCACTCGGAAGCTTCCACAAACGACTAAAAGACCTGTAGTAAACGCGCTCAGTCTTGTCAGTGTTCTCGTTGTCATAGGACACGTGAATCTGGTTATTTTCAACCTTTACTTTCATGTCTTCTTTGTTAAGGCCGGGCGCTACCACATCAATGCGGTATTCCTCGTCGGTTGTGGAAACGTTAGCGCGTACCGAATAGTCATCGATAACGTCAGTCGTCCCAAAGTTAAAAAAATCGTCACCGAACAAGGTGTCGAGCAGGTTGCGTTGTGTACGCGCTCTGGTAGTTAGGGGGTACATATAAATCTCCTTTAGTTTATAAGCTGTACCGCTTATGAGAGTTATATTATAACACTGGAGATTTACTTGTCAAGTCTTTTATTTACCACTGGTCGGAGGAGGCGTCGGAATGTCGGTGATGCGCCGATAATCATCTTCAAGGCGCACAATGTCCTGTATCTCCGTGGAACTGACTTCTACAAGCCGCACATCTTCTTCTTCCGCACAAAAACGATGGATAGTGCCCGCCTCAATGTGGAAGACTGTGCCTGGCTCCATTATATGAACATGAATACTGTCGCCCTCAAAGTACGGGCCCGCTTCACATGTGAGCGTTCCTTCTAACACCATAATTGTTTCTTGCTTGATTTTGTGGTACTGGCGGGATAGACGATGGTCTTTTTTAATAAATAAAATTTTTCCGACATAACGAGAAGTTTGGGCCCACAGTTCTTCGTGCCCCCACGGTTTATTTATAATTGTTGCTTTTTTTAACATATCTATCCTTTTAGCAGAATCTTGTCGCCCCGATTAACGCGCGACGCCACTGTAGGAGTGTCTCCCACCACAATGTGCGTCTCAGTAACGGCGCCGTTATTGGTGGTTATCGCCGTGAACTGATGGTCGGTATTCAAGTCGGACGGGAGGCGCCCTTCCTCTAAAAGCTTACGGTAGCCGGGGGCTTCTCTCAAATTAACAACATATTTCTCATTAATCCAAACTTCCTGTAGCGAAAAACCGAGCTGAGCCGTCCTTTCCATTCGAGGGTTAAAATCAGTTTCGTTTATTACTTCTATAAATCTAATCATTCATTCATCCTATATACTCTGTCGCCCAAGACAGACCAATATTCACCTTGCGAATAAACTTGGATATACCCGTCCCGCGAAACACAAGTCACCACTCCTATTTGAGGCTGCTTCGTTTCAAGAAGTCGAAAAGGAATTGTTAGCTGAGGGCGCATGGATATCATGTCACCGTCTATCAAAGTTACGGCCTGGGGGATGTGAACAAGATCGCCAATGTTGCAACATGTTTTCATTAATCTGGCTTAGGCGCCTCTGTCGCCGCGTCCAGCGTCTCTTCTGAGGGGATGCCATTTTTGTGGTATTGTTCAAGTCCGTTTACTATTTCCCCTACTTCAAAGAGTCTCGTATCGAGGTTAAGCAGGGCTCCCCTAAATTTATCAATTATTTGTAGACTTTTCCCAGCATTCGCGTTTGTTAATGCCTCCTGCACCTCATTAAAAGAGGTGACTGCCTGTTGCATATCTTCCGCAGATAGATTAATAATTTTTGCAACTTCCTTCAACACGCTCTCTTCATCGACCGTGTAAGATATTTGAACTCTCATATTACTTTCCTTTTTAATTTTAAAATATGGCTTGCCATCCAGCAGAGATAACGAGTCCGAGGCCCACTGTTACAATGATCCATAGAATTTTAGCATTGTTGTTTTTCCAGACCTCTAAGTTATCCAAGCGTGCATCCAATTTGTTTAATCGTGCATACAGCCCCTTATCGGGGTTATACACCGCTTCCTTAATTTTTGATATATTCTCACCCAATTCGTCCTGCTTATCAAGTAACACCTGCATTTTGGTTACCATTTCTGTCATCATTAAAGTAAGATGTTGTTGATGTTCTTCGTCTGCCACTTAACTTCCTCCGGACTCATTAAATAGAACTATATTTCTATAATAGCATGAGATGTTGTAATTAGTGTGCCAGCGGCGGAAGCTGCATTTTGCAATGCTATTCTGGTAACTTTTACAGGATCAATAATTCCTTCCTCGAACATGTCGACAAGCAAAAAGTCTCGAAAATTATAGCCGCAATTTTTCGGCGCCTCTCGGATTCTGGCTTCGATTAGATCTGGCGAGAGGCCACAATTGGTGGCCATCTGCCGGAGGGGGGCGATAACACTTTTGCGAACAATTTCTACCCCATACTCTTGGTCTTCGTTTTCTACTTCCACAGTTAAATTTTCGGCAGCCCGGAGGAGAGCTACGCCGCCCCCTGGGACAACGCCCTCTTCTTGGGCTGATTTCACGGCCTCGAGGGCGTCCTCAATACGATGTTTCTTCTCGATCATTTCAACCTCGGTGGGAGCACCGACGTTAATAACGGCGACTCCGGCCGCAAGCTTCACAATACGTTCTTGAATCTTGTTGCATTCACGTAAGTCATCTGTCGCTTTCAATTCACTTTTCAGCAGCTCGATACGCTTATCAATTTCTTCGTAATCCCCTTTGCCGCCAACTACTGTCGTGCTCCCCTTGGTAATATCGATGGTGCGGCCCTGACCAAAATGGACAAGCTTAATATCTTTTAACCTGATGGTCGAGTCGCGCGAAATAAATTCTGCACCTGTAGAAAGAGCAAGGTCCGCCAGCATGTTATGTCGGCGTTCTCCATAAAAAGGCGCTTTCACTGCAACAACCTTCATCGATCCGCGAGCGCTGTTCATAATCAACGCAGCCAGAGCTTGGCCTTCTATTTCCTCCGCCACGATCGCTAATGGACGCCCGTCACGAGCAACGATTTCCAGGGCCGGTAGAATCTGATCTACGGATTCAATTCGATTATCCGTCACTAGTATCAATGGCGAATCATAGTGTACTGCGCCGCGGCGGTCGTCTGTAACAAATGCCGACGCAGCATACCCCGCTTCGAGGCGGAAGCCTTCTATAATATCTAGACTCGTTTCCGTGGTACGCGATTCTTCTATAGTAATGGAACCATCTTTGCCGGCCTTATCTACGGCGGTAGCAACTAACTTACCGATGACCGCATCGTTGTTGGATGAAATGGTTGCAATATTTTCTACATCAGCTAAAGTTTCAATATGCACAGCAGAGTCTTTAAGTGCTTCCGTTAGCTTTTCTACTGCCGCATCAATTCCTCGCTTAAGCTCAACCGGAGAGGCTCCTGCTGTAATATATCGCTGGGCACCGTTAATGATTTCTCTGGCCAGCACAGTGGCAGTTGTGGTACCATCCCCAGCCATCGCGTTCGTTTGAGAGGTAGCTTGCTTAACTATTTGTATGGCAGCATTCTCAAATTCATCATCTGCATGCACAAAAGCGCTAACAGTGACCCCATCTTTCGTAATGAAGGGGTCTTTCCCCTTCTGGTGAAGGATAACATTACGCCCTTTAGGGCCGAGGGTAGCGGCCACATTGTCAGCTAATGTGTTTACCCCCTTTAAGACTTTTGTGTTTAGTTCAGAACGAGACTCAAATTTACACTTGGGCACACGTCACCTCTCTTTCAATTATGTTTATTATAACACAGATGTTTGAAATGTCAAACTATTTTTTCTGAGTCGTGACTTCTTCTGTACTCTGGGCGATATCCTTAGAAGCACGGGAAGCCTCGGCGCCGGCTTTGGCATCCTGTAACCCACTTGCAAAATAAGCATTGATTTCCGTGGACAGAGTTTTAAGGTTCTTAAAAATGCCGTACACCTGATCATTGAGTTCACCGCGGGCTTGCTCAAGAATAGGTACAATCTGAGATGCACCAATAGTAATCTGGCCCATAAACTCTACTGGCATGCCCTCTACTTTCACCTTGCCAGTGGCAACCCCTTTACCAACCGAAAAGTGTTTGGTGGCAAGATAACCGTAGGAGGAAAAGAGGGCTTTCTTCTGTTGCTCGGGACTTCCCGCAAGGCCATTGTAGTATTCGATAGAACGGGCAATCGATTTCTTATCTACTTTGATATACTTCTTAAGTAGGTCCTGTCCTGCAGCGGCGCGTGCAGCCTCGGGATCTTTTTTGAGAACCTGAATGGTGTCAATGATGGCAGCTGCCAATTGGCCTCCTAGATATGCGCCTAGGCGCTTTCGCCGGGTGGCGCCGGGTGGGGTAACAGAAGCCCCAAGTATTTGCGCTTTCTCCTCATCTGCCATTAATTCTTTAAGTTTTGTGCTGATATGTTGTTTGGCGCTCGTAACTGCTGCGCCGGTGGCCTTCGGAAACTGAGAGCCTCCCAGCTGTAGATCGGCCATAATAGCCAAAAGATCATCGGCAACGGGGGCGGCGTCGGGGAATGCCTTAACCGCGGCTGCGATCTTTTCTTTGGCTGTGGCGTTCATCGCATCATTAAAATCCTCGGCGGTAATCTTAGTCCGCTGAATGGCTTCGTCGAGGGTGGCTTTGGCCTCTGGTTCCGCAGCCTCCAAATCCACCAACTCCCCCTCCTTGCTGAGAGGGAGAACAATAACTTCTCGCGATTTGACAGCCGACTTATCAATAAAGTTAGCTACGTTATCTAGGTCAATAGTAAAGCGGAAGAAACGAAGCGTACCCTCTTGGTCTAGTCCCTCCCCAGAAAGGTCTTTCAACACCACGATATAAGTCATCTCGTTGTTGAGACTATCGCTCGCAAGATCATCCACCAAGTCCTGCCAGGAGCCGCCGACTTCGACCGACCCTTCCTGATAAAGCTTGAGGCTGACGTACTGTCCATCCTGGGTCTTGTAGTCAGCGATGGTTCCTTCGCCTGTTGCGATCTGCTCCCCCCCTGTTAGCACGGCCAAGAAGGATTCAAAGGAGAAACCTGCGGAGGAAGCATTGAAGTTTGTGATCACTCGTGTCAGAGTTTTGTAGAACACCAGATAGCCCAGAATCTTGGCGATGGTATCGCCAGGATCACTCCCCTGAATGTCGGGACTGGACATGAACTCACTGAGGGCCGCAAGCTGCTCTGGTATATCTCCGCCGGGGATCTGCTTCAGGTAGTCTTCCAAGATCTTTCTCTGCCCACCCTGTGGTCCGCCGACATC
>NZER01000119.1 GCA_002690445.1 Candidatus Pacearchaeota archaeon
CGTGGGGTCTTGTGATGCCAATAATGCTTGAAGGCTTGCAGCTTGTTGTGCTTGCGTATCAGCAAGATGAGGTGCAGCCGCTTCCTCAAACGCCCGCATACCTTCACCAACAGTTTTCCCAGTACCAGTATCTTTGGAATAAATATCAGCTTGATTGGCTGCGTAAGCACCACGGTCTAGTCTTTCTTGCTCACGGCGCTGTCTATTCTCTAGTTGATATTGACCCTCTACACTCTCTTTTAATACAACTGGAACTTGCTTACCTTGCTCATTAATTTGTTTAACAATGTTACCTTGCTCATCAGTTTGATACTGTGTTTCTGTCCCAAAGTTTACTCTATTATACAAATCACGCTTACCAGTACCTCGACCTTGAGCGTCTTTTATTTGTGTTTGAGATTTTACTGTGCCGTCAGGATTGCGTTTAGTTAAGAAACCAAATTCAATTAAATCATTAGCATCTGCTAGTGCAGTTGCTTCTATTTTACCGGCGGCAATTTTTGCCTCAACAAACTCTGGAAGTGCTTTTTTAAATGCTTCTGTATTCTGTCTGATAGCATCCTTTGCGGTGTCATCTTTGCCAAAGGCTTCAGATATGATAAATGCTTGCAGTACATTGCCCATCATATCACCAGACAAAATACCACCCTCCTTAAACATTCCACCAATATTATCTATGAACGGCTTTAATATAGCTTGCCCAGCTTCGCTGAGTTTTTCGAGCCACTTTGCGGGATTTAAAATATCTTCAATACTAGGCATGACGTTATGAGCTGGACATGATGCCAGCGTTTTTAAGGCTTGTTAAGATGGCAATGATTGCCGTTTGATTATTCGTTGCACTATTACCAGAGGGTTCAGCTACAATTGCCGCCATCTTCGCAACACCATCGGTACTGGTTGTCGCGTCTGGTACTGTCAGACCGTCAAGCATGGCGTTTGCTGCCGCAAGGTCAGCAAACAACGTAGTTGCGTCTGTGAAATCCGTGTGAGCTACATTAACTGACATAAGCTTGTGATAACATTGGGTTCATAGGAGTGATGTCCTGCGTCTGAAGTTGGATGTTCGACAGGTTAATTCCATTTGTCCATTTCAATGCGTAAGACACTTTCCAACCCTGTTGACCGCCTTGAAAATTGTAAAGTAAATTTTGTATTTGTTTTGGCCCACTCCATACCGTCGATAGAGTGACGGGGAATGTGATGGGCGTGACCTGTGCCGCCAACGTCTTGGCTTGTGAGCCAGCCGACGTATCAGGCGTTGTTTCGTCGTTCACACGCTGGGTTGCTGTGACCGACGAGGCTGATTGTATCTTGTTAAATAGAAGGCGAAGTTCCTGTGGCTTCTGCTCGACTCTGGTATCGTTGGTGCAAAATGCTTTAGTCTCGACGTATGCCGTTGCGAAGTTAGAACCCTCATATAACTTAACGCATTTGTAGGCTGGATCGCCTGAGCTGGTTGTTGTTCCATGTGTGATTGCAAATAGCTCACGCTTGTTGTTTGTCTCCACCTTGGCGAAGTTTATGACTGGCCCAATGTTAGAGTTGCTGTCATCTGTGAGTTGATCGAAACTTACGAACTGTTTTGTGAGCGTGTCAAAGACGAGAATGCCATGACCAAAGATTGTATTACAGGCGAACAAAGCGTAGTCATCAAAGACAATTGCGGCGCACTTCTTCGTTTCCTGCACAACATCCTTGAACAGCCGTGCGACCTTGAGCGAGAAGATTGAGTTGCGTCCCTCATTCTTTGATTGCATCACAGCATTGAACGACCTCAAGCCCTCTGGATCAATGAAGGCAAAGTCACCCAACAGATCAACGAATGAGTGTTGATTGATTGAGTTGGCCGTGAACAGATATTGCTTCCTAAACATCGGCTCGGCAAACACAGTCATTGTGTAGTCCAACGAAACACCATAACTTCCACCAACTGTTGAGACGAAAAGTGCCTCATTATTTAGTACGGATAAAGCTGTGATTATGTTATATCCAACCGTATAAGACGTTGCCGGTGCGCCACCAATTGTCTCGTCTGCGTTTATCTTGTTGCCCGCTGTTGTAATCGGTACAACAAAATCCATTGGGCGACCACTCACGCTATGATAAATCTCTGTGCCATCAATACTAACAACAAATAGCTTGTTATTAAAGAAGGCCATCTGCTTCCCTATTGGAATATATTCACGCGATGTATAAGTTCCGTCAGACCATTCAGCGTAAGTCTTGGCTGTTCGATCTGTTGCCGTTCCTCCCGATAATTCTATAATCCTTGGTTGACTTACACCGTCCTGCACAATAATAGCTGCGACTGTTTTTTGAACTGCTACTTCTGTATCCAACTCAAGTGATGCACCCGCTACTTGTGTTTCCTTGCGTAGAAAGTTTTGTGTAGAGGCTGGAACTGCCTGAACGTATATCTCAGCTGCTTTGTCCATTGTGCCGCTACTATAGAGAACGGCCCATGTGCTGTCGGGGTTTAATGGCTTACGATATTTGCAGCCGCCCTTGAAAAAGAGGAAGACGAACTCGCCAATAGAATAGATTGCTTGGATTGGCGGGTTGGTTGTAAATGCGCCTATGTCGCTGGAGATGTCGTTGACGTTCTTGATCCCTTCAAGTGTGCCGAAACGGTTGCGAATGTTCTTGGCAAACTTGTACTCATCTTCACCCAGCCGAGTGTCATCCACCGACATATTCATGCCGCCAACAAACGATTGTTGTGAGTAATCAGCCACGGTGATAGTGCCAGCGTCTCGTCAGCGTAATTGCATCATGCCCGTGTCGCCCGAATTGCATTAGGCGTTTTTGTCCACGCTCAAGGTCAGCTATCTTGCGACCCAAATCGCGTGTCACTTTGCCGTCATAAACCATCGCCTCCTGCAACTTGCCCTGCTCTTCCATGAACAACTGCATCATCTTGTGCATCACGATGTTCTCAAAACCATAGAGCGGGAATGGATCGTTGTCGCTCTTGATGTGTTTCAGCTTTTTCTTGTACAAGACTTGTAGAGTGTGCGAATCGTCCTGTGCCGCCGTGTCATCCCAAGGAAACTCGGAGATGTCCACTATCATGTATTGAGCCTCGGTCTCGTCGTGTGATATCTCAGAATAAACAATTGATGTGTCGGCTGTATCCACTAACCTGACCAACCCACCATCGTTAGCTGTATAACCACCAAACCGTTCGTTGTTTGTGTCAAATCGTCTCATACCCACAACAGATGTGATGGTGCGATTGTTGTCCAGCGTGAGTGCTATCGAGTGTGGCGACGATGCAGTTGTGTAGGCCGCTGCTGTACTTGGGTAGTTTGGCCACACCTCAAGCGTTTGCCTGTCTGAAGCTGATGTCTCAAACGTCACCGCAAGCTTCTCCGTGGCTGCAATATTTGCAAACCAATGAACTGTCAGGCCAGTTGCCGAACTACCACGAGCGCCGGTAATTGCTGTGGATAAGGATTTCTTGAGTGGCTCGTAGCCGACAACACGCCAGCAACGACTGTCACTTCGCCAGTTGTTCTGGTTATATTCTGACAGGAGATTGTTGATGTCCCACGTTAGCTTCGACTCTTTTTCGCGCATCGCACGAATGGCATGGACATCACGACTCAACGCTATTCGTTGCTTACCGGCAACGTAAAATTCTTCTTCAACCAATGAGCCGGGAATATCAACGTGTTCATATACTGACTGCATTGCCTCGTTGAGGAAGTCGAGGATAACGTAGCGTTGATTGGCGTCACCCGCGTTGAGGCCAACCTTGCGTCCGAACCTGTCAATTATGTATTCAGCACTCATCGTTTAGTAATTGCGACGATTGTTGGCTTTGTTCTTTTTGTTATAGCCGCCACCGTTGTTGCGGCTCTTTTTGTGATGGCGACCACCGCTTGGCTTGATCTCTTCGTTATCGTTGCCCAACTCATGTTTCAGTTCCCTTACAGCATCTATTAACTCATCCAAATCATCATGCAACTCATCTCTGTCAGCGGCGCTCAATTTCATACTCAAGTTTTGCTACCTTTTTTAGCGCGGCCCTTGTGAACTCTGGCGCTGCTTCTCTTGCCTTTTGAAACTCTGGGTGCTGGCTTAACTCCTTCACCCCCTCCAATTGTGGTGTGCTGCACGCGCTCACCATCGATAAGAGCATCAATGTGGCCCAACTTGTCTTCCAGCCGATTCTTTGCATTGGCTTCCTTCAAGGCATCCGCAAGTTTATAGACCAGCCGTTCCAATGACGGTATGGCCTTAAACAGCGCTGCAAGTAGTTTAACTACCCCCATTCGTGTCGCTCTTCACGCCTTTCCGCAGAAAGACTGCCAGTAACGATGTGATTACCACATTTATCATCACGCCCATCTCCATTTCACCGGAGAAATAAGCACCCACAGCCGCGAGTATCCCGCCAACTGCCGTCATATATGTTTTCTTTCCTGATAGCATTATCTTTTCCTCAGTAGTTCCTGCACTTTAAGTGTAATATACAATAGTGTTACCAAACTGATTGCAACTTTTAATAGAATATCAATTTCAAGTAACCAGTTTCCTAATCCTGAGGCCGAGGCCGCAAGGACTTTTAAATCATCTAGGTTCATGTAAAAATTTATCGACTAACATTTGCTTGGCAACTTCTATTACACCAATCATTTGCTCCAAAGTCAAGTCCAATTCCTGTTCGGAATACTCAACTGCGTGACAAATTCTACGAGTGAACTCATCCAGTTGTTGTCTCTCAGTCATTTCCCCTTCTTGGCTGCCTTTTTCTTGGCTGCCTTTTTAACCAACTGCTGACCACCCTTTTGTCCTTGGCGTCTCTTTTTAACCGCTTTTTTAATCGGTGTTTTCTTTGCTGGTGTTTTCTTTTTTGCAGCGGGTTTCTTTGTTGTTTTCTTGGCTACTTTTTTAGCTGGCTTTCCAGAAGCCGATGTTAACGACTCACTCGCAGCCTTTCTAGATCGTGTTTTTGCATCTTCTGCAAACTTCTTATAACCTTTCTCAATCCTTGCTGATTTCTGCTGCTCAAGTGATCGTACAGCATCTATACGTTTCTGCTCTGCCTTTGATATTTTTGGCTTATCAGTTGCACTCTGCCATTTTGGTGGTGTTTTTGGTCGCGGTTTTGGCTTGGGTTTAGCCGTTGTTCCCATATTAAAGACGCGAGGTTTAGTTGCTGGAGTATGCGTCAGTTGCCTTGGTTTAGGAACAACCTTGGGCTTAACGTTCATTACAGCTTTAAGAAATTCTGCAACTGTAAGTGGCTCTTTCCTTTTCTGACCCGATCTAGTACGACTAGCTTTATTTATTCGAGCTACTACTTTTTTAGCTTCTGATTTAATTTTCTCGTTAACCTTGGATGCACCACGACCCGCACCAAACGCTAAACCTCTTGTAGTAATTTCTGTAGTTGTACCCAAACCAGCACCACTTTTTGTTGGTGTAATTTGCATTTTGGGGCTTAAGCGACTTCCAAGATGTTTTTGATAAAACTTTTTTACCTCTTTAGGGATTATCTTTGACACAGCTTGTTTAATTTTTCCACCTTTTTCTGCAAGTACTCTTGCCGGTGTGACTGCTTTTACAACTTTCAGGGGTGGTGCCAACCCCAATCCACCTAACGTAACCAAAACATCAAGACCCGTTGCAGATTTTTTGGTCGATGGAACGTTGGCAATTCTTACGGGTTTATCAGATTTTCGTAATCCAACTGCGTGTGCGATACTTCCAAGGTCTTCTTCAAATCTTTCCAAAGCACGACCTGTCGCTGGAATTGTTTTTTGTAAAACATGGTGTTTAAGACCACTTAAACGCTCTTTCCAGTTCGTCTTACTCGGTGATATAGTACCACCACCTCTTGCACCAACACCACCCTTGGCAAATCCTTTAGTCTTGTCAGCTTCGAGAAGCTTGGCATATGCACCAAGTGGCTTTTTGGCTGTAGGTTTAATTCGAGTTGTTGGCTTTGGTGCTGGCTTTGGTGTTGTGGTCTTTTTGGTAGCTGTAGGTTTCCGAGAACCTGTCAAGTGTGGACTCGGTTTACCATTAACCGTTATCTTGGTATTACCATGACGAATTGTTTTGCCTGATGACTTGGCTTTGTCGATGGCTTTACCCATATTCTTGGCTATTCGCAACGCCTTCTGTTTTGCACGCTTCCTTTTAAGTGCCGCGTTTTTAGACGCAAAGTCAGTACCAGCTAATTCCATTAGGCGTTGTCCGCCCTTTTTTCTTTTGTATGCCATAATTATCCTCTAGGTATTCCTTTTTGTACGGGTTGTCTGCTTGGTACGGGTTGTCCTGTTGGGCCAAAGCCTGTCCATGGTCGCGCATTAGGTGAACTTTCAAGTCTACCTGACTGATTTAAGTGTGGACTTGTGCCGGGACTCGGCCCCTGTCTACCCTGCATTACCGCCGCAATGTTACCAGCAATCCTGTTTGACGGGCTTATCGCACTATAATTTGTGCTGACTGGAACATTCATTGGCCCCATTCTACCTACTGAACCACCCCTCTCCTGACCCCAATTGGGATTGGATGGACTATTACCATAACCTACACCGGGATCAGTTGTCTCAATCGTCCGACCTCTAGGAGCTTGTGCAATAGGTTGATACCAAGGACTTGATGGGCCTCCTAGTAATTGTGGTCGGCTAAAGACTATGCGATTATCCCCATACCTCAAACCAGAATCACCATAAGCAACTACATTGCTTAAATCCTGTCTTGATGGCATAGCTTCGTTACTATAACCAAGTGTTCCCAAAATACCTTGACCCGACATTGTGCCTTGTATTGGTGGATCATTGTATGGTTGTAAATCTTGTACTGATCTCTGTACCGCAGGATTAGACGGACTATTTCTATAATTATACTGACCTCTCATTGCTGCGCCACTTGTCCATCTATTCGGATCAGATTGCACGGTGTATCTGTCTTCATATGTCGGGGCTTTAGTCCTTGGTGATAAGGGATTGCCAGCCTGACCGCGCCAACCATAGAAATTCATTGCATTGTAATTTTCTTTTGCTGGTTGTAAGTCTGGCACTTGGCGTTGAGCCATTGGGTGCGATGGACTCGTTAAGGGCGGCGACATACGAGCAGGATCAAGACCAGCTGTTGGTTGTGGTATGTATGGGCCTGTCTTTTGTATCTGCCGTTGCGCTTGTTGTGCGGCTGCTACGCCCTGTGGCGTGTATGGATATTGTACTCCTCCAACATTAGGCATTTGTTTTCCCTTCGTATTCTATGTCCATAAACGGTGTATCTATCTCAAGCTTGCCGGGCAACGACTTGCAACCAGCCAACATGACAATCAACAGGATTCCACCAAGA
>NZER01000120.1 GCA_002690445.1 Candidatus Pacearchaeota archaeon
CTTCATGAATTACTGATGCATTGGCATCTCTCCACCCTACATCAATGTTATGAAATACTATTGGGCCATCTAAGACTCGACTTGCAGCCTCCTTTAAGATACCCGCATATGGAGTTGATGCTCCTTGTTCCCAAGCCTCTTTACTAAACTCATGGAATATACCAAACTTAGTTGATTTATATAACTCAT
Source organism: Candidatus Pacearchaeota archaeon (assembly GCA_002690445.1). The sequence goes on from NZER01000120.1 coordinate 190, forward strand.
CCATAATCTTAACTATTTGAGTAGACGGATTATGAATAGTTGTTATATTTTCAAACAACTTTTGAAAATCTTCCGGCCATTCATCTAAAGGTGGTAGTAATTTTTCCCCTTTAGGTAATCCCACACTACCAACAGTTAGCTTAATGATCTGTTTACTAAAGTGATCACCAATCTTATCAGGGATATACTTTTGAGCCGAAAGTCTAGTCTTAATAATTTCAAAAGCACTAAAAGAATTCCCTATTAGGGGTGGCACAGCAGATGATAGATGCCCAATTGAATCACCATCTATCTTATTGGCCCACTCTTGCAAAAGACTGGCTGGAGCAATTCGCATTAAAGCATCTAAGCTACGTGTATTTGGTATACGAGCATTCCACATCTCCTGTACGTATTTCTCTCCGCCTTTTTCCGTAAGAAAGTCATCTATAATTCTTCTTACTAAAGGATGAGTAGGCCCGTGAGCACTATAAACAGTATTAACTATCTTTAAACCTAATTCATCATATGTGCCTGGACGATTACTACCCACAGGTACAGGCCACGGAGTATTATCAACATACTCCACTAAAGCCTCATAAAAAGGCTCTAAATCCCCACCATGCATGCCTGTCTCATATAAGAGTTCCTCTATGCGGAAGCTACCCATATGATTTTGCAACAAATATGCAGCAAACTCTTTTCCATGATCAGCGTAATTATTTTCATCTAACTCTGCAGGACTATCATCAAAAGAAACTACATCATCTAAGGGTTCAGCTTGAACCACATCAATCTCCTGTTCTTCTGTAGGTCCCTCCTCTAAAACAGCCGTTTCTTCCTCAACAGCAGTAACTTCTGAAGGATAGTATCCTCGTCCTCCTCTAGCTCCCCGTTGAACCTGAATACCTTTAGGAGGCTGTTCTCCTGGCTTTAAATATTCAAGTTTCTCGCCAGGTATAGCTTTAACTAGATACTCTAAAGTTGTTTCAAGGACTAGAAGTTTAGATAAATCATTAGCCTGTGATTTATAAAACTCTGACTTAATCATATAATTAGGAAGTTTAATCATAATTGGATTTTTTAAATCGTTGACATGTAGAACTAATTCCTGCTCATCTTCAGCAGCAATTCGCCCAGCGTATCGGTGTTTAATCGCATTAACATCTACTAAAACATCTGCACGATTAACCGCATACATGGCTACATAAGGCTCTGTCTCTTTTTGTGAAAAATAATTCTTTGATGCAGCATCTGGTGATAAAGATGTAGATTCAACTTGATTCTCTCCATGAGATTTTCCACCTTTAAATACATAAAACTTTTCAGGTAGTCCACGATGGATTAAAGAATCCTGAGTCTTCGCTTGTATCTGCTTTACAAATGATTTAGCCACGCCAGGAGTTACTTTTCTTCCCAACTTGTTTGCAATCTTCTTTGCTGATTCTACATAGTCAATTTCTCCGTCTTCACCATATGCAAAAGCCTCAGTAAACGTTTCGGATTTAATATCATCCTTTTCACCAGCTTTCTCCACTAAACGTTTGACTATGCCTTTAAACCCCCCAGATTGTTTTAACTCTAATGCGTCCCCATAAGTATGTTCACTATAAAAATCAGGTATATCATCATAATGAAGTTCTTTAATATCTGAAGGGATTTTAGGGAATGGGTCATCCGCATCACTGGCCCAATCCGGTTTAGGAGTTAAGCGAGGAGGGAGAAAAACTCCTTTATTAATCTGTCGTGTAAGAAGTTTCTCGACAGCTTCTTCCTTTGTTTTTCCAAAAAAGAGAGTAGCTCCGACATTTGAAGAGTTGACAGCAACTGTACCAGCAGGCTGCTCCCAACGGCTCAACTCTGCTTCATTAAGATCATAAAATTTCACATCATCAGGATATTGTTGTGAATATGCCTCTAAACTACGGTCATACTGAGGCATTTCATAAGAAGTCTCAGCTTCAGCTTCAGGACGGCGGACTATGCCATCTGAGGGGATATCACCTCTATGCAGTAAATTACCCTCAGCTTGCCCTGTAAACCGCATATCAGCATCGTTTAACTTTGTAATATCGATAACAAATTCGCCCTCTGCCATTCTAGAAACGGGAGACATCCAAAGAAATTGTTCAGGCTCAGTAGGACGTGGATGCCCAAGTTTATCGGAATAAAAGCCACTCGTCACCTCTATTTCTTTGGGATCCATATTATAGGCTTGTAATCCGCCAGAAGGTGTCCCTTCAGCAACATGACCTGGTGGTCGATGATACCAATATCTTGGTATAGAGCCTCCCATTGCTCTTGCACCATCAGGTGTTTCAATCCAATTAGGAACACCTTCTGGCGGAGTCTGGTTAGTTGGGGGAAGTTTTTCAGTTAAATCAAGTTCTGGCGATTCAGCTTCAGGAGCCTGAACAGCAGATACTTCCCGTTCTTCAGTAGGCTCTAAAGTAGACTCTTCTTCAGCCCCCGTAACGTCTGAAGGATAATAACCTCGTCCCCCTCTAGCTCCACGTTGAATCTGAATGCCTTCAGGGGGATTTTCACCTGGCTTAAGATACTCAAGCTGCTCTCCCGGCACAGCTTTAGCTAAATAGTCTAAAACTTCTTCTAACACCAATAAACGAGTCAAATCACTATTGGGAAGTAAATTTATCTCAACTTCATCATCGACTTTGATACCTCGTTTTTGAGCCTCTCCTGCATTAATTTCCAATGCATACTTAGCAGGCTTTTCAGGACTGTAAAGAGTATCGTTGCCTAACACAGATATGAGAGTGTTTCTAGAGATATCAACTACTTTCTTATCCTCACCAATCCAGATGATATCCAAAGCGAATTTCATCCCTCGCATGGTGATGACGGGATGTCCATCCAAATCAAAAAGCATTCCAGTGTTTACAGCTAAGTCATCCCGCCCTGAAAGACCTTTAACAGGATCAGTAGCAATTTCCACTGGAATCTCTACATCATCGATAAGGACTGTAGAGGTAGTCGTATGTTTAATGAAATCGATAGACATATTACACTTTTACATCATAAAGACTATAAGCCAGCACGCGACAGCGGTAAGCACATCGGCTACCGCTGCTACAATCATTCCATAAACTAAGATTTTCTCATGCATCGCCACTCTATCCGCATTTAGAGTAACCGCACTCCATGCAAGAAGAACATCCTTCTGACATAAATAGTGCTCCATCACATTCTGGACACCGTGACCCACCCACGACTATCTCGCTAAAATTCTCTAATGTGGTCGCATCCCCATGACCATTAGCATGGATAGAAACGCCACCAGAGCCTGATAGCACCTGTCCGATACCATCTGCTAAGGATAAGACCATTTTACTATTATTCCATACAGGACAACAAGTAATTCCTAACAATTGTTTTGTAATAACTTCTGCTGGTATCCCATATTGGATTGCAGTAGATATTAAACGACACATAGCTTCAGTATCAGCAGCCTGGCACTTACCAGTTTTGCCTATGGTTGCAAAGACCTCATACATCTGATCTTTATCATAATTAACGGTTACATACATCTTGCCATGTCCAGTAGGCATAGCTGTCGTAGATCCCACTAATATCGGAGGTCTAGAGTCAGGAGCTTCTATTGAAGCCGTTTCGGTCATATTAGCTGTAGAAACTAATACTTCACGCTCTCTAGACCCACGTCGATAAACAGTTATACCTTTACAATTCAAATCCCATGCTTGGTCATAAGCAACAGCAATATCAGCTTCAGTAGCTTCACTAGGAAGATTAATAGTCTTAGAGATACCTGAATCTACATACTTCTGAAACGTAGCTTGCATCTTAATATGATTATCATAGTTGATTTCATCACTAACAGTGAAAACTTTGCGAAGCTGTGGATCCATCAGCCCATCAATACTATGTCCATCATCAAGATATTCAGCGATAGCAGTATGAGACATATCAAGGCGTTGCTTTAAATCATCATTAATATAGAAAAGTTCCATATTTTCCAATGCAGCAGACATATTATGTTTCTTATATGCCAATGCAAATAGAGGCTCTATTCCACTAGAACAATTAGCAATCATACTAATCGTGCCTGTAGGAGCAATAGATAGTCTCCATGCATTACGCATGGCTTCCCACGCACCACCGTTTATCTTATTTAATGGAGATTTATCAAACGCAGGAAAACTATCTTTCTGTTTGCCAATTTCCGCAGAAATTTTATCGGCTTGTTCTTTAAGAACAAAACCAATCTTATCTGCTAGTTTTATGGCTTCATCACTATCGTAAGGAATATTAAGACGAACCAATAAATCAGCGAAACCCATAATGCCTAAACCAATCTTACGAGTAGATTGATTCATAGCAGTCGTATATTCCGTAGGATGCTGATTCGCATCCACGACATTATCTAAAAATCGAACACATGTAGTGATAACCGTAGCAAAACGTTCTTCATCAAAAAACGTATTTGGAACTGGGGTATCTACGTACTCAATAAAATTCCCAACATTGATACTACCTAGATTACAGGACTCTCCTGATAACAAAGGTTGTTCACCACAAGGATTAGTCGCATTAATCTGCCCTAACATGGGAGTAGAGTTATCTTGATTGATTCTATCTAGCCACACCATGCCAGGTTCCCCATTCATCCACGCACCTTTGATAATTTCATTATAAAGATTACTAGCCTTGATAAATCGTCCATCCATACTCTCAATAGGAGCATCATAATAAGTACGATCTAAAGGCCACGTAAGATGAATGTATTGATCTTGCCTAACAGCTTGCATGAAATTACTATCGGCACCGATAGAAATATTGAAGTTAGTAATCTGACCTTCAGTATTCTTACAATGAATAAATTCTTCAATATCAGGATGATAGATTTCCATGATAGCCATATGTGCACCATCACGTTTCCCACCTTGTGTAATCATAGTGCCAACCTGGGACAGCACTTTCAACACATGAATAGGCCCACATGCCTTACCTTGGGTAGTAGATATACCCTGACCTTTAGGTCGTAGCGCAGATAAACTAAATCCAATACCACCACCAAACTTCTCTATCATCGCTTGGTCATGGGCAACACGCATGATATCTTCCATGCTGTCAGGTATATCCATCACATAACATGCAGACATAGTACCTTGACCTGTACCCGCATTCATGAGAGTAGGACTATTAGGAACAAAATCCAATGCCCACATCAAATCAAAGAATTCACGTTCTAGTTCTTTAACCTGTTTACCCGTAGCCCCATATTTGTACTCAACCTCAGCCATAGTACGGGCCACTCTACCAAACATGCCTTTGGCATCTTCAATAGGATTACCATCCTCGCCCTTTAGATAATATCGCTTCTCTAAAATTTTAGAAGCATTATCCGTCAGGTTATATGTAGCTGCTTTCACTTTTCTTACTCCATTTTTTACAAAATAAAAAACGGCTTCGGTGCCTCAGATACAAACCAGAAGCCGTTTTAATTACCAGGATCTATAAATTTTTATTCCACTACGGAGATACACGTAACTCGCCCCATTTAGCTATCATTAATGCATCAATAGCATCTTGTGATAGTTTACTAATATCTTGACCTAAAATTTTAATAGCCATAGCCTTTACCTTATCCTTATCGGCTCCACCGTCGCCAATGACATCCTTTTTCCACGTTTTCACATTGACTGTGAAAACATCCATGTCATGTTCCATAAATACAACACGACACATGGCTAATACATGAACTAACTTAATCAAGGACTGACGGTTCTGAACTAGGGGGATATCCTCAATACAAACCAAATCATCTTGAGAAACATTGGACGCTACCCACGGAAGAAATTGTACGTAAAGTTCTTTAAGCCTTGTTTCCCAAGACCTTGATTTAGAGGTCAATTCTACCACATCGTAACCATCTAAGGAAAGGGTTGCGATGGCAATTTTCGAAGTACTGATGTCCAATCCCAAGATACTCATATCTTGAAGCGTTCTTGTCCACGCCGTGTAATCACACGGCTGATAGTCTCAAATTGCGAATCATACAGACTCAAACGACCTTTCAATAATTTCAGTTCACCATTGAGTTCAATAGTACGAATTTTGAGTTGCTGTAGTTGATCATCTTCCGCAAGAGCCTGACCTTTTAAGGAATCTTTAAGAAGACGTTTCTCCGACTCTTTTTCTAGTACAGCCACTTTAGAGGATAAAAGCAGGTCATAACCTTCAGAAAGAACCGAATGCTCTCCATCTAAACGAGATATCTGATAATTTAGATAACTTCGCCATGCCCCTAAGAATAAGAGCCAATTATCTATTTCAACATCAGTTAAACGGTCTGCATTAAGGGGAAAAGTGTAGTGATGATTGCCCTCAGGCCGTTCCGGTACTGGATATTGAAGATCCAGGTTATGTAATTCAGCTGCTTTATTTAAAAATATCGATACTTTAACCATGTTAAATTCCTTTTATAAAATAATCTTTTTCACAAGTCGCTCTATAATTACACCAATCATGTTTCCAATCGGGTTGATATGGAAAATGTTCACCGTTATCAAGATACTCTTGTACTAATCGAAACTTCTCTAATGTAGTATCAATAATAGATTGACTACGTTCTGTTTCACAGATGATGTATTGTTGATTATTCTTATTGATATAAAAAATAATTCCTTCATCAATACCCGTCATCAACGAATACAAATTCCATTGAATCAAATGATCATGTCTAGGAAGATAATCGGCAAACTTAGGATTCTTTGGTTCAGCCATACTCTTTAATTCTAAAAGAATCTCTTTATCATCCGATGGACGCTTAATGACTGCATCATAGAATCCTCTAATAGGTGGATCTTCATGCGTAATCTCTTGTTCCGACGATACCATTAATCCAGTTTCTATCAGTTTCTTCTCTATGAATTCATGGAATACCGTACCAATACCCATACGCCGAAGATTCTGTGAAGCTATGGGATCTTGGTCATATCCTAACATGTAATAATACAATGCTCGTGGGCATAAATGAGCTTGTGATGGACTAAAATGAGTTCGTTTATATGATGCTCGTTGTTGCGTTAAATCATACTTATCAAACGCTGATTCTATCCAATGTTTTTCTCGTTCTTGTAATACTTGACTTAGCTTAGGCATTTATTTGCTCCTGTGCATATTTTAATAAATTATCAATAAATTCGGCTTTAAAAGACGATTTAACAATCTTTAGCGGATACCTCCATATTTCAATATTATAATTAGTTCGAAGATATGCATCCCGATATGCATCTCTACGCGTCATATGATATGGCCCATCAATCTCTAACGCTAAAATCAAATCAGGAATGTATATATCCACGACATATGGTTCAAAATCTTGTTCTAAGATACTACCAAAGCCAGCTTCTTTAACCCAAGCAGCCATTAAGAACTGTTCTGGAGTATCTTTCTTGCGAGGTTCTGGC
>NZER01000121.1 GCA_002690445.1 Candidatus Pacearchaeota archaeon
AAGATGAGGGCAGAGGTTTCAGTGGCTCAGATGGCTATTGTAAGACAGTTGAAGGAACTTGTCAAGCAAAATGGTCTATCTCTGTCTATTGAGGAATACAGACCTAACAAACAGCAGGGTAATAAAGACGAACGTATCTCAAGTATCTTAGAGCCACGTTATGACAACTTGTCTATGTGGCATTACAGAGGTGGTAACAACCAGTACCTAGAGGATGAACTAGGACAACGTAATCCACCACATGATGACGTAAAAGATGCACTAGCCACAGCTGTTGACATGGCTATTAAACCAACAAGAAATTTAGGACGTACAAACAGAAATAATATTGTATGGTCTGAAAGTAAATTTAGAGCAGGATCAAGATGACTACTACTTTAGACGTGGCACATATGCTAGACCCGGATCAGCTTGCAGTTGATATTGGTAACAGACACTCCGAGTGGCGTATGCTACGTGATACTTGGGTAGAGCAAACAAAAGACACACGTAATTATGTATTTGCTACTGACACTAAGACTACAGCAAATGCTTTGTTACCTTGGTCAAACACTACAACAACGCCTAAGCTGACACAGATTTACGATAATCTACTTGCTAACTATTTTATGACACTATTTCCACAAATGAAGTGGATGAAGTGGCAAGCGGATACTCAGGAAGATGCCACTAAAGACAAGCGTGACGTTATTCAATCCTATATGGAGAATAAGGTTGCTGCCAGTGGTTTTGAAGATGAAGTAAACTCTTTGTTATCAGACTGGTTGCTTACAGGTAACTGTTTTGGCATGGTTGAGTGGGTAGATGACTACATTATCCAAGAGGATGGTGAGTTTATCCCTCAGTACACAGGCCCTAAGCTAACACGTATTAGTCCTTATGACATTACTTTCAACCCTGCAGCTAAGTCTTTTGCTAACACACCTAAGATCATTCGCTCACTGAAATCACTTGGTGAAGTTCAGCGTATCATTGACAAGAGTGGCGATCAGACTATGCAAGCGGTGTTTGATAAATCACTTGCTGCACGTAACACAGTAAGATCATCTGATGGTCATATGGAGAAAGCTGATGGCTTTGTTGCAGATGGTTTCTCTAGCATCCAGATGTACTACGAAAGTGACTATGTAGAGATTCTTACGTTCTACGGTGACATCTATGACCACGAGTCAGGTAAACTTATGTCTGATCGTGTTATTACGGTGCTAGACCGAGCTTATGTACTTAGTAACGTTGAAGAACCTTCATGGTTAGGAAACTCGCCTATCTTCCACTCAGGTTGGAGGCCACGCCCTGATAACCTTTATGCAATGGGTCCTTTGGACAATTTGATTGGCATTCAATATCGTATTGACCACCTTGAAAACCTCAAGGCTGACGTATTTGACCAGATTGCCTATCCTATGCTTAAAATCAAGGGTGACGTTGAAGACTTTGACTTTGAACCGGGTGGTCGGGTGTTTATTGGTGAAGAGGGTGACGTAGGTTATCTTCAACCAGATGCTACTGCTTTACAGGCTGACATGCAGATACAAGAGCTTGAACGCCGTATGGAAGAGTTAGCTGGTGCTCCTAAGCAATCTATGGGTATCCGTACACCGGGTGAAAAGACTGCTTTTGAGGTACAGTCACTTGATAACTCCTCAGGACGTATCTACCAGCACAAGACAGCTCATTTTGAGCGTACATTTGTTGAGAAAATCCTTAATGCAATGCTTGCAATGGCTCGTCGTAAGATGCACATGTCAGACACTATTCGCGTAGTTGATGATGCTACTGGTATTCAGTTGTTCCAAGAGATTACCAAGGAAGACATCACAGCTAAGGGTAAGATTGTACCCCTTGGTGCTCGTCACTTCGCTGAGAGAGCACGTAGGGTGCAGAACATCACACAGATGTACCAAATCAAGGCTCAGGACCCTACAGTGGCTCCTCACATGTCTGGCAAAGAAATGGCACGTATTATTTCAGATGAGCTTGGTGAACCTACGCTCTTTGGTGATAACATTGCCGTTGCAGAACAACTTGAGACACAGGAAGCTATGCAAGAAGGGCAGCTTGCTCAGGAAGAGAGTATGATGGCTGCTGCAGACGCAGGGATTTAACCTATGAAGCAGAGCTGGTACACAGATCGTAAGCAAGACAAGGAACAGCGTAAAGCTGAGGTCATGGCTTACAAAAACGCTTTTGATGACTTAACAGAGGTTATCAAGAAGAATTATGTCAAGAAAGCTGCTGTTCGTAAGTACGACACAGAGAACTGGCATATCCAACAAATCGCCGTTAATGAGTACAATGCCGTTATCGACGATATACTTAACTTAATTGATCTAACCAAGGATTAACATTTAATGTCTATTTTTAATACTCAAGACGAAGCTCAACCACAGGCAGGTTCTGAGGAACATCAAGCTACAGATACAAACGAAGGGCAACAATCCTTTGTCAAACAAATCGTAGCTGAACGAGGAGAAACTTGGGCTGACCCTGAAGTCATTGCCAAAGGTAAAATTGAAGCTGACAACCATATTAAGTCTCTTGAGGCTCAATTGGCTGAGATGCGTGAAGACCTTAGCAAACAGGATTACTCAGCACAACTACTCAAACAGTTGCAGGACAAGGCAGTCGATCCCACATCGGCAAACCCTGCAGAAAATACTGAAGATAGTGGCACTGTTGACCCGCTTACCGGCGACGATAACATTGAAGAGAAATTAGCAAGCCTTGTTGAGAAGACACTGACTGACCGAGAGGTCAAAGCTACTGTAAAACAAAATATCGACTTAGTTGATAACACACTTACTGAAAAGTATGGTGCAGAAGCTAACGATATTGTAGCTAAGAAAGTAAAGGAACTTGGGCTAACCATGTCACGCATGGAAGAGCTAGCAGCCGAGTCTCCTACAGCTTTCATGGCACTTCTAGGAGAACCTGCCCCGACTAAGATTAACCTTACTCAGGGTGACGTTCAATCAGAAGCGGTTGGACAACAGTCAGGTGGCGCTAGGGATTGGAAATACTACCAAGACCTTCGTCGTAATAACCGTAGCTTATATTATAACCCCAAGACGCAGCAACAAATGATGGAAGATAAGCAGCGCCTTGGTGATAAGTTCGGTAACCTATAAATCAACATTCATTAATTCGTTTATTTTAGTGTGATTTTCTAAATTATGAATTTAGTTGTAATGACCAAAATAAACAAACCAACATCAATTAATTTGGAGTGATAATATGTCTGGAATGACAACTGGTAATACTAACTTGCTGATCCGTGATGAAATCTGGTCCAGCGAACTTAAAGAAATCCTGCGCGATGAGATGATGGCGCAAAAATATGTACGTATGCTTGAAGGTTTCCCTGATGGCGATCTGTTCACAATCCCTTCTATCGGTCAAGCACAAGTTGATGACTACGAAGAAGATACAGATGTACAATACCGTCCACTTGATACTGGCGAGTTCCAGTTCTCAATTACTGAGTACTTGTCAAGTGCAACATACATCACTAAGAAAGCTAAGCAAGACTCTTACTACATGTCTCAGCTTGTGTCAAGCTTTGTTCCTGAGATGGAACGTGCAATCATGACACACTTTGAGTCAACTACTCTTGCTACACCTGAGGTTGGCGTTTCTGCTAACTCAAACGAAGTTATCGACAGCATTGAGCACCGTTGGGCTGCTGGTGGTACTGGCGCTGTTATCAATGTTGATGACTTTGCTCGTGCTCGCTATGCACTTAAGAAAGCTAATGTTCCTGATCGTAACCTAGTGGCGATTGTTGACCCGTCTGTTGAGTACACACTTAACACACTAACTAGCTTGACTAGCGTTTCTGACAACCCACGTTGGGAAGGTATCGTTTCTGATGGTATCGCATCTGGCATGAAGTTTGTTAAGAACGTGTACGGTTTTGACGTGTACTGCTCAAACTACCTTAAAGACGTTACTGATAGCGCGTTGAACACAGCAGCTGACGCTGGTGTAGACTTCAGCGCAGTTAACGGCAAGGCTAACTTGTTCTTCTCTGCTGACCAATCAGCACAACCATTTGTAGGCGCATGGCGTCAACAGCCTGAGGTTGACTACGAGTACAACAAGAACAAACAACGTGACGAATACGTGACTACAGCTCGTTATGGCGTGAAGCTATATCGCCCTGAGAACATGGTTCGTGTTGTTTCTAAAACTAACGTTTAATCTTAGATAGAGAAGGAATATAATATGTCTTGGACAAATGCTGACGGTCTTACCGTTCTACTACATGGCGAACAGGGTGAAGTACGTGAGGGCGGTGTAACAGCCGACCCTATGTTCAAAACTTTGATCGTTGACCTTGACTTGACAGCTAATCGCGCTGTTAAACCAAATGATGCCTACATCCCTGCAGGTTCATTTATCAAGTCTGCTACTCTAGTTGCTAAAACAGCTGCTGCTGGTGGTACGTCAATTAACTTTGGCCTAGCTACTAAAGCTGGCGCTGCTATCGATGCTGACGGCATTGATGCTTCAGTTGCTGCTGCTGCTCTTGGTGCAAACAAAGCTGTCGTATGTGACGGTGCATTGGTCGGTGGCACAGCTACTGTTGGTGCAGCTGACGCATATGTTACAACTGCAAACACTGGCACATTTACAGCTGGCGTTGCTAAGCTTGTAATTGAGTACATTGAAGTTAAGTAATAGTAATCTACTGGGGGGCTTCGGTCCCCCTTTAGTGTATTTAATTAGCCTGAGGAGATACAAATGGCAAACGTAACACACAGCTCACTTACAGGGTCTAAACTACACGAACCTAAGGGTGTTGCATCTGCAGCTGTTGGTAAAGTATATATTTCCGATGGTGCGGGTTCTGGCAACTGGACCTACCTACCTATTGGTTGGGGCAACTATAAAGATGATGGCGCAGCACAGACATTTACCACTTCAGCTGCCAAACTGCAAAATGATGGTGCTGGTACGGATACAGATGAAACTAAACTACCACGTGAGATACGTGGGTTAAGTTCATTGTGGGATACAGCAACCGATAAGATTACCCCTATTACTGCAGGTGACTCCTATACACTTAGGATTGACTTGCCAATCACAGCTAAGACAGGCACACCTACTGAGCTAGAGTTTACATTAGATGTTGGTGGTGCAGCTGGTATAACTAACATTCTAGTAACACGGTTTATCTCAGTATCTAAAACGCCACCCTACAATATTTCAGTTGGTTTCCCTGTACCTTGTGGCACTGACTTTAAAAACAACGGTGGTCAGATATTCTTGTCTACAGATACAGGAACAATTGAAATTACTAAACCACAAGTGTTTATCTCTATGCTATCGAGTGGTAATATTTAATGGCTATCAAAAAGAATTTACTAGAGATTGTACAGAACATCTTAAGTGACATGGATAGTCAGGAAGTTAACTCAATTTCAGATTCTATTGAGGCAATGCAAGTAGCTCAGATTGTAGAGACTACCTTTTATAACATCATTGCTTCACGTGACATACCTGAGCACGAAAGTTTCATAAAGTTGACGGCACTGTCTGATACAGACTTTCCTACCCACTTCAAGTACCCAACTAACGTAAAACAAATTAAAAACTTATCTTATGATGTCAGCTCTGATAGCACATACGCATACAGTGATATTAAGTGGTTAGAACCCCTTGACTTTATTAATAGGTCAGACAGACGTAGCCTTAGTTCTGCAACGGTTGTTGATGATAAGGTTGCTGGCACTAAAATACGTGTCTATAACGACAGAATGCCATCATATTACACTTCTTTTGACGATGAGCACATTGTTATGGACGCATATGACTCTGACGTAGACACTACACTGCAAGAGTCTAAGACACGAGCTTATGGCACTACTTATCCGGTGTTCTCTCAGGATGATACTTATGTACCTGAGATTGATGGCACTATGCACCCTTACCTTCTTGCAGAAGCAAAGTCAACATGTATGTCACTACTTAAGGGTGGGTCAGATATGAAGGTAGAGCAATCTGCACGTAGACAAAAGTCCTACGTACAAAATGACATGTATAAAACTAAGAAGGGCTTTAAGAGACCACACTATGGAAGACATTAATTTTGAATTAAGTGAAGATGGACGTAAAGCTACTGTTACATGCCCATCAAAAACCAAGTCAGTGTACACAATTAGTAAAGACCTTAGTGGCTTTATCTTTTATGATGTTGTTGTTGACAAGGGTAAAATGCCAGATGCCTTATCCGGTAAGTTCTCAAGCATAGCTAAGGCTAAGAGAGCCATTGAAGTTTATCTAGGGGGCACTAAAGAAAGTTTAGCTGTCCGTAGGGATAAGATTGGCGCAAGGGTTATGAAAGAGATGGAAGATGAGTCAAAAGCAAACGCAAAAGGTAGTTAACACCTTTATTAAGGGCCTTATTACAGAAGCTGGTGAGCTTACTTTTCCACCTGATGCTTCCGTTGATGAGCTTAACTGCGATTTACGTAGGGATGGCTCACGTAGACGTAGACTTGGCGTTTTGCCTGAGTCTGGTAACGTTTTATCTACATTTACAATTGCGGACTCTGACGTTACAAGTAATGGCAACTGGCTTAACGTAGGTGGAGACTCTAGTATTGAGTTTCTGATTATTCAAATAGGGTCTACTTTAAGATTTTATGATAAAGCTAGCACACCCTTCTCTGGCGATGAGGTTGCTCAGACAATTAGCCTACTGCCGTATGAAGTTGCAGGTGCTGGTGGGGCAGCTAGTGCTAAGGCACAGTACGCCAGTATTAACGGCAACTTAGTTGTAGCTTCCCCTGCCATTAATACTATTGTAATTAGCCGTG
>NZER01000122.1 GCA_002690445.1 Candidatus Pacearchaeota archaeon
AAAAAAAACAGCTTTGAAATGGCGACAGAAAATGGAAGAAGCTCCAAGGCATTTATGTCCAAATGATCTGTCAGATGAGGCTTTCATGGAGGTCCTAGGAAGAGCCCTGTGGAAAAGAGGAAAAAGCCTTGACGTGGAGGGGGATTCCTATATAATAACAGAAGAGTGAGATGAAAGCTTTTACGCTCATTGAGCTTTTAGTTGTACTTGTTATTATAGGAATTTTAACAAGTATGCTACTATCCTCTGTATCCAAAGCTAAGAAAGCAGCGACGATGGCTCAATGCCATAATTTTCGCAGGCAATTAACTATTTACTACTATGCTGGTGAATACGATGCACAAGAAGGACCATCACCTTCTGATCATGATATAGAAAAATGGAATATCAGACATGAATTGATGCTTGATCATAGAATCATACAAAGCAAGTGTTATGATTGTCATGCTACTGTACCAAGATGAAAACTAGAATATGAAGAATATACGGTGGCTTAATAGTATATTTTTAATAAGCACCCTTCTGGTGACCCTTATAGGCCTTCCCATCTTTTGTTATTATTTTGGAGGGCAAATTAATTGGTGGTTACATGGGACCATGTTTGTGTTGATGTTTATCGCATCAGGCCTTAGTATTACTTTGGGCTATCATCGTCTTTTTGCTCATTTATCTTTTAAGGCTAAATGGCCTATTAAATTTTTAACCGCCGTGTTTGGGGCAACGGCCCTGGAAAACTCGATACTTGAATGGTGCTCAGATCATCGGCGACACCATAAGCACACAGACCAAGAGGATGATCCCTATAATATTCAACGAGGATTTCTCCATGCACATATGGGGTGGATTATGCTTCGTCCATTAAACGGAGAATCTCCGCTAACAAACGTTAACGATTTGAAACAAGATCCACTAATCCTTTGGCAGCACAAATGGTGGGCGGTTATAGGGATTTTAGTTGGTTTTGGCCTACCCGCACTCATTGGTTTTCTTGCTGGGGGTGTGATGGGCGGGGTAGCGGGCCTACTCATGGGCGGGGTTACCCGACTAGTTGCAGTGCACCATATGACCTTTTTCATTAATAGCCTATGCCATACATTAGGCACACAACCATACTCAAATAAATGCTCCGCAAAAGACAGTTGGCTCATGGCCCTGTTTACATTCGGCGAGGGCTATCACAACTTTCACCACGAGTTTCAGCACGACTACCGTAACGGGGTTAAACCTTGGCAGTTTGATCCAACGAAATGGACTATTCTACTGCTTGAGAAAGTTGGCTTGGTTTTTGATCTTCGAAAAGCTAGCGCAAAGGCAATTGCTGCGGCCCAAAAAAATGAGTATAAATGAATTTTCATGAATACCTAAAAGAACTTAGAGCTCGCAAGTTTCCCGACACCAATAAGTTAAGCAAACTTTTGAAGGTAAACAGAAATATGTGGCAAAAAATAGAATCTGGCATTAATCCCCCTCCGAGAAAATCTCTTCTGGTGGATTTTTGCAGACTTGTCCTTTGTAGGGAATATGAAAAAAATCAATTATTTGCTTTAGCGAGGAGATGGAAGCCTAGTAAGCTCACAAACACAACTACTCACGTAATAACGCCAGCAGTCGAACTAATGAAACACTATAGGCCCGAAGAGTATAGACGTTGGTATGACGCGGCAATAGAGGTCAATACCCCTGATTACGAACATAAATACTGGGGTAGATAAGATTATCCTCCGCCTTTTTTACCCCTTTGATCGTTCACCCTTAAGGACTGGGCACTATGCTTAGCCAATTCAACTTCCATGATCCGCATTCTATCTTCCATGCGATTAATGTCTGAAGTATTACTTGTTATGGCTTTTTGCAGTACTGTCATTTCAGTTATTTTTTTATCCATCTGAATTATCTGATTCGAGATTTTTTCGAATTCAACTTTACTGGGAAACAGGGACTGCAAATATCCCAAAATGAAAAGGCCTATAATGGGAGCTATTTTTAGAAATGTGTCGAGGTCCGCGAATTTAACTTTATCAGATTTTATTGTCATGTATATTATCTATTCTAATGAACTGGACCCCCATATAAATTATACACGCACTTTGCTTATATTTTTAGAAAAAAATGTTGCTTGGTGTAAAATATTACTGCATAAGATGAAGATTTTTATTATTATTCTGTGTGCTAGTGTTTTTTTAACAGCATGCTCTACTCCTCTCGGGAGATTTAACAAGCAGCAGGCTGTTGTTGCTGGAATCACCAAAAATGTAGACGAAAACAAGGAAAAGCAAATTGAAAGCGGTAGAACCTTTGTTTATGCGGCGGACCAAGCGCTACAAAAAGACCCAGCGCCATCCAAGCATGCAACGGTTGCAAAACAAATGACTACGCGCAGCATAACTGCGCTCGGGCCTCCAAACGCAGCAAATGCCCTTAGGTCAGACGAGATGGTTGGCAATTTGCTGTCGGAGGACTCCCAGGACACCGAAAAGGGGCAGGAAATTCTTTCGGGCTTTGATAGGCAACTGGTAGAGGCTCAAAACCAAAATCGCCTTCTTCAGGGCAAGCTTAGCGCCGCAGAAACAAAACTTGAAAAGACAAACCAGGAAAATGCGCTCATGGCCACAAAGTATCAAAGTTTAATGCATAAAGTTTATTGGATAATGGGTGGTGTAATTTTTCTTGCAGTACTGGGCGTCGGCTTGAAGGTGGCGGGAACAATCGCCCCGTTCGCCCTTCCTGCGCGCGGCGCTTCATCTACGCTACTAAAATTAGTCAAGGGTATACAGAATATCCGAAGTGACCATGGAGCCGACAAGGCGCCCGCCTTGGCACAGATAGACAATCATTTAAAAAATAATCTTGATGAGAAGGATCGATGGATGATCACGCAAGCTAAAAAGAAATTAAACATGATATAACTATGAATATAATAACATATACAAAAATAAGATTACAAAATCTTCTTAAAAAGCAAATAGCAAATAAGGATTGTAATTTTTATTTAAACGATAAGTCATATGCCGTGATGGACTCATCCTGGCTTAAGGGTGATTGTTATCAAGCATATCGCCGATGGCTAAACTTGGCAGGGATAAGCAAATGGAAGACGAATTGGGACTGCGATAATTTCGCGCAGAGCTTCAAAACTTACGTAAACATACTTCATGCCCGCGAGAACCCAGAAACGTTCACCACGAAGCACGCGGGCGCCAAAAACACCACTGACGCACATGCCGCGGCTGTGGGAGTAATGTTTTTCAAGAATTCTGATCGATCTGCGCATGCAGTCAATATGGTGATCGCGGAAAATGATGAAATTTTGTTCTTTGAACCCGATGGAGGTGCATTTTTAAATTTAAACAATAAACATAAGGAGAGTATATGGTACGTCAACTTTTAAAATCAATATTTGGAATTAAGGATCTTGAGGATATTCAAGCAGAATGTTTGATCAAGCCCGAATACGCGTATTCATTCGCGAAGAAAACAACAAAAAAAAACAAAAAAACCTAAAAAGTGAAAAATTCAGACAGTGAAAAGGATAAATGTGTCTCATGTGGAGAAGAGACTCGATACGACAAGCTCGAACATATTGATTTTAGAGATTTTTACATCGAGGGCGTAGGTCAACTGTGCGCAAGGTGCTTTGACGACTCCCTGTCTCCATATGTTGACTAATATGTGCGGCCTTTGCGAGTTAAAAACAATACTTCATACTTATGACGATTCAGATGATCGCTGGATTATCATGGACTGCATGAGTTGTATACTGCCGATGATTGTGTGGAGGGGTAATCCGCTGCATACCATGAATATTTCCGATAAAGATGCCGCGGAGATGGAAAATGCCCTAAGAAAGGTAGGAAACAATAAATTCGGGGAGGGTAAATTCCGCATTGATAAGGTGCAGAATGAAATTCCCGACCATATTCACTGGCATGCGCGACCTCATGGGTGGAAAAAAGCTTAGTATTTAATTTTTAATGCATAATCTTGTTACTTTTTTAATTTTTTTGTTTATGGCTTGGTTTAGCTATATGAGCATCGTCTTAGTGAACGAAAAAAAAGAAAGAAAAAAGCACAGTAAAGATGAACAGTGATCTTTTTTAATTTTTTTCATAATTAACCTTCCATTCTCGAAGTTTTGCGTAAGTTAACTCGTGCTTGGACTGTTGAAACTCGCAAGTAAAAAGATACCTGGGCTCCTTAAAATTATAAACGGCATGGGGTTGTTGGGTATTAAACAAATAAAAAGTGTCAGGTTTGTATTTTAACTCCAAAACAGGACCGATATAGGGGTCTTCCAGGGAAAAGCGGTCCATCTCTTCGTTAATGGGCGAAAAAAAGGTGTGGCTCGGACTATTGGACAGTAACATATTAATCCCGCACCCCCTCAGGTCGTCCCTATGCCAATTATAAACATAATAAGGAGATATTTTTATTATTCCGATTTTTTTTAACTTAAAAACCTCATCCACTTCTCGAAGCAATTTTTCCTGTCGCCATAGGGAGTCGGGTATCTGTAACCCTTCCCAGCCATAATATTTTACCCATTCTTGTTCTATTATTTTTTTCCACCCAGTGGAAATGGCCGCGGATTTAATTTTAAACTCATCGTAATAATTTTGGGTTTGCATATTTTTTTATTTATATTTTTTAATTATCGAGTCCAACTCATCTTTTTTATAGTAAAATTGCATCCAATCCATGTTTGACATGAGATCTATATCATCTTTTGAATATTTATAGTCTTTTTTGAACTGTCTGTACATATCGGAGTACCATTTTTCAGAAGACCTGTTTTTTTCTTCTAAAATCGGGCTTTGAATAAATATTTTATCAAAAACAGACTGCCAATATTGAATATCTTCAAATCTGAGCGTCAATATTGTGACATTGCCCGCGGTATGTATTGAATATTTCTCTTTAAAATCAAAAGGTTTGTCAAATACGTTCGTATTTAAGACGCTATTTAAGTTGTCGAACCAATTTGCCAATTTTTTATTGTGAATTTTGTTGAAGATCGAGAAATGTTTGCGTAATTCTTGTTGATCTTGAGTAGATTTTCCATCTTCTGCGAGTTGTATGTAATGTTGTTTATGCTGATCGTCTTCTTTGTCTAGATAATGCCATTTTATTGTTGAAATCTGAGCGTCAATATTGTAATTTTGTCTTAAATGGGATTTAGCCCATTGCATTACTTGATGAAGATTTTCCCCTGCGGCACGATATGGCGTATATTTATAAAATTGCTGAAAAAATCGTGAAATATTTTTATCAAACAGATTTCTGGTCAAGCTTATTAATAGTACTTTTTCATTTTTTTTGATTTGTTTTATTGGCTCATCTATATGCGTATGCACCGCGTTTTTATGCATAAGTTCCATTGCTTTATGCAGTGATGTGCTTCCGACGCTTCCATAAGAATAAACAAGCACTTTGTCTAAATTATTTAAATAAATCACGTTTCGCTTCCTGATACTGGTTTATTTTATTTGTGGGCGATAATTATTCAAAATAAAACAAAAATGATTGGAGATTGAAAAAACGGCCCCCCCGCGGCCCTTCGCGATATCAAGAGTGATTTTTTTTTGAAAAAACGGGGGGCCTTCTGGGGGGTAGGGGGTGCCCGCTAGCTGGCAGGATGCGTGCCAACTGCACTGGCTTGGGCCAGATAATCACACAAAAAAAAGTGAAAATAAATGAAAATAAAGCTTGCAATCCACGGGATTTTCTGTTAAGCTATCTTCAGTGAGTGAGAGAAAGAACAACGAAATAAATAAGATGAATAACGAAATAAGAATAGAGAGAATGTACGGGCTGGAGAACCACGCGCCCAAGACTGAGGACACCGTGATAGTATCCTGCTGCGGATGCAACCATGAGCAGCACATCACCCGTGATGAGGCTGACCAATGGACTGACACCGATTGGTTCATGTGCCAAGAGTGCGAATAAACGCTTGACTTGTATCCGATTTTATGAGACAATTTTTGAAGTTATGAGAGATGAAATGA
>NZER01000123.1 GCA_002690445.1 Candidatus Pacearchaeota archaeon
CCGGTCAGCAGGACGTCGTCCTGCATTTAAAGCTTTGAAAGTTGCCCTCGCCGCGCTGGAGGACAAGTGACTCCGATTGATTGGATTTTACAATACGGAAGCCGTTGCCGTAGTAGCGGGCGAAAACCTCCGTGGTGGGTAGGCACGATCTGGCAGACCTGGCTATGGATAACCGATCCGAAGGGCCAGTTGAAAATGCGTTGGTTGCGCCAGGAACTTCGCAGATTGGAGGACAAGTGAAACTCTCGTATTCCCACTGGCTCGGAAATCGCAATCGATACAGAGGGCGTTACAGATATCACGTTCGTAACGTCCATCGTGCCAGTCCCGGCGGGCGCTGGTGGGTCCAACAATCCAGTCACGCATTCCACTGGTGGAGAGACTAGTTTTCTGGACCACGTCAAGCGATGGCTCGCTGGCTGCGGCTGTCGCGTACCGCACTCTCCGAGATCGCCCGATCCCTCGGCGCATCGAGGGCAGGCGCAACTGTCAGCAAAAGCCTAGATGCTAATTTGTTGTAGTAGGGCTAAGTCGATGACAATTCGTTGTCATCAACGCCAGGGGAAGCCATAACGAGGCCCGAGAGCACAACTGATTAAGTAGTATTTAATATGATCTATTAGAGGAGCAATGGGGATGATGCAACCAGCGTTGATGACATGGATTGTCATCAACCTCGAATGCACCTAGCGTTGATGACAATTCGTTGTCATCAACCTCGGATGCTTCTCTAGTGGAAAAACCAACAAAAGGGAAAATAGAGCGGTGTATTACAGCGTGTCAACCCCCTATCGAGTCTAGATCGTCTATGTCTGCCCAAAATGTCGAAAACGCTCTAAATGTGCAAAGAAAATTGGCTGATTTGAAAAAAAGTTGGGCCTCCGACTACCAATACGCCCTGAAGATGGGCCTGCGCAGAGATCGATGGTTTAACTCATGGCTCGATTGACAGCCGCCGAACTGCACGATTTATTCCTCGAGGCAGCGGCAACAGAGCGATGGTTGCCCGCATCTCGACAGCGAAGTCGTCAGACCTGGTGGCCGGCCATGCAAGGCGAATGGCTCGCCTATGCCGATCCAACGACGACGGTGAGGCTAACGCCGTCCGCCGCACAGGTCGATCGCTACTATGCCGCGATCGCACTCAGCACACAGCTCTGCGCTGAAGACAGACGATTGGTCTGGGCGGTGGCATTTAGCGCCGTCGAGCGGGCGCGCGGGCCAGCCTGGTCGCGCATCGCCAGGATCATGCACTGCCATCGGCAGACGGTCAGGGATCGATACATGAGGGCTATCGTCCGTCTGGCAATGAAGCTGAGAGCACAGGCGCAGGCGCAGGCGCAGGCTCAGGCGACACAAAGTCGCCGTTGACCAGACCGACTGAATCGCCGATGTTCCTGGCTACGATGCGCGGACTACAGTCTCGGTGGCGACGATCGGCGCCGGTCGCAGTCGCCGTTGTCGGGGCCACGCTCGCTCTCGCAGCTCACGCAACGCTAGCTCAAGCGCAGGCGTCCAATATCATGCAGTGCCGGCCAAGCACAGCGATTGCGCCTTGGCTCAGCGCCCAGCAAGAGCGCCGCGTGTGGCACGGCTTGGTGACGCGTGGGACACTGCTCGTCGAGCTGTGGCTCAGCGATAGCGGGACGTGGACGATCGTCGTCGTCGCACCCACTGGCGTAAGCTGTGTGCATCTGAACGGTGCCGCAGGCGAGATGCTGGCGGATGTCAAGACCTGACACGGTGCGATGCGGTGGCTGGTGCGGCGCAGTATTACGCTGGTGCGGTGCAATATTATATGCATCGGCCGACACTGCCCCGCGCGACGAGAACGCAAGAAGAACATAGAACGCAAGAAGAACATAGCGCCGATGCGAGCGCATCGCGAGCGCCTGGCATGGCGGGCAGGAGCTAAGTCACTGGCCGCGTTTGCTTTTTCTTTCGTTCGTCGCCGGTCGTCCGGGCCGGAGGTCATGGGTTCGCGACCTCGAGCTTGGCGGACGATCGGTCGGAAACGTAGGGAAACTGCGGCTCTCCGCGATTTGGAACGGCGACCCCCCACCCCCCCGAATTTGGGGTGCGGTCTGTATGTATATATATCCTCCCCACCGGGACTCCCTCGCTCACACAGTCTCGACACTCTTGCCGCAGCGCGTGAGCGTTGCCTGACCGCCCGAGACAGGGCGCACGACTCGGATATGCGGTCATTTTGGCTACAATGCGCGCGCCACTTCCAGATGCAATTAGGAGATTTCACGTCATGGGAACCTTTACCGTCACCGGCGACGTGAACACGCTGCCGGAGGCTTATTCTGACGCGGATGGTGGCTCGACCTCGAGCGGCATCACCGTGATCATTGACGACGCGAAGGTCGCCAACAAGCTAGCTGCCAGCCAGGTCTTGCGTGCTGTCGAAGCGCGAATCCTCAACGACACCGTTTACCCGCCGGCCTAGCCTGGTCGTCTGCGACTGGTGCGGCTCGGTCACCCGTTTGGTTTGGGTGCATGGTCATGCGCAGTGTGGGGCGTGCCATCGTGTGTTAGTCGAGTGTTGCGAGGGCGGGGTTGATGGACATTGAGATCCCGTATTCGCCCCGCCCGCTTCAGGCATACTTGCACCAGGAGGTAGCGAAGAGGCGCTGGAGTTGCCTAGTCCTGCATCGTCGGGCCGGCAAATCGGTCATGTGCATCAATCACCTCATCCGCGACGCTATAACGACGGAGGAGGATAACGCCAGGTTTGCGTTCTTGACTGGGACGTACAAGCAGGCCAAGTCGATCATGTGGGATTACGCGAAGGAGTTCACCCGCGTCATCCCTGGTGTCAGGTATCACGAGACGGAGTTGAGGGTTGATCTGGCGAACGGCTCGCGCATTGAGCTGTTGGGCGCAGATAACTACCAGACGCTTCGAGGCCGCTACTTCTCGGGCATCGTGATGGACGAGATGGCCGACATGCCCGAGCCTGTTTTGCCGGAGATTGTGCGGCCGGCGTTGAGCGATCGGCGCCCTGGCCGCAAGTTCGGCGGGGGATACATGATCGCGATTGGCACGCCGCGGGGGCACAACGCGTTCTACGATCTGTACCACGAGGCCACCGCTGCGCCGGATATTTGGTTCAGCTACCTAGCCGGTGCGTCTCAGACCGGCATCTTGCCAGAGGACGAGCTAGAGTCGGCGCGGGCGATGCTGTCGGCCGACACTTATGCGCAGGAGTATGAGTGTTCGTGGCGTGCGAACATCCCCGGCTCGATTTGGGGTAAGGAGCTTCAGTCGCTGGAGGAGAAGGACCGGATCACCGAGGTGCCTTATGACCCGGCGCGCAAGGTGCATACGGCCTGGGATCTGGGTGTAGCCGACGCGACTGCGATTTGGTTCTACCAGTCAGTGGGGCGAGCGATTCATGTTATCGACTATTATGAGGCGCGCAACGAGGGACTTCCGCATTTTGCTCGCGTCCTCGATGAGCGCGGCTATTTATATGGCCGTCATTATGCCCCTCCAGACATTCAAGTCCGTGAGCTGGGGACTGGCCGCAGCCGTATCGAGACTGCATACGACCTTGGCATCGGCTTTAGAGTCGTCCGTAAATTACCGATCGAAGATGGTCTCCACGCTGGGGCCGTGACGTTGCCGCTTTGCATGTTCGATCGCCAGGCGTGCGAGCGCGGCCTCGAGGCATTGCGGCATTATCATCGAGCCTATTCGGTGGTCGCGAGAAGTTTCAGTCGCAGCCGCCCGGTCCATGATTGGTCGAGCCACGCGGCTGACGCCTGGCGGTATCTGGCCGTTGGTCTCGAGGACGATCAGCGCATGGCTCGCGCGCCGCAGGCGCACGCCAAGATGGAGTATCAAGTCTTCGCGTGATCGCAGCGGTCGAGACCGACGCCATTGAGCTGCTGGTCGATGAGACCGACGATCCGTACATGGGGCCGGTCGACTACGAGATCGCCGCCTGGATTGAGCAGCGTGTGCCATTCACGACGAACCTCGTGCCGGCGCGTTGCATTGCTTTCCGCCGCCGCGCCGATCGTGGGATCGTATATGGCGGTGCGTTCAACGAGTTCCGCGGCCGCGACGTGCAATATCACGCGGCTTGCGACGACCCGGCCGTGCTGACGAGATCGCGGATCAGGCTGTTATTCGCCTATCCGTTCGACCAGCTCGGTGTCGAGCGCATTAGTTGCGTCGTTGCGTCGAGCAACCATCGCAGCCGCAAGGTCGTCGAGGGTCTTGGCTGGCGTCACGAGGGCGTCATCCGGCGGTTCTACGCTGACGATGAGGACGGCGTTTTGTACGGAATCCTGAAGACAGAATGTAGATGGATTTAGAATCATGGGCAAATCCGCACCGGCACCGCAACCGGCCCCGCTTCCTCCGGTTCCGCCACCGCCGCCGCCGGCGCCTGTACAGGCTGTCGGATCTGCTGTGTCCGACGTA
Organism: Candidatus Pacearchaeota archaeon; assembly: GCA_002690445.1. The sequence continues at coordinate 4,441 of NZER01000123.1, forward strand.
GCGTCCGACGTAGCGTCTGGTGGAAAGTCGACCGAGGAGTTAATCAGGGGCGCTAAAACTGTGCCGGCAACGCCGCTCGATACGGCGACGGCTGGCCGGGAAGAAGAGATGGCTCAGGCTCGTAAAAAGGGCCGGAAATCAACGAAGAAGACTGGCCCGACCGGCTTGCTAACACAAGCGCCGGTGTACAAAAAAGGGCTTCTCGGTCCACAGGAAGAAGAAGAAGAATGAGCAAGCTCGCCGGCGGTCGTCCGAGTCTCGGGCCGGCTCCTCTCCCGGCGGGGTACGAACGGGTTCAGACCGGGACTCAGGTGCAGTACGTCGGGCCTCAACGCTATCGGCAGCCCGCGGAGACCATTAGCGAGAGCGAATATAAGCGTCGCCTGAGCAAGCTCGACGCGCAAGCTCCGGCGCAGCGGTGGCCTAGTGCTTGGGGTGGGGCGCAGGTCGGGCCGCTCAAGCAGTTTAAGGCTTCCTGGAAGCGGCACGAGGTGCCGATCTGGGAGATTCGACCGATCGCTACGGCAGCATCTGGCGTACCGGGTGCGCCAGCGCCGGCTAGCGCTCCGGCGCCAGCGTCGGCTAGCGCTCCGGCGCCAGCGCCGGCTGTGGCATCGCCGGCTCCTCCCTCCGGTGGCCCACAGCCGGCGCCCCCCGGCGAGCCGATCACTCCGGCGAAGAGCGTCATGCCGGCGCCCGTTGTGCTGGGCAGTGGCAAATCCGCACCGGCACCGAAGCCGCTAGGCAGGGGGCGGACGAGCAAATTCTTTGTCAAGGCGCCGACTGGCCTGATGGCTGACGAGGAAGAAGAAGCAAAGAAGCAGGCCAAATTGAAGTTGGGAGCCTGATTCATGGCGCGAAATGAGCGCGAGAGGAAGAAGGTTGTCACCCTGCTGACCCGCTTTGGGACGCTGGTCACGCAGCGCCGTGTGTGGGAGAGCCACTGGCAGGAGATCGCGGACTACATAGTTCCGCGCAAGGCCGACATCACCCGGCGTCGCACCGATGGCGAAAAGCGCACCGAGAAGATTTTCGACGGTACGGCGATCCACAGCGCGGAGCTGCTGACAGCGAGCCTGCATGGCATGTTGACCAGCGCCTCGATGCCTTGGTTTCAGCTCCGGTTCAGCGATCCCGATCTCGCCGCCAACGATATGGCTAAGGAGTGGCTCGAGGGCACCGAGCTGAAGATGTACGACGCCTTCGCCCGGAGTAATTTCCAGGAGCAGGTCCACGAGCTCTACGCCGACCTGGTCGCGTTCGGCACCGCGGTGATGATGATCGAGAAGGACGACGTCTCGCAGCTCCGATTCTCGACCCGGCATATTGCCGAGTGCTATCTGGCCGAGGATGAGCATGGCCGAGTCGACACCGTGGTCCGCAAATACAAGATGTCGCTCCGAGATGCGCGGCACCTGTGGGGCAAGGATATCGGGCCGGTCCTGGTAGCGAAGGCGAAAGATGACCCATACGAGATGCACGAGTTCGTCCACGCAGTGCAGCCTCGAGATGAGTACGACACCGGGCTGAGCGACAACCTGAACATGCCTTGGATGAGCTGCTACATCGATCCCGAGAACCACTGGCTGATCCACGAATCCGGCTACTCCGAGTTTCCATACGTTTGCCCGCGGTTCTTGAAAGCCTCTTTCGAGCAGGGCTACGGGCGCTCGCCGGCGATGACCGCGCTGCCAGACGTGAAGATGTTGCAGGAGATGTCCAAGACGACGATCAAGTCGGCGCAAAAGCAGGTCGATCCGCCGCTGCTCGTCCCTGACGACGGCTTTGTTCTGCCGGTACGCGTTACGCCTGGCGGGCTTAATTTCTACAGATCTGGCACACGCGATCGCATCGAGCCGCTGATGACCGGCGCCAACACGCCGCTGGGCTTGGCGGTCGAGGATCAGCGTCGCGAGGCCATTCGCCAGGCGTTCTACGTCGATCAGCTCATGCTCAGAGAGTCGCCGAACATGACAGCGACTGAAGTGATCAGCCGGAACGAGGAAAAAATGCGGCTGCTCGGGCCGGTGCTCGGGCGCCTGCAAGCTGAGATGCTTCAGCCGCTGATCCAGCGTTCGTTCACGTTGCTGGGCCGGCAGGCGATCGACGGCAAGCCGATCTTTGACGATCCGCCGGCGGATCTACAGGGGCGTGGCGGTCTCGACATCGAGTACGTCAGCCCGCTTGCCAAGGCGCAACGCCAGGGCGAGCTGAACTCGACGTTGAGGATGTTCGAGATCCTCAATCCGTTGGCGCAGCTCGACCCTGGCATATTCGATTACATCGACATGGACGGACTGGTGCGGTTTATCACCCGCACCGTCGGCGTCCCCGCGACGGTGTTGCGATCCGAGGGCCAGGTTCTCCAGATGCGCAAGCAGCGTGACCAGGCAGCGGAGGAGCAAGCACAGCTCGACCGGGCAAGCCAGGTGGCTGACGCCGCTGGCCGCGCCGCTCCGGCGCTCAAGGCGGTTGGCAACCTGGTACAGGGGCCGAATACCGCGTGACGCCGCAAGAGATCGCGCAATTGCGGGAAGCCTACCGCCTGGTTTTCGGCACGCCTGACGGGCAGCGCGTCCTCGCGGATTTGCAGAGTCGTTGCAATGTCACCCGCTCGACGTGGAGCGATAAGCCCCACGAGACTTATTTTCTCGAGGGCCAGCGAACAGCAGTCCTGTGGATCATGGACATGCTCAGAGACGAAGATCGTAGACAACTGCCACAAGAAACAGAGGAGTAAATTGTGAGCGATGTCGCAGAAGCTCAAGAGATAGCCCCGACGACTGAGGGGTCTGGCGAGACAGCAGCGGTAGCAGATTGGAAGGCCGGGTTGAGCGAGGATTTGCAACGCGACCCCTCGATCGCGCATATCCCCGACGTGGAGACGATGGCGAAAAGCTACGTCAACGCTCAGCGCATGGTTGGCGCGGACAAGATTGCGATCCCAGGCAAGCACGGCACCGAGGAGGAGTGGGACCAGGTCTACGACAAGTTGGGGCGTCCTGAGAACTCGGACGGATATGCCCTGGAGATGAATAATGTCCCGGATGGCATGGCCGCGAATCCCGAACTGGTCGGCTGGTTCCAGACCACCGCTCACAAGGTTGGCTTGACTCCGAACCAGGCGCAGATCCTGGCAGACGAATACAACATCATGGCCGGCGCCGCCGAGCAGTCGCCGGATGAGCGAGCGCTCGAGGCCGAGGCTCGCGAGCAGGCCGGGATTCGGGAGTTGCAGAAGGAGTACGGCAAGGCGTTCGACGCCAAGGTCAGTGTCGCCAAGGCGGTGCTGCAAGAGCATGGCGGGGCCGGTTTGCTCGAGCTGAAGCTCGAGGACGGTCGGCCACTGGGGAGTCATCCCGATCTTGTTCGCACGTTCGCGAATCTCGGGACGTATTTGCAGTCGCACCTTGGCGAGGATTCGATCGCGGGGCCGAAGTCCGACGGATCAATGACGCCGGCCGACGCGCAGCGCGAGCTTGGGAAGATAATGACGCTCGACGGGCCTTATGGCGATAGATCTCACCCTGGTCACTCGGCGGCTGTAGCCGAGGTTGGCCGATTGATGGAGTTCATACATGGAGACGACGCCGAACCGGGCGAAGCAATTTAGCGACTCCGACCTACGGGTCATGGAGTTGCGCGCGAGAGTACTCGAAGTTTCTCTGCAATCCGCGGCCGGCGGCGCGATCAAGTCGCCGGTCGCATATTGCGAGGAAATGTGGGCTTGGGTCTCAGACGTGGGACAACCGCCGACGCCGGCGGTCCCGCCGAGGAAAGCCAGGCGCGTGAAGAAGTCGGGATAACGCCAGCGTAGGCGCCCTGCTGACAGCCGGAAAGACGGCGGTCTAGTCAACCGGATCGACAGGCGAGTCCGCAATCCCGCGGATAGCTCTCCGAGAACGCTGTTCTTGGAGGTAGACGATGTCTACTCAAATAACGACAGCCTTCGTCAATCAATTCTCGGCGAACGTCGCTCTGCTGTCTCAGCAGACGGTGAGCAAGCTGCGTAAGGCAGTTCGTGTTGAGAGTGTGACTGGCGAGAAGGCTTTTTTCGACCAGGTCGGTTCCGTGGCGGCTGTAAAAAAGACGTCGCGACACGCCGACACTCCGTTGGTGACGACGCCTCATTCACGTCGGATGGCTACGATGTCCGACTATATATGGGCTGACCTCATCGACGATCAGGACAAGCTGCGGATGTTGGCCGATCCGACATCGACGTATGCCCAGGCCGCTGCATCGGCTCTGGGCCGCGCGATGGACGATGAGATCATCACCGCGGCGATCGGGACGGCCAAAACGGGTGCGACGGGTTCGACCTCGACGACCCTACCGGCAGGGCAGAAGGTCGCTCATGGCTCTGCCGGCTTGACGATTGCCAAGCTGATCAGCGCCAAGAAGATCTTGGACGCCAACGACGTCGATCCCAGCATCAAGCGCTGGATCGCTGTCAGTCCTGAGCAGATCGAGGATCTGCTCAACAACACGACTGTCACCTCGAGCGATTTCAACACGGTAAGGGCACTCGCCACCGGCGAGGTCAATACCTTCGTTGGGTTCGAGTTCATCAACTCGAATCGGCTCAACACGGATTCTACTCCTAGCAGACAGGTGATCGCCTGGGCTGAGGACGGGATCACGTTGGCCCTGGGGTCCGACATCAAGACCAAGATCGACGAGCGGCCCGATAAGTCTTATTCCATGCAAGTCTTCGCCCAGCTAACCGTGGGCGCGGTAAGAATGGAAGAAGAGAAGGTCGTCGAGATCGCGTGCAACGAGTAACTAGGAAAGGATGGACAGATGGCTAATGTGAACAGCGACCTCGTCACGAATTTCCTGGCGAGTCCACCGACCCTTGCCCCCACCTATCAGCTTGGGGGATCGATGAGGGTCGCTTGCGGTACGATAGCTCTCGGCTCTGGCGATCTATCGGCCGACGACACCGTGATGTTGGCGCAGATCCCGACCAACGCGTCGATCGTGAGCATTAAGCTCTACAACGACGACTTGGATTCGGGAACGACCAACACCTGTAACGTCGGTCTTTACACCGCCGACGGCGACGTAACGGCCAAAGATGCCGACATCTATGCGTCCGCGATCACCGACCTCCGTGGGGCGGTGCTCACGGGCACAGAGGTCGCGTTCGAGGCTAGGAACGTGAACCTCATGGGCCAGAGGGTCTATGAGGATGCTGGCGACTCCACAGATCCGGGCGGGTACTACCTCGTCGGGTTGGCGTTTCCGGCGGCAGGCGATACGGGCGGGGATTTGTCCTGGCTGATCACCTACATCACCGACTGACGATCTGGAGGGGGGGCTTGCCCCCCCTCCTTTTCACACGGGATCAAGGGCTTAGCGGAAACAACTTATCTGCATGTAGGGCGAATGCATGACGTCGAACGTCGATATCTGCAATTCCGCGCTGAATATGGTCGGCGCGAGCGTCATCACCGCGTTGACCGAGGACACCAAGGCGGCGCGGGTTTGCAATCAGCGCTATCCGTTTGTGCGCGATGCGGTGTTCCGCGCGCATCCCTGGAATTGCCTGATCCGCCGGGTCAAGCTCGGGCAGGACGCAACGGCGCCGGCCTATAAATACGCCTATCGCTACACGCTTCCCTCCGATCCGTACTGCCTACGCGTGCTGACGATCTCCGATGATGGAGCGGACGAGCGCCGCGACATCGACTTCAAGGTTGAGGGCAATCGGTATCTCTTGACCGACGAAGGCACGGTCTACATCCAGTACGTCTCGCGCGACGAAGACCCGAATCAATACGACGTCCTGCTGACCGAAGCGCTGGCGGCTCGCATGGCGAGCGACATCGCCTACCCTCTCGTTGGATCGTCGGCGCTGAGCACTAATCTGTTTGCGATATACGAAATCAAGTTGAAGGAAGCTCGCTTCGCCGACGCGCAAGAGGGGTATCCCGATGACATCGTCGCCGATACTTTCACCTCGGCGCGATTCTAATCTATGGCGCAAGCGTCCCCTGCGTTCACGGCGTTCACCGCTGGCGAGTTCTCGCCGCGTCTTCACGGCCGCACCGATCTGGCAAAATATTCTAGCGCCGCCGAGGAGATCGAGAACTTCATCGTTCATCCCCACGGCGGTCTGACCCGCCGGCCTGGCACCGAGTATATCGGCGAGGTCAAGGATTCCAGCGCGATCACCCGGTTGGTCCCGTTCGAGTTCTCGACCACTCAGGCGTATGTGCTCGAGTTCGGCAACCTGTACATGCGGGTCTACAAGGACGGCGGCAGGGTTGTCGACGCTAATGTAACCGTCTCGGGAGCGACCAAGGCGAACCCCGCGGTGATCACCGCGACATCGCACGGGTATTCCGACGACGATCATGTCGTCATCTCGTCCGTCGCCGGGATGACGCAGATCAATGACCGCACCTTCAAGATTGCCAACAAGACGACGAACACGTTTGAGCTGAGCGGCGTCGATAGCCGCGACTATTCAACCTACAGCTCCGGTGGCGTTGCCAATGTCGTCTACGAGATCGCGACGCCGTACACGTCGGCGCAGCTCCGGGCGCTCAAGTTCGCTCAGAGCGCAGACATCATGTACGTCTGCCATCCCTCCGTCTCCACGAGAAAACTAACTAGGACCGGCCATACCGCGTGGACGCTGACCGAGGTCGTCTTTGGCAATGGTCCGTTTCTCGCCTCGAACGTGACGACGACGACAATCACGCCCGACGCTCGAAGCGGAAGCGGTGTCACGCTCACGGCTTCTACGTCGACATTCGCCTCGACCGATGTCGGTCGCCAGGTCAAGATCTTCAACGGATACCTCACCATCACCGGATACAGCTCGGCGACGGCGGTCACGGCGACGGTCGGCACGATGCCAGACGGGAGCGTCGAGATCCTGCCGACTTACACGGCGGCGACGGTCAGCTTCCATGAAGGCGACCCCGACGCCACAGGTCTCGAGCACAACGATCGGCTCCACGACACGGCGCGGAACTTCGTCGATCAGGGCTTCACGACCAACATGGTCGTCACCATCTCGGGGAGCACAAGCAACAACAAGTCCGTAAAAATTGTCCAGGTGACGGACGACACGATGCTGCTCAAGCCGGCCGACGATCTCGTCGCCGAGGCCGCTGGCGATACTGTCACGATCGTCGGCACGCTGGGTGCGACCGCCGACTGGGCGCTTGGATATTGGTCAACCACGGATGGGTTTCCTGGATCGGTCTCGTTCTATGAGGAACGCCTCGTCTTCGCCGGCTCGACTAACTATCCGCAGACACTGTGGTTCTCGAGCGCGGGCGATTATGAGAACTTTACCGGGGCCGAGGTCGATGGCGCGGTCCTCGATACGAATGCGCTGACGTATACGATCGCGTCGAACCAAGTGAACGTGATCCGCTATCTATCGGCGACCAGATCCCTGCTGGTCGGCACTGTCGGTGGCGAGTTCGCGGTGCGAGCGTCGGGAACGGATCAGCCGCTGACCCCGACCAACGCGCAAATAAAACGGCAATGCAGTTACGGCTCTGCGGACGTGAGACCGGAGCAGGTAGCCAACGTCACTCTGTTCCTCCACAGGAACGGGCGCAAGCTCCAGGAGCTGCTCTTCGATTTCGATAGCGACTCTTATAAAGCGCCCGATCTGACGATCCTGTCTGAGCATATCACCGAGAACGGCATCGTCGAGATGGCGTATCAAAAGGAGCCGGATTCAATTTTGTGGTGCGTGCGTGACGACGGTGTCCTCGCCGCTATGACGTACCGGCGGGATGAGGATGTCGTCGCTTGGCACCGGCACAAGATCGGCGGGAAGTTCACGAAATCGGGAACCGACTACACCTACGGACATGTCGAATCGATCGCCTCGATCCCAGGCACTGCGAGCGAGGACGAGCTGTGGGTCATCGTCGCCCGCACCGTCGACGTCCCACTTTTGTTGAGCGCCGGCGCCGATACGACGAACGATCGGGTCAACAGCGCCAATCATGGTTTGAGCACGGGCACCGCCATCACGTTCACAACCAATGGCGTGGTGCCGACTGGGGCGCAGAAGGGGGACTCCAGCAACACGTTCAAGGCCGATGGTGAGACGGTCTATTACGCTCGCAACGTCTCGACCAATGTGTTCTCGATCTTCATCGATTCTGCTGGCGCGGCTGCGGATACCGAGGCGAAGAAGATCGGTTTCTCGACTGCTGGCACCGGCACGATGAGCGTCTATGCGGAAACGAGAACGACGGCGACCAAGCGATTCGTCGAGAGATTTAAGAGCTTCGATTTCGGTACGGACGTGGCTGACGCCTTTTTCGTCGACAGCGGTTTGACGTACTCGGGGAGCGCGGCCAGCACACTGACCGGCACCGAGCATCTGCGCGGCTTCGACGTCGAGATGCTCGCCGATGGGGCCACTCACCCGACCCGGCATCCGGGTGCCGATCCATCGCAGATCGTCCTCGATCGGACGACGACAAAATGCCACATTGGGTTGCCATTCACCTCGCATCTATTGACGCTGCGCGCCGACATTGGCTCGCAGGAGGGGACCAGCCAGGGCAAGACCAAGCGGATCTCTGACGTCACCGTTCGGCTGTTCCGTACTGTCGGGCTGCTGGTCGGCGAAAGCGCGACGGTCAACGATCGCGTTCCCTTTCGCGACAGCTCGATGGCGATGGACACAGCGGTGCCGCTCTTCACCGGGGACAAGGACGTCGAGTTCGACGGCGGTTATGGGCACGAGGGTCAGGTCTACATCGCGCAGGACCAGGCTCTGCCGATGACGATCGTCGGTGTCTATCCGAGATTGCAGACGTTCGATCGTTGAGGCTGACACAGTTCGAGGTTGCTCACGCTGACGAGGCGTTGGGCGAGGCGCCGGTTCCTAATTTCCATCACTACCTCATGCAGATGCGCGTGGAGGGTATGAGCTGGTCGGCCGAGATTGACGGCCTGGTCGTCGCTAGCGCTGGGCTGGTCCCGCTATGGAGCGGCGTTGCCGAGGCGTGGATGATCTCCGGTGACGAGATCGATCGGCACGCGATCAAGATCGCGCGGACGTTGAGGACAAAGCTCGAGGACATAATGTGGCAGCGATCGATCCACCGGGCGCAGGCAAATATTCACTGCCAATTCGGACGGGCGCTCCGTCTCGCCGAGTGGCTCGGTTTCGAGAATGAGGGGTTGATGCGCCGGTTTGGCGTCGAGGGCGATGACTATTTTCGTTACGCGAAGGTGATTGATGGCGATTAAAGCAGTTCTAGCCGCCGTCGCCGCGGCGACAGCGGTCATCGGCGGCGTCATGGCGGCACGCTCGTACCGGCGGTCGGCGGGTGTCGAGATGCAGGTCGGTGAGTTTAATCAAAAAGCCGCCGAACGCGACGCCAAGATCGCAGAGACGGCAGCTCGCGAGAGCCAGCAAACGGCCCTCATGCAAGCGATGAGCGATGCACGAGAGTTTCGGAATTTGCAAGCCAGCACTGAATTAGCTCTTCAGCATCATGGGTGGCAGCAACAGGACGGCACGCCAATTGCGCAGCTCGCGTACAACGCGGATCAATTCGAGCAGCAACAGGCGGCTAATCTACGCAGTGCGGTGACGGACGAACGCAATTTCCTAGATAGAGCGGTGCAGGATCGTATGCGCGGGGATCTCGAGATGCTAGTGGCGCGGAATAACGCCGCCGCCCTGCAAACTAAAGCGGCGACCTCCCTTCTGGGGGGTATCACCGGCGCGGCCAAGGTCTACATGGGGACGCGAATCGGTTGAGAATGTGGAGTCTCCTACAGGCATAAGACGTCATGGTTGAAGTCCCCAGGTTTACAGCCGCGAGGCCCAGCGACACTACCGCTGCCGCCGGTCAGCGATTCAGCTTCAAAGTGCCGGCCGGGGCTTTGTCAAAGGCCCAGACTACGCTGGCCCAGGCGTATAGCGGATTTGCAGATGATGCGGCGCGGTTGGGCGCGGTCGCGATGCAGTTGCATCGTGACGATATCGTTGCGAAAGCATCCGTTGCCATGAGCGCCGAGATCGACGCGGCGGCAACCTCGGCTCAACAGCAGGATATTGCCAACCCTGAATATGAAAACAGCGGCGGCGGTATACTCGGTTTCTTTAATGAGCAGATATCCTCGATTCTCGGCCGTGTGGGGGAATACTCTGGCGACCCGCTCACACGTCGGCAGATCGGCGCCGCCGTGGCGCCACGCGTTGCTGCGGCGCGCACTACTGTAACTAAGGCCAACACCAACCGACTGATCGATGGGAGTAGGGCGGCGCTCAACGAGGGTCGCCACGCTAATATTCGCCAAGCGGCTGCGGACCTCCCTCTCCACTGGGCCGGCACCGAGGCTACGTTGCCAGCCACGGTGCAGACGACAATCGAGGCAGAAGAGGCCGCGCAGAAGAAGGCCGCGAATCTTGGCATTATAACAGCGGAGCAGGCCGGTAAGAATATCCATGAGTTTCGAGGCGATATTGCCGAGTATGCGGTGGACGCGCAGAACAACGCAGCGCAGACGACGGAACAGGTTTCTCAGCTAATTGACTTGCTAGACGATCCCGAGCGGTTCTTTTGGCTGAGACCAATAGATCGGGAGAGGCTGAGAGCTAACCTCCTGAATAAACACACTCGTCTATTGGCGGCTGAACTCCGAGAGGAAACTGCTTCTCGAACGGCTGCTAGAGCAGCGTTGAAAGACCGACAGGCAACACGTCTATCGACGCTGTTAGATAGGGTCTTCAGTGCTCGGAAAGGGGAAGTCGATGATGCAGGCGAGTCGGTTATGCCGACTCAGGAGGAGATTCTTTATCTTGCCAATCTCGATGGTGGCCTAGGTCTCGCGGCCGGCAAAGTTACAATGCTGATGAACATGATCAACGATAAGGGGATTAGGGAGAGCGATCCCGAGTTCGTCGCCGATCTCTACGAAGAGGTCTTTGCGATTATGGACAATCTCGGTCTTTCGCAGGAGGAGCGTAAGGCCGCGATTGCCAAGCAAATTGATCGTTCTGACCGCCAAATTGGCAAGGCTTTCGGATCGAGGATAACGATCCAGGATCATGTTGCTTTTATGAAGTGGGCGCATACCCTCTCAGATGAGGAAGTAGTAAGTGGGGAGATCGCAGACAATCTGAAGCTCGTCGTAGATAACGTCGCACCGCGTAACCTGCTCGGGTTTTTCGATGATAGTAGCGATGTCTTTCGTGAAATGCACGCGCGCAAGGTTTACTTTGAAGGTCTTGCCCTAGGCATGACGCCGCCTGACGCCGCGACACGGGCATTGAAGACTGTCGGGGTGACGAGGGGGGATGATGGCAGTCTTTCCGGCTCTGGAATTGTGCCCTGGTACCCGTCTGATCTCCCCCAGACGTTTTCCCTCTCCCCGACGTTAGTCGCCACTATAAGCGCTGTCGGGATGACTCCCCAGTGGCCGACAGAAGTGACCATGCCCCAGGTCGAAGACTGGACTCTCGAAGATGTTGCCAAAGCGAAGACCTGGGCGGGGACAAATACAGCCGCCCTCGGCCCGCGAGGGTTTGCGGCCCTGCTGGAGCAGATCGACGCTATCGAAGCCTATGTGAGAACGAAATAAGATGGCTGAAATCTACGTTCAGGCGCCAGGCGACAAGGGATCTCTTCTCAGGCCGGGTGGTCCTCCTGTCGACCTCCCAGTATGGGAAGGCGTCGTCTCGGATGAGCCTGCTCAGGGCGAGCCGCCGGCTGGGCAGGAGGAACCGGTGCCGGAGATCCTCTCTGAAGAGCCTGAGCCTGCGCCCGCGGAGCAGCCGGCGGCACCCGCCGAGCTGGGGACCGCGCCTGTAGAATCGGATGACGTAGGCTTACTCGAGGACGTAGATCCGTCCGACGGCGATTGGGTTCTGGAAGTTCATGGCCCACAGGCCGATGCTCGCGAGCTGGCTGCTCACAGTTCCGCTGCGGAAGTGATGGGCGAGAAGGGCATCGATCCCCGAAACCTGGCCGGCAGCGACGAAGACTTCGCTCGGGTGCAGGAGCTATGGGACGATATGTGGCAACCATATCGGATCGTGGCCCGCGAGATCGGCGATATAACCGCGGAGGGTGTCCGCGACGCAAACAACGAGGCAGGCAACGCGATCGCAAAAGCCTTGTGGGGGACTGCACAGGGGTTTCTCGATGTCACCGATGAGATGGCCCAGGTCGTTGAGGAATTTGTCGGGTGGAATCTCTACCTCGTGTCGGACGATGACGGCATTCGCCTGGTAGACGAGCGGCCCGCAGATTACGAGCCGATTGTGATCCCGAAGTTCTTCACCGAGCCGGAGACGGAAGTCGGTCAGATGGGCGCCGGTATTCTTCAATTCGTATTCGCGATGGCCGCGACCTCGATGGGGACGCTGGGCACGATCCCGTTCACAGCCGGCCGATTCATATCCTACGGCGCTGTCGCCGATGCGCTCTTCGATCCTGAAGAGGGCAATTTCTCCACCATGTTGATGGATATCGGCGTCGAGCCGAATGCTGTCCTCGAGTTCCTAGGCACGCCGATCGGTGACGACGCAGACGCCGCTGAGCGTTTGGGCCAGCGACTGAAGACAGCGTTGGAAGGTGGGCTTATCGGTCTACCCTTCGACTTGGCGCCACTGTTGGCACCGCTATTGTTCAAGGCCATCCGCGCGCTGAAAGAGAACCCCGCGATGAGCAAAGCAGTTCGTCATCTGCGGGAGTTTGCGGTTGGTGGCGTCAGGACAGCCCAGCAGCGGTACGCCGCTGGTAAGTCGCCAATCCCGATGGGAATGTCGATCGAGGATGTCGGGCCGTCTGTCGTTACAGCGGCGCGCTCGATCGAGGAGGTTAGAGCTGATACTCGCCAAGGAGCTGAGATTGTAGCGGAGCGGCTCGACGTTCTAATTCCTGAGAGCAATAGAGTATGGGGCGGTAAGACGTATCGCCCCCGCCAACCGGAATATCTGGGTGGGCGTCCCTGGTCGGAGTTAAGCGCCGAAGAGTTGGCCGCACCTGGCCCTGGA
>NZER01000124.1 GCA_002690445.1 Candidatus Pacearchaeota archaeon
CAGTTAGCTAATGCCGAGTTTAATATCAGAGACGGAAAAGAATAATTTAACTGGTATTTTTAATGATATTTTTGATACCTTTAAAAGGGAAATAGTCATACACAAAGAACCTAAAAAGGTTATCTCTCAAGTAAATACTTCTTCTTTATTTGGCTATGGAGATCCTGCTAGCTCTGTAAACTTTTCATACCAACCTGTTTCTGGTGTTTTTGAAGCTACTGTCAGATATAACCTAGACCAAGAAGTCGAAAGATTAGGGGATATTCCTAGTCAAGTGTCTGTTGGTGGAGTGTTTATCAAAGTACAAGAACCAGCTAGAAATTTCATAAATAAAGGCAAGACAGAGAAGGTAACTTTTGATAATAAATCATTCAAGCTTGTTTCTGAAGACGCAAATAAAAGCTTTTTGAATAGTAAGTTCTATGTATATAAACTGGAGGCTACAAAATAATGGCTATTGTTTCCTTAAAAAGATTTTTAAAAGATAAAGGTTTTTTAGAGAGGACCGTCAGGAATTCTGTCACTGTTTCTAAACAGTCAGATATCATTATAAAACGAAGAGTGGCTGGTCTTAAAGGAGTCGCACTGAAAGAATTCGATAAACACCCCGTAACTAGGGAGTTAAGCCAAGGGCCTGCTGGAGTTAACTTGTCAAACACCTTAAATGGAGTAGGTAATTTATTTAGTTTTATAGGCTTTTACAAAGGCCAAAACGTTATTGGCCCGATAAGAGATACATTAAAAGATCACTTCGATCTAGTTGGCGCACAGGGAAAGAAGAGGGGGCGCAAAGGTGTAGAGGCTTTCACTTACCAGCTAAGCGTTCCAAGTATTAATTCTTTTGATCTTGTTTCTCGTATGCCTTGGGAGAGTGGAAATAGCTGGGTGGTTGGAATAGAGAGGGGCATATCCGGTTTTAGTAATTTCATGTATCTAAAATTCGGCGAAGGCAAAGAGTTAACCAGTAAATCTAGATCTGGTAAAGGTTTACAAAGCCGAAAGACGTTAAATGCTGGAATTTTTAAGCCTATTCCTTATATAACAGAGATATTGAATAACTACAGAAAAAGACTTAGGGCATAATGAAGGTTCAATTTGAAAATAAAGTTATGAGCAGTTTGTTGCTGTTCGTTGACCATGAGGTTACCCAAAAGGGGGACGCTTATACAAATACTGGGTCAGCTTTTTACAAAATAGATAGCCTTTTTAATGATTATTACGTTTACTCCTCCCCCTTTAAACAACTAGTTTCAGATGTTAGCGTGACTGGAAGTTCTACACCTAGTGTTTTAAGTGGTATATATTTCTCAACGCCACCTGACCCCGGTGGTGCGATCGGGCCTTATAACACAGGTCCAATGTATCCCGGAAGCGGTGGTTTCGATTCGATAAATCATATGCAGGGGCAGCTTTATTTTACTGGAGATACTGATCCGGTTGCTGGTTCTGGCATAAGCGGCTCTTATTCTGTAAAGGATTTTAATGTATTTTTAACCAGTATGCCGGAGGAGCAGTTACTTTTTGAGACTAAATTGGAATTAAACCCAAGAACTAAACAGGCTGCATCAACGGGTGTAGACTCTAGTGTGCAAACCTATCCGGCTATATTCATTAAGGATAATGGGGGTAGGAACGAAGAGTTTGCTTTTGGTGGTATGGACAACACTTTCATTAACGCTAGAGCCATAGTTTTGGCTGATTCCATGTTTTCTTTAGACGCTGCTTGCGGCATATTAAAAGATACTGTAAGAAAAAATATGCCTATTGTTGCGCAAACTGGCTTAAATTTAAATGCGCTTGGGGGCTTTACAGGTGTAAACTATAACTATACAGGCACGGCGAACGAAGGATATTGCTTTATAGACAGGGTTACGGTATCGAAAAACATAGCTAATAGGGGGGATTTTGAGAATTTGAATCCCAACGTATTCTCAGCTTTTGTGGATTTTGAACTGCATACTCATCGTATGCCCAGACTCTAAAATTTATTTCTCTGAGTATATTAAAAAATGTAATAACTACTAAGAAAACAGAAGGAGAATTTAAAAATGGCAATTCAAGTAGCAAAAACACTAGAAGGATCAGGAACAAGAAAGCGAGTAATTTACCAGAGTGAGGCTCTTTTCTCGGGATCCAATAATATCCAGAGGGTTCAAAGTGTAAATTACAGCTTCACTGTCCCTCGGACAGACGTTAACCAGTACGGTCAATTAGGTCAAATAGAAAGAATCATAACTGAGGTACCTACTGTAAGTTTGGATTTTACTTACCATCTAAATGGAGTAACAAATGAGACTCATCTTTTGGCTAATGGAGCATTGGGGGCTTCGTATGGCTTTATGAGGGATCTTAATAGACCCGCAAGTAATGTTTATGAACAACAGTTTACGGTTGGCTTATCTAATGAAGGTATTGACTTTAATAATGGATCTACTCATACTACCAATAAAGGAATTATAATTCCTAAGGGCTTTCTTACTTCGTATTCTTGGACTGGTGCAGTTGGCGATGTTCCTAGTGCTTCAGTAAATGCGGAGTCTACTCAGTTTGAAGTCGGAACTGTTACCCAAAATGCAGTAGCTGGATTAAATACGAACGTGCCTGTTGTTTTGAGACCGGGTAACGTTGGGTTTAAGTCCGCACCGATGGTGCCGGGATCAGCAACAACGCCAGATGCCAACGCCGATCTACCTGTATTGGGTTTTGATATTATCCATGTTCAAAGCTTTACAACCTCTATCGACATCCCCAGAGAATCTATTCAGAGACTAGGTGACAAATTTGAGTTTGCTAGAGTTATTACTTTCCCGATTCAGGCGACCATGTCTATTGAGGGTATTGTTTCTCAGCAGGCCGCCAGTAAGCTAGAGGATATCGTAGGTACAAACCTAACTGATTCCACTGATCCCGGATTCGCAATAGATGTTGAGTGTAATAAGGCCAACGCTGACAGTGCTGTAAACGGTATCTCTTTGATGTTTAGAGACGCTAAGATTGAAGGGCATTCTGTTAGTTCCAGCATAGGTGCTAATAAATCTATCACTTTGGACTATTCGGTTCAGGTAGATGGAGGCGGCACAGGCGTAGGCGCGGCTAAGAATGGCTTCTTTATGAAGGCTATTTAATTAAGCTAAAATTCTCTTTCTTTAAAAAGTCCCCGCTTGTCGGGGATTTTTTTTACTTTTATCTTATAAATTCTTATAACTCATGAAGGTAAAAGTGTCATGGAAGGAAATAGCGTTAACTTAAAAGATGTAATATCTTTTCAAATCCACAGAAACATAGTCTGCTTATATAAAAGATATTTCGAAATAACTGAAGATTTACTAAACGAGCATAAAAGTTTCACATCTAAAATAGAGTCAAGGCTAACTAATCTTGGGGTTGATATTGAAGAAATTAATATAGGAGAAATAGACTATTTTACTGATAAGAAATTTAGCCAAATTAGAAAAAAGATTCTAGATGTGGGCAATGACGCAACCAGAGAGCTAGAGAGAACTTTAGAGTTTGTTACTATAAATTTAAAGGAACAGGAAAATGAGCGAACAGAATAAGGACAACAAGGATCAAGATAAACCAGAGCCGCCGCCGATTAACACAAAGAAATGGCTGTACGCTTTCTCTTTACCTAGGACCTACGAGAAAAAAGTAGAAGAGACTCGTCAGGAAGACGGACAGGAAATTAAAGTCACTAAGAATAAAGTAATAACAGAAGACGTAGAAATTTTCCTAAAAAGACCCACAAGAAAGATGTATGATGAATGCAATCTTTTTTATTCAGTTCAAATATCTAGGGGCGTAAAGGCTGGTTTGTTAACCAGAGCAATGATAGCCAAAAGATATAAGAATGACGGGGGAGGACTAAGCCAAGAAGAGCAGGATGACTTTGCTGAAAAATATAACCAATTACTACTTAAAGAAAAGGAGTTTCAGGTTGTTCAGCTGAACCTGCAAGAAGAAAAAGACTTAACCCTCATAGAAAGGCAGGAGAAGTTGGCGGAGATTGTTACGGAAAGCGAAATTCTAAAAGCCGAATTAGAGAAGTACGAGGTTGCAGCTGAGAGTCTATACGAGCACACAGCGGAAGCTAGGGCAGCTAGAATGACGAACATGTGGTGGCTTTTTAATCTAACTTTCACTAAGTTTATAAATAATGAGCGAGGTGGTATAGAAGATTATAATGCTGTGTTTTTCGGTAAAGACTTCGATAGAAAATCTCAATCTTATGAAGAAATTGAGTTGGGAATTCAGGAGTCCGACGATAGGTTTAATAATTTTGAGGCCTCCTTAATAGAAAAAGCTAGTTATTTGTTAGCTGCTTGGAACGGCGGGAACGCTAAGGTTTATGAAGACTTTAAAAGGGTTGATGAATCTTTAGAGTTTATCAAAGACGAAGTCAGGAAAGACGAAGCTCTGCAGGATGTCTACGAAGACAAAATTAAGTCCCTAGCTGGTTTAGATATGGAAATGCCTACTCCGACATATAGCCCTGAAGAAGAAAAAGAAGCTCCCAAGGAAGCTTCCGAGAAAAAAACTCCCGAAAAGAAGACGACTCCCGAAAAGAAGACGCCCTCCAAGAAGGAGCCAGAGGTAAACAAGGTTAAAGAAGAGCAAAAACCAGAGGCCAGCTAAGGTGTCTGATGAATTAAAAAACACTTACCCAGAATGCAAAAAGCTCTATAGAGATATAATCTTTGGGTTTTCTGAAAAAAGATTAAGATCTTCCAAAAAGAAGGTCTATATAAAGCACCTCAATGAAATAGACAACGGGGAATCGGGTAAAAAATATGATGATCATTTTTTCTTAGCTCAAAAAAAGGGGTTAAAATCAGAGAAAGATGCTTTAAAGTTTATTATAGAGCAAGACCTGTGGTCTGAAGAGAAGGAAAACAAACTAAAAGAAAAAGCAGAAAGGTTAAAAACCCTAAAATATACCAAGCAAAAGCTTATAATAAAGAAGCAGGTAGATGAGCTAATCAAGGAGATAGACCCTATTGAAAAAGAGGTGTATTTACTTTCTCACGAAAGAGCCGAAAATATAGGCCTCACTGCAGAAGTCTTTGCTTCTAAAAAAATAAATGAATTCATAATACAACAGTCTTTTTTTTCCGATAAAGACCTCAGTAAAGCGTTTTATTCAGAAGAGGAGTTTGACCTTTTAGAGCAGGAGGACATTGATGAATGCTTGCTTTTATTTGCTGAGATAAACAGCGACTTTTCTGATGAGCAGATTAGACTTATCGCTATATGCCCCTTTTTCATGAATAGTTTTTATTTATGTGGCGAAAGCACGGTCGATTTTTTTCGTAAAGCTGTCATTGAGCTAACTAATTATCAAGTATCTTTGTTGTCTTCTGGAAGATATTTTAAAAATTTAATATCTAATTCTAAACCTGCTCCAGATGATTATTATGAATCACCGCAGAAGCTATCAGATTGGTATAATTTGCAAGACAAGGCTCGCGTAGCAAAGGACTCTTTAGGGTCAAAAGGGGACGGCGGGGGTTCAACCATAGTAGGAGCAAGCAAAGAAGAGATGCGGTCGCTGCAAAATGACGACGAAGAAGCAGTTGATTTAAATAAACTTGCTCAAGAAAAGGGATCAATTAGTTTTGAAGAATTGCTAGACATCCACGGAATATAAGCTATATTTAAGTGTAATTATTTAAGATTACGGCTTAAGGAATATGGCTAGAGAAAAAATTCATATTGATTTAGTACTAAATACCAAAGGTTTTAGGCCTTTGGGGCGTATTAATGGTCAATTAGGTGAGTTTGAAAAATCTTTGGACGCTTCTAACGCTCGTGTTCTTGCGTTCGGCGCTTCGGCTGGAGCAATTTTAGCTGTAAAGAAAGCCTTCGTCGTTACGGTTAAGTCTGCAATCGAAGTCGAAAAATCCCTCCAAGACATTAATGTTATTCTTGGTGCCACATCCCAAAATCTTAGAAAGTTTGGTTCGGATCTTTTTGAAATAGCTTCAAAAACGGGTCAGGCTTTTCAGGTCGCTGCTACAGCGGCTACGGAGCTAGCCAGACAGGGTTTAGGAACAGAAGAAACCCTTAAGAGAACCAGAGACGCTCTTATTCTTGCGAGGTTGGCCGGTATGGACGCCGCAGAGGCTGTGAATGCCTTGACCGCGGCCATCAACACTTTCAATAAAGCGGGCTTAGATAGCACCGCTATAATTAATAAGCTAGCTAATGTTGACGCTGCGTTCGCTGTCAGCTCTGACGACTTAGCAAAAGCTCTTGGTCGTGTTGGCGCTTCAGCCCAAGGAGCAGGCGTAAACTTTGATGAGCTTTTAGCTATTGTTACCACCGTGCAACAGAAAACAGCCCGAGGTGGTGCTGTAATTGGTAACAGTTTCAAAACCATATTTACCAGAATCCAAAGACCAAGGGTTATCAAAGAGCTTGAGAATCTAGGCATCGCCATTAGGGGTGTTGAAGGTGAGGTTTTGCCAGCAATGAAGGTCTTGCAAAACTTAGCAAAACAGTTTGATAACTTAAGTCAATCCCAGAGAGCTCAAGTAACCGAATTGATAGGTGGCGTGTTCCAAGTCAATATCCTTAAGGCTGCCATGAACGACTTAAGCAAGGAAACGGGAATATATAATAGAGCTTTGGGTGTGTCTATCGGCTCTAGTGATCAAGCTTTAAGGAGAAACGAAGAGCTAAACAAGACTCTGTCTGCTCAGTTCCAAAGGACAGTAAACACATTTAAGGAGGGAGCTGCAGAATTAGGAGAACTGACTCTAGGCCCCACCTTGGAAAAACTTTTCGGTTTTGTGGATGACTTAAGTAAGTTTTCCGAAACTGATATGGGCAAGGTGGGCGGAGCTATAGCTAAAAGCATATTCGAAGGTATAGGGAAGTTCATGTCTGGTCCGGGCTTACTGGTCATAGGTTTAGTTTTATTTAAAACCTTTTCTCAGTTGGGTAAGTTCGCTGCTGACGCTTTCAAAACTTTAACCGGTTTAAATAAAAATTTGCAAACTCAAATGAATCTGCAAAGGCAGGTGTTTGATGTATTAAGCGAGAATCCGGATTTACTCAAAAAGATTAAAGACGGAACTATGACCGTCGAGGACGCCCACGAACAAATATACAAACAGATACAAAAAAATACCAGCGCTCTGGATGAACAACTTTTAGTATCCAACCAGTTAGCTCAGTCTTTGATGGGTGGCGGAGTAGGTTTCTCTGCTGATTTTGGTGCAACTTCTGGCAAGAAAGGTCGCAAGTTTGGAAGCTCAGGATACATACCTAGTTTTGCTGCTGATAGAGGGGAAAGACTTGGCATGATGGCTGGGGGTTATTCTCGTTCTCAAATAAAAAACCCCAAGACAAGACAGGAAGCTATACATGACGGCCGAGGAGGAGTGTTTAACGCTACGGTCAATGGTCACGAATCCGTATTTTCAACAAGAAACGGAAGAGGTAAAAAAGCTACGTTCGTGGTTCCTCCAAAAAATTCTGAGGCTTATGATAAATATATGTCAGCTTTATCAGGTGGCTTTGTCCCCAGCTTTATGGCGTCTGCTTTGCTTAAAAAAGGCAAACATTTTAACATGCGGGGCGATTCAGGATCTTTTACGGGAAAGGGAGAAGATAAGGTATTCGGTAAACTTGGGGGTAAGCCGGGTACTACGCTGGTTCTAAAAGATGGGAGCGTACTGGCATCAGATAAGCCGCTTCACGGTATGGCAGCAATGGATGCTGGCATTGATCCTAGAAAAATAAAAGGAGGCGGGTTTCATAATGTACGCAAAGGTCAGCTAACCTTCAGGGGGAGTGATATGGATGACTTTTCGGGCGGCTTTATTCCTAACTTCAATCTGTCGGAGATCGAAAAGCAAGCAAAGTATCTAGAAAAACTAAGAGCTTGGAAGACGGATAAAACTGCTTTTGGTGGTATGCCGACGCTATCACAGAATAAAGAAGAAAACGAACTTGGGAAACAGGCCGGAAAAGTATTTGGTCGTACGTTATGGACAACCCCATCTTTAGGAGGTAAAACCGGGATACTGGCGAAAGCAGAAGAGGCGCATAAGAAATTCAGGCATAACTATGAGAAGAGTTTGTCAAGAGACAGGACTGGCCAAGATAAGGCTGTAGATATAGAAGGAGACAAGAAATACGAGTACATTAAAGGAGAAAGACAGGCAGTAGCCGGAACAAAAATATACGACGCCAAACAGAGGTTCGGTCTGTTGGGTTTATATGGAACCAAGGAGACTGATACTGGTTACGCTGAAGCCGGAATTGGGGATATATCTGAATACAGTGGCTTGAAAAGCGCATATAAGAGAATAGGTTTTAAAAATTTACAATACCGTTCGCTTACAGATTCGCTAGAGGACGGAAAGCAGACGGGAGACTTTTCAAGAAATATTAGAAAACATTTTGCTCCAGCAACAGAGAATTTAGCTAATGAATCTTCTAAGAAGTGGCTCAAGGACGACGCTATATCTGTAAGTATTGGTAAGTCGGGTTCTTCATTATTCGCCAAGGGTGCAGAAGGAGAAATTTTTGAAACAGTTATAAACGCCCTATCCGGTAAAGGGACGCCTTTTGGAGCCCATGTTGATGCGCGTTCGTTTGAGAAAGCCATATCAGGTGACCGCAATAGAACTTGGGATTTCGAAGAGGTTGGAGCACCA
>NZER01000125.1 GCA_002690445.1 Candidatus Pacearchaeota archaeon
ACAATAAATCACGAATTGGTTCATTATGAACAACTAAAAAAACAAGCCGAATCAAAAGGAATCAGTGAAGAAGAAGCGTGGGAACAAATGATTGCGGATCCCAAACAATTTTCAGATACTGGCGACCGCGGGGGCTATCTCACGCGACATATCGAAGTAGACGCGTTCGCGCATGAAGCCGCAGAACAATTGTTAGACATATATTCAGCAGACGAAGCGTTACAACTCATCAAGACACGAGGCCCTGAACTTAAAGGTGTTGTCCGGGACTATTTAAATGTATTGGGCGATAAGCCGGCTGAGCTTAAGAAGTTTTGGTCAAAGCTATATACTCAAATAGAGAGACAAAATGAAACTCCTACTTGAAAACTGGCGCAAGTATGTCCTCAAAGAGGCCTATATTTTGGACGATGACTTCTTCGAAGCCTCAATCGAGCAATTATTCGAGAAACTTAAAGATTTCGGTGATAATACTTGGATTTTCTTCGATACAGAGACCACAGGTTTCGAACCAGAGAGCGCACAGCTCACTGAAATTGGAGCCATTGCCGCATATCCCAATAATTGGCAATTTGACGAAGTTGAGGCCGAAAAAGGCCTTTTTTACGACAAAATTAAGCTAAATCCGGAAACTTTGGCAGGATTTGAGGCTTCGGACGACCCAAAAGCCAAATATCCGCTTGAATTGACGCGATATGGGGTACCCAGCGAGGAATATAGGGAAAAATACCCGAAAGGGATGCCAAGTGAGGAAGATATCATACGGCAGTTCGTCTCATACCTCGAAAGTCAGCCAAATCCGGTCTTAGTAGCTCAAAATGCCGAATTTGACGTCAATTTCGTCCAAACTAGGGCTGATTTATACAATATACCGGTTAATATGCGTGAATATCCCATCTTTGACACCATGATGTTGATCAAACTATGGCATAACTCCCTTATAAAGACCCTTGCTGATGAGGGCAACGAACAGGCCCAAATCATCCTTCAAGCGCTCACAATGACCGGAAAGTTCGGTGAATACACCTCATCGTCGATGGGCCCCGTCTCAAAGGCCTATGAAATCAGTACAGACGACTGGCACAACGCTCTCGCGGACGTAAAGATGATGATGGGGATGACAAGAGCCATATTCATCGCTCTTTTGGACTCATCCAACGTAAACATCTCCAAATATCAAGATAGAATGGCTTGGGGGCTTCGAAAGAAACAACAACAAGCGCGAAAGCTCCATAGGAGCGGTGAATGAAGCTTCTATTTGAGAACTGGCAACAATTGAATAAAGAAGGGTCGGACCTTATCCATTTCAGCAATGAACTCAATAATAAAATATCCTCCCTTCTTTTCAATGAAAATTCTATCACACACCTAAATCAGCAAACTTCTAAGATTGAGTCGACGCGCGTCTTAGACACCGGGGGTCTGTTTTCCAATTATGATACTCTTAACGAGGTTCACCTTGGAATCGTTATCAATGACGAAGGAACTGGAAGCATTAAAGCATTTTATCTCTGCGATGTAGAAGAGAGAGGCAAATCCAATCTTGTCATTGTGGCAAACATTCCCCGAGGCTATGAGGCCATCGAAGATTTTCCTGAGTGGCTCGCTATAGAATTAGAGGATGCTCTCTCCCACGAACTACAACATAGCTGTGATTCTACAGATATGCTAAGTGCGGATATTCCCGAAGGGGAAGATAAGTGGGCTAGTCTTGAAAATATTTATAAACATTTTGCATCAGAAGCTGAAACAAGGGGGCATCTTGCGGGCGCCAGAGGGAGATCTAGACGGTCGGGCAAACCAATTGAAACAATCATTGATAATGTAGTGGACCAAATATTTAAAGATGCGCAAGAATACGGCTATACTGTAGAAGAGTTAACACCCGTAATGCAAGCAATCTGGAAGAAATGGACTAATTATCTCCGAGGAGGGAATTAACTATGAAACTCCTACTTGAAAACTGGCGCAGATATCTGAAAGAGGACAAACAAAAGATTTACTCTTTTGATTTTGACAATACCCTTATCAAATACCATACCTTGGAGGATGGAGATGTCGAGTACATCGGAGACCATGAGGAGAACATTCAGTTGGTCAAGGATTTGGCTGCTGATGGCCACAAAGTTATTATTGTAACTTCTCGGTTTGAGCCTAAAGAGCGGGATCTGGAAACTGGCTATCCTGTAAAACATCCTGAGGACAAAGCTCCCTCTCCCGATGAATTGATAGACAGCCGGGGCCTGCCTATTGATGAAATATGGTATACCTCCGGCGAGTTCAAAGCCAAGAAACTCGTAGAATTGGGTGTCATTCATCATTGGGACGACGATGAGGAAGAGGTAGCTGCAGCAGAGGCGGCAGGGGTCGGAGCAACGTTTGTGGAGCCCCCCGAGGAAGGAATTACTGATCGTTTGCGAGATAAATGGATCAATCTGATGGCAAAGAGTGAAGAAGAAACTAATTAATTATACGTCGGGGCTTTTGTACTGTGAGAAAACAACAATTTTTAAAAATTATTAAAGAAGAAACCCAAATATGTTTGAGTGAAGCTTTTGTTGAGGTGGACCCGTCCTTAGCTCGGAAGCGGCCAGGAACAGCTCCAAAGCGGTTGAAGACTTCGACTGGCTACAGTGGAGCAGAACAAGGTCTCGGGGCTGGGCTATCTGGAGTTATTAAATCAACCAGGAAACATGATGTTGACACCGCGAAGCAGAAGATTGATCAAGAAGAGGGTGACTCGGATGGGGGGAAGCTCCGGGCGTCCCAGAGAAAACAAGGACTTGACGCTGCTGTCGCCGCCAACATCGCAACCCGCGGAGATGCAGAAGAGGATGAGCCGACTGCAGGAACGAATATCTATCATTTGCCGTCCGACCCGGACGAGGTTGTCGACACACCCGACCCCAGCCGGGTTACGAGAAAAAAAAAGGATGTACAAGAGATGAAAACAGCAAAGTCGAAAATTTTAAGAATTATCAGAGAAGAAGTTAAGGCGATCCTAGCCACCAATGGAAGGGAGGAGGTCTATGAACTCGATCCGGCGGCATTGTTAGATGAAATGATGAAGCCGATAAATGAAGAAGAGTCCAAGTATGGTTATTCTCCCGAGCAAGCGCTCGGCTATGGCACCGTTTCACACAAGCCCTCTCACACCACAGAATATACGGCGGTTGACCCCGAAACGGAGGCGACTCAAATCGTATCGCGAGGGAGGAGTCCACTTACTGGCGAAGCTGAATCGGGGGAGAAAACTCACGCCAGAGACGTCGCGACTGGTCGAGACCGATATCGTGCTTTTGGTAAATCGGCGGTCAAGGGAGAAAAGCCCCACCCAAACACGGAATTGGCTATAATGGATGCTGAAGAAAGAATGGATGATTTATTTAGAGAGGGCGAATCCAAACAACACCTCAAAGCCCTCGTTCTTCAAGAGCTTGCGAAGATAAGAGAGCAGGACGACGACGGCGCGGTGAAGGAGGGTGAGGATGATAAGAAGAAAAAGAAAGAAAAGGTGATGAAGAAATACGGCCCACGCGATGTGGGGAGGCCGACGGCTTCCTGGAGTGACCGCGAGCAGGGCAAAATAAAGGCTGGCGCGCCAAGAGGCCGTGAGGTTGAACTCGAAGAAGGGCCTGACTTGGAGCCGTCGGAAGGGGAAGTCTCGTCTGTCGACTTTGCCAGTGGCAAAAAAACCGTAAGTAAACCGCGAGGAAAGAAAGATGTGCCCGTTGATGTGCCTGGAGATAGGCGCAGACAACGAGCGTCTGATCGCGAGAAATCGATACAGATGGTGTGGGGGGACGACGGACCAGATCGCAACCCGGCGGATCCGCCGCCGCGGCCTGTCACTTCGAAAACGATCAAGATAGATGAAGACGACTCGGCTGAGGCCAAGAAGATGAGAAAGCAGGAAAGTTTAGAGCTCAACCGCTGGCGCGAGTTGGCGGGACTTAGCGAAGGGCCTTTATCGCGTGGAGGATACTCGACGAGGCCTGAGCACTCCGGAGATCCGGACCATCAGGAGGAGGCTCCCGACGCCCCTGGAAACGGCGGCGGCGTCGCGCCGGAGGTGGAGTATGTACAATCCGAATATCCAGAAAAACATTGGACAGAATATGGAGAACCTGACGAAGGAGTCATGGGGGATTACGAGGACTACGAAGAGGGAGGCCTAGTTATTTCTCAAGGTGAAAATGAGGCTGCCCTGGAGGCTGCGGCTGCAGCAGCTGCTACACAGCGGGAGAAAGAGAAGATGTTGCCCGGCGAAACCGGTAGCAAATCAACCGATGCTGAATATCATGAACTGATTAACAGAAGAGATCCGAAAACAGGAAAGGTTGTCAAAGAGGGAAAGTCGCGACAGGAACTAGAGCGGGAATATCGAAAAAAAAAAGGTCTGCCACCGCCGGCTGAAGACAAAGCGATAGGTCAAGAGTCCGGGCCGCTTCAGGGTAAAAGAGATCCTTTCCAGAGCACAGCCCGGGTCGAGCTTCCAGATGATGGTGAGTCCGTATCCGACGTAGATGCTCCTGGCTGGCCACACGAGCTGCCGGCCCGATCGCCCAGTACGCTCCGGCCGGCCGGCGGGTTCCCAGAGCCGGAGCCAGAGCCGGCGCCCGAGCCAGGAGTGGCCGGGCTGCAGGCTCCGACGATCGACACCCATGGGTTTGATGTTACAGTTCAAGACGATCGACCAGAGCAGCCCGTGGATCCTACGTCACTCCCGGGTATAGCGCTTCGCGCGGCCGAAAAGACAAGACAAGATGCCGTCCACGACGCGTGGGAAGACGACATAATAAGCGCCTCGGAGCGTGAACATTTCACGGACGACGAACTCTACGACGCGTACAAGACCTCCACCGATGCCGATAGCGGTGTTGTCGTGGAGCCGGTCATGACCAGGGGTCCGTGGCCCGGTGACCCAACACTCCGTGACATCCGGCTCGATAGGCTCCGCAAAAAAGCCGCACAAGAGGACGCGAGGCGACGACGAGGGGAGATAAAAGAAGAACTCGACCGACGGCTACAAGAGCTGGTGGCCGGGATTAATCTTCAAGAAGAAGAAGAGGCGCCCAAGCTCAGCAAGATCCAACAGATGCGCCAGGCACAGGGCATGTCCGCGAAGCCCAAGACCACGGGCACTTTTAGCCAAGTCTCAACAACTGGCGGGAAAACCACCCTGTCATCCACCGACCCCGGCGCGACAGTCGGATCTGTTAACAAGCAGGCCGATGATTTTATGTCCGACGTTCGTGGGCCTAGCAAGAAGACATCGACGACGCCTACAGCCGCGACGACGACGACTGCGACGGGGACAACAGGGGCGACGACCCCGACGACGACGACGCCGGCGGCGACGACGACACCGACGACGCCTACAACCGCGACGACCGCGGCGACGAAAGGGACAACAGGGGCCGCGGCGACGACTGGGACGAAAACTCCACCGACGACGTCGCCAGTGAAGCCAAAAGAGCCTCCGCCGCCGGCGGCAAAGAAGACCGCGCTCAAAGACAAAGGAGACGATATGTTCAGTGATATGGGGTTCCAGGAGCGCGCTGAACTCGATCGATGGGGAAAGCTTGCTGGTCTTCTAGATGAGAGAGATCTTTCCGCAGCAGAACGGCGAGCGCTTCCTGGTAGTGATTTTGCACTTCCTGGAAAAGGCGAGGGCCCAAAAGGCAAACAGGCCGGCTCTTATCCCATTCCTGATGAAAGCCATGGTAGGTCGGCCCTAAGTATGGTGGCAAAGCATGGGACCTCAGAGGAAAAAGCAAAGGTTCGTGCTGCTGTAAAGAGGAAGTTCCCCGGCATTAAACAAGGAAAATAAATAATGAGCATAGATTATGAACAACTCAAAAGTCTTGTTAAGGAGGCAATGTTTACTGGTGGTGGGATTAATGAACCCTCGGCTCCTGAAAACGTACCGCATCGGATGCCTGCCGCCGACAATGATGAGAAAGAACAAGACCGCGGTGATGAAAAGGCCAATAAATTATATCAAATGGCAGTTGATGCAAGAGAGGCTGTTGAAATACTTGTAGAAGCTCTTGATGAACCGATCTTTGATGGAGCATATGAGCATGCCTTCAAGGCCTCTGCGTGTCTTCGCAGAGCTATTAACAGCCTTGAAGATAGTGGAGCACACCCCATGCCTGATCAACAGGTGGTGGCTGGCCCCAGAAAACAACAAAGGTATAATGCATATGGCTCCGGAGCAGCGGGTGATTATACCGGCGGAGCTGGCATGGGACACTTTGCAATGCCATCTGGCGCCGGTGGTACTATGTTTGAAAACGAAGGGGGAGAGGCCCCGAGTGCAGTAAAGAAGGAGGCATTGAAAAAA
>NZER01000126.1 GCA_002690445.1 Candidatus Pacearchaeota archaeon
CTGAATCCTCGTCTTGAGGGCATCTTAACTCCTTAGCTGCTATAGCAGCACATGATAAGGTTGGTGCCCGGGTTGCCCCGGGCACTTATGTATGGTTAGGCCGTCCAGTCGCGGTTGGCCTCGACCGATAGGTAGTCACACTCCATGATGGCAAGTTCAGTAGTGTTGGCAGCAGAAGCAAGGCAAACAGCCATGTTAGTGGTCGTCGAAATTGCGCCCGTTACGGTCTGCTTGAGAACACCGTCTATCCACCATTCGGCTGTGCCGTTGCTGAATACCTCCAGACGGAGTACCTGCCACTCCCCAGCTACGGCGACATTGTTCAACTGGCCGTCAGTAGTAGTGGTCGAGGCAGCAGTAGTCCCGCCATTGTAGATGCCGTGCCAGTCCCCAGCGACGGTTGTGAGTTCGTCGCTCAGGTAGAACCCAACCAGGTCTGCTGGCATGGTGATGGTGGTGGCCGATGCGTTTATCACGATATCTTCAAGCTGCTCATCGGTCGAAAGGATGCTGGTAAGCCCAAAGAATATCTCTTTGGTGTCCAGGTCGGGGAGTTGGACCCTGGCTTCTAGCACGATTGGTGCCATCAGAGCAACATCAAATCCAATCTGTGTGCCGATGAAGGCTGTGTCAGCGTCGGTATTGGCACTGGTAATCGTAATAGCACCAGAGAGCGGCGCAGTCGTGCTCGGTGCAAAACCAGCGTCACTGTCTTCAACGCCTTCGCCGCCACCATAGAAATCTCCAAATGGATACGCGAACGCAGAAGCAGGGTCGGCAGTCATCGCCAGGAAGGTCGCTACACTAAAGAAGTCATTGAATAGTTTGATTCTACCGTTACCCGATTGGGCCATCTTGTTCACCTACTTGTTTGAGCTTTAGCTCTAAATTTCGTATCCGCACCCTATAGGGAGCGGTTGCTAGAAAGATGTCATCCCTGGGGACAGCGGCCAGGTTCTCTAGCCGCACATCCGCAGGTTGACCATTGAGATTGTGAACGACCCACCCTTTAGGTATGGGGCCGTGGGCCTCAGACCAGACGGTGCGCCGGATATTCATTACGACGTGGGCGCTGTGGCATCCGAGTAAATCTCGTATAGCCAGTTACCTGCCGAGCGCTCACCGTAGGCGTATTCGTCATACAGGAATACGGTGTTAGCCCCGCCACCGATATGTGGCTCTCGCCGTACCTCAGTAGAAGGCGACCGGCCTTGCACCAGGATGATAGCTTCCTGTGCGAAGATTCCACCCTTGGCATCAGGGCCACTGTCTATGGTGATGTTGCCATCCTCATATATCTGGGCACTGGATATCATGCCCTGGAACTTCTCAGCGAAGACCCGGGCAGTCGGCCCTTCCTGGAGGTTGTAGGTCCCGACGCCAGCGGTAATCACGTCATGGATGTCCTTTATCTGGAAGCCATGCAGGACACAACGCAGCGGCTCGTTACCTGGCTCAGTGGTGTTGCTGGTTATCCGGTGAGCACCAGCCGATATATGGCCATCGGTCAAGGTAGTCCCAGTCCCAGCCAAGATATTGGTTGCTCCGTCCAGGACAACCAGGCCATCCTCGTCCTTCTTCCGCTGGATAGCGTTCTGCCCCAGCGTCCCTATCTTAGCGAACGCCTTGGCAGAGATGCGAGCAGCCACTCGGTCGGTAATCAGGGTGTGGATGCCCACCACCGTAGGAGTGATGGTCAAGAGGGAATCGGACAACTGTTGAGGGTTATCCAACCGTGTGGTTTCGGTGACGGACTGAGCAGTAAGCTGAGCCATGCTCACCTCACGCCAGCTTACACCGGTGGTGGGGTCAAGGGTTACCTTGTCCACCAGTTGGGGCATCACTCCCTCGAACTCCCGTACTTGACGGGCTTCAGCGACAACGGTGTTAAGGCTGTCGGATAATGCTTGGGTAGTCGTATCACCTGAAGCCATTGTGACTCCTTGTTAAGCTTTTAGCTTATCTAAGATTACCTTAGCTCGCTTGTGGTCTTCAGGAGTAGCGGAGTAATCCTGGTTCCCATATACATCGTGGAGCCACCTAGTGTCGCTCATTCCCCCACTACCACCAGACGATGGGCCGGTACTTAAATCCAAGTTACCGGCTGCCTCATTGTCTACCTGAGCCTGCTGACGAGCATTGGCTGTAGCCCGGGTCTTCACGCTCTCACGCTCAGCCCGGCGCATCACTTTCTGTGCTTCCCCAACGGCACGAGCCAAGCCGTTCGCATCTTTCCGTCCATGAGCCACTTGCCAGAGATTCCTTGCCTGCTCCAATTCGGGAGCGTTCAGGAGGTCAAGGACAGCGTTACCGTCCTCGTCTAGCACTAACTCTTGAAGTTCTTGCGATAGCTCAGTCCATACGTCGTTGTATTCCAGTTCGGCTTGGGAGCTAGCAGCCTGGCTGGCAATCTCGGCCATCTGAGTAGGCAATCGGTCGGTGCTACCGTTGCTAACCGACTCTATGAGAGCGTCGAGGCGTCGGTTTAGAAGCCTTACCTCGTTGTTAGTACCTAACGCTAGGCTCTCTGCCTCTTGTACCCGGTCTTGCCTACGCCCTTGAGCAGAGAGCCGGTCATTCAAGCTCTTTATCTGCCCCTCGGCATCCTTGGCCCTCTGTTCCCAGTCTGCTGGAGATTCTGCTGCGTCATCTTCCGCTGGAGGTACAACATCCTGCGAAGGTATCAGCGGTTTATCCAGATTTAGCTCCGGGTCTGGTGTCGTCATCTTGTAGGTAACCTCCCAGTTAGCCACAAAAAAAGGCCGCCACTACGGCGACCTGTTGCGCACTTACTGGAGCCAATAGCCCCAGTGGCTAAGATGCTAGCATGTATTATGTAACCCTGTCAAACAAGTTACCTATAAGAGGTAACGCGTCCATGCAGTCATCGCCAGTGAGCGCTACGTTGATACCTAAGCCAGTATTTATGTAGACCAGTACCTTAGCCTCACGGTCTTTGGTACAGCGTCTGCACTTAAAGACAGCCGCACCATCTAAGAACTCACAGAGCTTGCTGCTGCACTTGCTGCACCTAACGCTCACGTTGCAACCCCGGCTGAGCAGGTTGGATAGGAGCGAAGCTTTGGGGCCGGGCAAGCGGAGCCGGGAGTGGGTTCGGTCCCGTGCGACGCCGCTCTTCCAAGCCAGCCACTTCCTCAGGAGCCTCACCAACAGGGATATCAGAGTAACCACGCTTCAGATATATGGCACCGATATCTGGGAAGAGTCCCCGGTAATTCTTGCGCACCCTACTTACCTCTGCATCGAAAGCCTTGATTAACATTGGGTAGGCATCCCTGTAACTCACACGGTCGGTACTATCGGCAGCCAGGTAATCTAGCAAGGTGTCCCGATTCTGCCCAGGAGGGAAGTCCTGGAGTACAGACTCAGGCACCTCCCAGAGTGGTCTAAGAGCTTCCTGGTCACGGTCGTAGCTAGCTAAGACTTCATCGACCACAGTGTTCTGGGTAGGTCGCCGGTTGGTTATCAACTCCCGGTCAACACCTTCATCATCAGCCCTCTCCAGGATTTGCTTCCGTACCTTATCCCTTGCGTCATAAGACAATTCACCGGTCTGTTGGTTAACGATAGTAAGCTGTGCGGACCAATACGCCTCACGGAACATGTCTTCCAGATTACCTGGTTCAGTCTTATTCAGATAATCAATTATCTCGTCCCGGCTAAAAGCACTCTGAGATTGGTTCCATACATCACTCTTATATGTCTGGATTGCCTCGGTCAACTCTTTACCCCGAGAGCCAGCACGGACACGCCTCTCTAGCTTTTCTACGCTGTCAGCCTTGGAGTGACGGAAATTCTCCATCGACACAGCCACCTGTTCTTTAATCGACGGCAGAGTGTCGGGCATCTTCTCCTGGAGTCGCTTAACCTCGTCGTTCTTATAAATCTCATCGCGAGCGCGTACGGGTAATTGGAAGTATGCCTTGCCTTCGTACTGGGCCTGTTCTTCTAAAGGTTGCGTTGCCACCCACTCGTCAGCGAGAGATTGCGCGATATCTGTCATAGATAGTGGCGCAGACTTGACGCCCTCGAACTCGGCAGCTAAGCCCACAACCCCACCAGCTACCCCCTTCAGGTTCTTATCTCGGATATCCCGGTATAGCTGTTCTGCTGTCTCGGTGCCTTGCTCAGCACTGAATGGCACAAAGTTACTGGCTAGCCTGCGCGCAATTTGCTGTGAGTTATCCCGGGTGCGTTTACCGTTAAAGTCCTCACCCGCAACAAAGTCCCAGATATTGTTCGCCACACCCGAAGTCATGCCACGCACAGCGTCGAAGGCCGTGGGTATGCTACGCGTTTCTGCCGCAATACCCGCCGTCACCAGCAGGCGCAACATAGAATCCCACGGGCCAAAGAGAGAGTAGTCACGGCCCAAGAACCGGACTCGGTAGAAGTTAGAGTTATAGCGCCACTCGCCCCGAGCGTTCTTTATCACCGGGCGGCGGTCAGTCTCGTTCCCTGTAGCAAAGTTGATGGCCTCAGTCAAAGCTGCGCCGTACCCAATCATGCGGAGCAGGGAACGACGGGCTATCCGCTTGTCGATGCTAGCTCCCGGGAGCAAACCCATCGCTCCACGGCCCAATGTCTGGAACCGGGACGCGAAATACTTGGGAGCTAACAGCACCACATCACCCATGGACCCCAGGACAGCGTGCTTACTGAAGCCAGTCATATTGTTAGCTACCTCAGCGATGCGCCCCAGGTCACCAGAAGCCCTTATCTCAGCCAGGTTGCGACCCTTAGCTAACTCTTCAGCCAGCAGGTCATCAGCCCAGCCTAACCTAAGAGCGTCACCAAATGACCCGAAGGCCCGGTTAGAAGCATCAGCAATCTTAGTAACCCCAGGTATCTTCTCAAACTGTTTGAACAAACCACCACCCAGGAAGAACTCGGTCATACTGCCGCCAACCCGTAACTCTTCCCCGGCCCACTCAACAGCCGTAAGCCTGCCTTGCTTGGTGGCCCAGTGGTCGTAGTCTTTGATGAAAGCCCCAAGAACCTTCGGGTCACGCCACGCCCCAAACCCTGGCACTACTCCGTTAACTCGGGCCGCACGGGCAAAGGCAGCTTGGTTAGCGTACATTCCTACACTGCCCTGGATAAACCCATAGGAGTTATCAGCAGTAGCCCGGATACCCAGGTAAAGCTGGTTGATATCCCGTATCGCTTCTAAGGGGAACGACGCCTCACCTTGAAGCTGGCCAGTACGCCTGATTACTTCGTTAGCGGCATCAGCGACAGCCTGTGGGAAGAAAGAACCTTCCAGTCCAGGCAGTTGGATGATGGTTCCTTCCGGGTTGCCATGCAGAGCATCCTGCCAAGCATCCGAAACCTCGTCCAACTCACTCTGGAACTTCTGGCGGCGAAGCGCTGCACGCCCCTGGAAGATATCGTTCCTCAGAAACCTACGTTGAGCAGCCGTCTGGCTAGCTAATCTCCGACTCTCCTCAAGCTCTAGGAGAGTTAACTCTCTTTGAGCTAAGGCTACCTGCCAGTCCTTATTCTGCGCAGCCCTTAAAGCCTTCCGTCCGTTTAATACATCTATCTGGCTAGCCTTTCTGACCCCGGCGAGTAAATTCCCAGCGAAAGTCAACTCGTCAACCGTCTCAGCCAGGGCCATATGCCCGGGGATAAGTTCGTCAATCTGAGCGTTCACCGACTCGATACGGATACTAGCGAGGATGTAGTCAGCATCCCAGGCCGCAGCCGGGTCTTTAGCAATCTTAGCTAGTAATTCATCGCCTTCAACATCTTTAGCCAGCCGGTCCATAAGGGCGATAATCTTCCTATCAGCCGCAGTCAGTTGCTTCTTAGCTGCCCGCATCGCTTCAACCTGAAAGCGCATATCGTCAAGAACACTGGCCTTGTGAGCCTCTGCTTCTTTTAATGTTTTTTCAAGTCTACGGAAGTCTTCTTTGGAAACGGCACCCTGGGCACCCGGTGCCCGACGAGTTGTCCGACCTGCGGCGGCCTCAGCCTCTCGGGTCCGGCGGGCGAGTTCCTGCCCTAAGACTCCACCCCGAACC
Organism: Candidatus Pacearchaeota archaeon; assembly: GCA_002690445.1. Next base: position 6,048 of record NZER01000126.1, read on the forward strand.
TCCTGCTGACCCATAGCTTTAGTAGCTTGACGGATATTATTCCTTAGCCTAGTTACTTTCTGGCGCAGAGCCACCGGCACCATATCAGCTTTCATAACAGCCAACGAGGCACCATAGGGGTCTTTTAGAGCCTTGAACTGCCTAGCTATATGAGAGTCACGGCTTAGCTCTCCAACCTGGTGGATATAGTTACGTAAGCTATCACCCAGAGGTGCATACACCCGACCGTCCTGGACACCCTGGCCCATCGAGGTTAGCTTCTCTGTTTTC
>NZER01000127.1 GCA_002690445.1 Candidatus Pacearchaeota archaeon
AGATATTAATAGAATAACAAAAGAAGATACTGATGGTAATAGTGTTCCAGATGAGTATGATTGTGAACCAGAAAATCCTGATGAGCAAGATTTTACCCCTATACAACAAGGACCTGGCGATGTTCTAATGACCGCTGCACAACGATTTGGGCAGAAAAATATTAATAAATTAAAAAAATTGGGTGAAGGTCGTGATAGAAGAGTTTATGCGTTGGGCAACAATAAAGTAATAAAAATTGCAAAGAACCCTGGTGGGTTAACACAAAACACTTTTGAAAGTAATCTTGATTATTTAGGGCTAGGAAAAGAGCACGAAACAGGTTTAGATTATGCTGTTGTTAAACGTAATAAACCTTTATCAAAACAAGGCAGAAAAAAACTTTCTGCAATAAGAAAAGAGATTGCTCCTTTACAATATGCTTCTGGACACCCTTCTGGAGTTAGAGCAAACATTCGTGCACATCTTTCAAATTCACAATCTTTTAGAGATGCAGGATTAGAGGATAGTGGTTTATTAGACTACGAGTTTAATTCTAGAGAATTGTTCGCTAATAGACAATGGGGTGAAAACGAAGAAGGGGAATTACAATTAGACAATGCTGGTGCACTTGATTCTACAAACTCCGTTTCAAAATATCGTGTGAAAGATTTTCCTGCAAATTCATGGCAGGCGAAAGAATGGCAGAAAGTACAAACTAACAGACGACTGTTTAAAAATAAAGGAGACAAACCTATGAGCAAAGAGTTTAAGCGAGATATGCATCGGCAATTAACTAATCAAGAGCAAGCTTCTTTAATAAGAACAACTACCGAACCTGGTGCATCTAAAGAAAAACAAGAAGAATGGAAAGCTAAACCCGAAGTTGAAAAAGATATTAATAGAATAACAAAAGAAGATACTGATGGTAATAGTGTTCCAGATGAGTATGATTGTGAACCAGAAAATCCTGATGAGCAAGATGTTACAGTATATCATGGCACAAACAGAGAAAGTGGAAATGCTATAATAAAAGACGGTTTTTTTCCTAACCATCCAAATCGCCCTGTTTATTTTGGAGCAACACCTGAATCAGTTATAAAGTTTACTGGCGGAAAAAAACAAGGTTTTGCAGGAAAAAATACTACTCGCAAAAATATATTAAAAACAACAATAAAAAATGAAGATAAATTTTTATCAAATTCACAATATTGGGATATTATAAATAAACATAGAAAGGCATTAGGATTAGACCCATATCCTTTAACTCATGATTATGGTTTTGAAAAGATGTTAATAAAGAAATATGGAAGTGTAGACAATGTTGATGACTCACAGATGGCCAAGGAGATAAAGGCTTTTGGTCCATTTCAAAAAGATGCACAAACAGAAAAAAATGCTTTACAAAATATGAAACAACAAGGATATAGGGGTGTAAGAAAAAAAGGAGAAATTATTTCATTTTATCCACATGAAGATGTTGTTAATGTAGAGAGGTTAGAATCAGAAAATTCTGATAAACAAGACACTCTTTATGATTCAGCAAAAAGTATTTATCATGTAACACAAACAAAGAGTATACCTTCAATAAAGAAAACAGGAGTAATACCACACCAACCATCGCATTGGATTAAAAGTGGAAATAAAACAAGATATGGTGAGGGAGAAATTTTTGCTTTTGAGAACAAAGAAAATGCCGCTAAATGGGCAATGAAGATGGATTGGGAAGAACAAAAAGATTTAGGTACAGGAAAGATTTCTGTTGTTCAAGCAGAAAAAACAGGAAATTGGCAAAGAGATACTGCTGACCCATTAGCACAGGCTAACGCTAAAGGACAATGGCTAAAAAAACGTGGCACAATAAAACCAGAACAAATACAAGCAGTTGCACAGGTATCAGAAGTTTATAATCCAGAAAAGGATGTAAATTTAAGATTTGAACCCGTTGAAAGTAAAAAACCACAACGAATATATAATCCACAATCATTATATCATGCTGGAAACAAATTACCTTCTAATAAGATAAGAGACAATGGATATGTATGGGGATTTAGAAATCTTGGAACTGCAGAAGAATGGAAAAAAACACATAACAAAGAAGGATTATATGAATTTCAATCAAATGATTATGAAATAAACCCAAAATTATATTCTCGAAAAACCCCACAAGGAGCTAAAACGCTTGGAGGAGAAGAGATGAGAGCTTTTAATATTTTAGCAGAAAAGCCTCTTTTCTCTCCAGGTGAATTAAAAGAATTTGATAATTTAGATGATGAGTTTAGAAATAAGAAAGGTTATGGTGCTTGTCCAGTTCTTGCAGCAGAAACATTTGAGAGAGTTGGCGGAACAATTCATGTAGGATTGTATCATCCGAATGCAAATCAAAATGCATTAGTTAGACACGTATGGGTAGAAAGAAATGGAAAAATATATGATACAAACAATATAGACCAAGATGAAGTTAAACATTTTGTTAGAGATGGAAATGACAAAAGATATAAACAACAATACATCTTTACTAGCAAAGACCAATTAAGAGATTATTTAGTTGGTGATAAAACTATGATAAGTGGTGCACAGTATGATAGATATAAAGAAGATGTTGATGCTGGTCCACCATTTAAAAATGTAGACAAAAACAATGAGGAAAACAACAATGAGGAAAACGAGGAAGAGTAGAGTAGAAGAAATAAAGAATACATATAGTAGTTATAATAATACTATCAATATGAGTTTTAAAGAATTAGATAACTGGAGTAAATCGCCTCCTGCAAATATGAGATATTTAGATAAGAAACCAACTTTAAAGACAAAGAGGTTATTAAGAAAACCATTAAAGGATTGGAATATTTATGATGTCACAGTTGCAAATAAAGCAATGAAACTTATTAAAGGAATGCGAAAAGGACCAAACACAATTGCAATAAGTAATAAGTATCCGTTTTCATATAGAGATATTACACTTCGTAATTGGGGATATAATCCAGATAAAGATACAGGAGGTAATGTAAACGTTAAAATGATAAATACAAAAAATATTGTTAAAAACATTCTAGGCAACAGAACACCATTAAAGGATGCTGATAAAGATGGCTACCCAGATGGTATAGATTGTGAGCCAAGGAATCCAAAGAAACAGGATAGAATTGCTGATGAAGGAATGAGACGATTAAAAAAGAATTTACAAACTCGTGCTTATAGAGGATTATGATAATATCTTCTCAAAGAAAAAGCAAGTGTGATAAATGTAAGAAGAGAGATGTATACAGAAAGAGTTCTAAAAAACGAAACATTTAAATACTAATACTTCTTACTACCTATTATGTGATTGTAGGACACACATTTGTGGCAATTTTTAGCCCCTATGATTACAAAAAACGTTAAAACCACGGAGGAACAAAATGGCAAACGAATTTGAACAAATAGTAGAGACTGACACAAAAGAGTCAGTAAACGAGTTTTCTGAAGATGCTAGTAAATCTCTAATTAGTAGTGGAGATTCTGGTGAAGTATATGATTGGAGTAAAGCTCCTGATGGTGTTAAAGCACCGCCAAGAGAAGATTTAAATGGTAAGACAGTAACAATTACAAAGGCAGAAGTTATATTACCACCACAATCTAGAGAATGGCTACCAACTAAAAGTGGCAATTTAAATTATAAGTATTGTACTTTTAAATTGCATTATGATGTTAAGTCACAACAGGAATTTTATAGTGGAGTAAGAGTCTTCTCAAGAGATGATAACCAATATTCTCATCCTACCATAATGCGGGATGGAGTAAACCAGGCGAGTAAACTTCTAAAAAAGTATGCAGAGTTTAGAAAGAAAGATATAAACGAAGTATCACTTAGAGAGTTTCTGGGATTTTTAAACGGACAACCAAAGGCAGAAATTAAAGTTGAGAAAGTAAAAAACCCAACGACTGGTGCAGAAATCTTTAAAAATATGGTAGATAAATTTGTTGGGTAAACACCCAACGATTTTTATTTAAAATGACTCGCACTACCTCTTTTAGTCAGAGCAATATGTTTTTGGAATGCCCACGGTCTTGGTATTATAAATATATAAAAAAAATACCTGCTGATGCAGACTATACATATGCTAATGCTGGAAAAACAATACACGAATGCTTAGAGCATCATTATAAAAATCATATTGATTTAGAACCATTAAAAGAATTTTTTAATAAATGTTGGCTAAGATATAAATTAGATGCAAGTATTGTTGCTCACAAGAAAGATAGCTATTGGTTAATGGTTGTAAATGGTGTTAACCTTGAAAAGAAATTTACTTCTATAGAGATGAAATTATATTATCCTGATGCTGTAGCATATTTGGATGGTGTTAATAGTAATGATGATGAGATAATAGATTGGAAAAGTAGCACAAGGTCGAGAGTTAACGAAGCAGATTATACAAAACAGATGTTGTTTTATAGTTTATTATATTATAGAAAATTTAAGAGAATACCAAAACGTGCAGTTATTTATTATCTAAAAACTAATCAAGAATTAGTAGTTGAACCAACACAAGAAGATATAACTAAAATTGAACAATGGCATAATGATGTGTTAAAACAGATGGATGAATGTGTTGAAAATCCAAGCACACTTCCTCCATTTAATCAAAGTTATTTTTGGTCTCCTTACAAGCATTTATGGGCAGGAGAAGATACTGTAGATTTAAATTATACTATTCATGAGTTTGGAAACTTCTTAAAGTTAGAAGGGCCTGTATCAGACCTTTTAAAGAAAGGAATAGAAAAGAAATTCACATATGAATTAAAGAATTCAAAGTATATAAAAAGAAGTAATCCAAATGCATCAACTACAGTTTCTTTCTGGAAGCATAGACAAAAACAATTGCCAATTGGATTTAAGAATCAATTGATAAAGACATTAAGAGATTATGCTGAATATAAGAAAGTTAAGATTTTTATTGATATGAAGAGTCATAAAACATATGATGAATCAAAAATTGATATGCCAGAGAAATTTCTTAATGGTGTAACATTGCGAGATTATCAAACTGATGCTGTTGATGCATTATTGCGTAGACAGAATGTTGGTATATTAGAAATAGGAACTGGCGGTGGAAAGACAGAGATTGCTATTGAATGTATTAGAAGATTAGCGGCAAAAACATTATTCATTGTAGATAAGAAAGAGATGTTAAAACAAACTAAAGTTCGTATTGAAAATGCATTAGGAATAAAGGTTGGACAAGTAGGAGCAGGTGAAGATGATGTACAACATGTTACAGTAGCAACAATTCAAACTTTAGTTAAACACACTAAAAAGTATGAAGAGTATCTAAAGAATGTTAGGTTTGCTATCTTTGATGAAACACATAAAGTTGCAGCCAAATCATATTGGAAAGTTGCAGCATATCTTTTAAACACAGAATATAGATTAGGAATTTCTGGAACTGCATATCGAGATGATGGAAACGATATGATGATTAATGGTATTGTTGGTGATAAGATATATGATTTAAGTAGTAAAGTTTTAATTGAGAATGGTTGGTTAGTTAGACCTACAATTATTTTTTATAACAATTATATGCAAGGAGAAAAGATTAGTGATATGGAGAAAGAAGCACGAGGAGATTTAATAAATGAAACACCAAAGTATCAGGAGTATTATGAGACATTTATTTCTAATAATACTTTTAGGAATAATCTGATTGAAAAGATAACTACAGAATTTAAAGATAAGAAGGTATTGATACTTACGAAGTTAGTTAACCATGGAAAGTATTTTGAGAAAGCAATTCCTAATAGTAGACATCTTTATGGTAGCACATCAAAAAAAGAACGAGAAGAAATTTTTGATGCTTTTGCGAATGGAGAGTTAAATGTTTTAATAAGTACAATTAGTATTTTCGCAGAAGGTATTAATGTTCCTATGCTTGGAGTAGTTATAAATGCTTCAGCAAATAAAGGTGATGTAAAAACGATTCAAGTATTAGGCAGAGTGTTAAGAAAATTAGAAGGAAAAGAAGATGCAAAATATATAGACTTTATAGATGAAACCAGATTTTTTCGTTTAGCAAGTCTATCAAGAAAGGCAGCATTAGAAAAAGAAGGACATATAATATGTGTTGAGGCAAAAGCATGAATTATATAGTAAGAAAAGGATTAGGAATAGCAAATTTTGCTTTATTTAATAAGGTGGAAAAATGAAGACAATTACAAAAGAAAATGCAACAGAAGAAGCAATAGAATATAGAGTAAAAGCAGATTGGTGGAAAATAATAATATTTATGATAAGTGTTATGGTTCTTGCATATCTGTTTGGAATTATATGAGGGGGTTCATAAAAATGGATATAAAACAATGAATTATATAATAGTTGATTGGAACTTTATACCTGTTGCTATAGTTGTAGGATTAATGTTTTTAGGATTATTAATGATTAAAAAATAGAAACATTTATATAGTATAACTATTTAGTTATATTAATTAATATAATTAATATAATTAGTATAATGGAGGAAAAAAATGCCAAATTTGACAGTAGCAATCTATTTAACAGATAAAGAATATGTAAAGTATGTATCACATAAAAATGAGATACATACTATGGTTAGAGAGATGGTTAAAAAAAATCTTGAAAACAGGTGAGTATTATGATAACAATAAGAAGTGACACATTTATGGAGTTTCTGAATAAAATAAAGATGTCATCTACTCAAGTAGTCGATGAATGTTTATTGAAGTTTAAAGATGATG
>NZER01000128.1 GCA_002690445.1 Candidatus Pacearchaeota archaeon
CACTCCACTCACGAAGCGCAACAGGGTACGCTCTATCCGCCCAACCTTTAGGCTTCGCTTTCGATAACGCCTCGAAGTCTATCCCCGATTCTTCAACCGGGGGCAAAGGCTTCTCCTCCGGCCCCTCCGCTTTCTCCGCCGGCGCTGGTTTATACATCCAGGGAGATACCGAGGTCGGTCTGACTCCAGTAGGCTTGGGTTTGGGCTTGGGTTTGCCGTTTAGCTTTGCAGCCGAATCGGCAAACTCCTTGTCCTCTTTCAGAAACGCCGGGTATTTGTCCCGTATGAACCGCGTCAGTTCCTCGTCGTCTAACGGTTCATACAGTTTCGGGTTCTTTTTACGGAAAAACTCTATGACTTTGTTGGCCATCAGTTACCTTGGTTTTCTTCACGCCATACCCTTAACATTCTTTCTTCCTCGGTTTCACCCGCCGGAGGCGCACCACCCGCCGGAGCCGACGCCGCGCCAGAGGTTTCCCTGGGCGGTCTTGAAACTTCCATTCCCGCCTTAAAGTCGGGATTATTAAGCATCATCATTGTGGCGAACGAATCCTCTGCCTGCCATGCACCGAGCATATTGTTAAACTCACCCTCATCCAGTACACCATCGGGTTCCCCGTTGGGGCCGCCGCCCACATCGAAGCTGGAAGGTCTTAAATCATCCTTGACCTCGACCTTGTGCGCCCACCCACCCGGTGATTCGGGGTCTTTAATCCCCATCTGCGTCCCATTGGAGCCAGGAATGATTTCCATCTTGTTCCCCGTTCTCGTCATGGTCTTGACAAACTGCGAGCTATTGGGGCTACTCATAACCGACACACCAATCTGTTCGCCGTTTGGTAGAGTTATCGGAACAGCGACCGGCTTGAACGGGCCTCTGGCCGCTTCGTTCATTTTAGAGATCGACTCGGCCAACACCGAAGGATCGGCCCCTTCATTGGCTTGCCACGCCGCACTAAACTTGGCCTTGAATATCTCCTTCGGGTCAGTCATCCCTTCTGGATCGGCCATCGTCGCAAATTGTCCCAGCGCGTTCTTGGTGGAGACACGTTCTTCGCGGGTCAATTTTTTACCCTTAATCGTTTCGATCGCCACGTTCGCCTGTTGATCCGTTGCGGCCGTCTGCGACCTTATTAGCGCGTTATTAAGCTCACGATCATCTTCATAGTCATCAACTTTCTTCTCTAACAGTCGCCCCTGCGATCCCTTGCCTAACAATTCGGCCTCACCCGTCTCGAACTTCTGGTGTAACTGGATTGCCTGGGCCGACGGCACGGCCTGTTCGTAGGTAAAGTTGGCAATCTCCTCCCTGGTATAATCCAACGGATTGCCTTCCGCATCCGTAATGGTTGGCGCTGGTTCTCCTGCGTCCTTCGCTTTATCGTAACGCAACATATGAAACTGTTTCGCTAGGTCTAGCTCCTTCTTCTTGGTCTTGGCATCCTTCGCGCGCTGCTTCAATGCGCCGCCAATCTCATCGCCCAAACTCTTAACGCCCTCCGCTATTGCAGCGTTGCTCATCGCAATCATCTGCGCCGCGCCAGGCGGGTTTGGCGAATGCACGCCGCCGTGTCCTGAAAAATATGGTGATTGTGCCATTGTTTTGTCTCCTAAATGTTAATTTTACCCGCTGTCTTACCCCTCGGAACGATTAAAAGTCCCGTAGAACTCAAATATGGAGCATTGAGGGGGTTCATGCGCCTAATCTCCCTATTTGCGCGTTTTGCGCCTGAACAAGCTGGTGTTCGTGTTGTTTGACCCGTTTGACCAGGCGCTCCTGGAAACTCGGATCACTTTGCATATTCTTCATCGCAGTATCGCTCTGCGAGAGCCGTTGCAATTCTCCAAGGCGTAGCTGATGAGCCTGGCCCTGCTTGATGTCCACGTCCGCACCCGCGCTGATCTGCGCGAACGCTGTGCGCTCGTCCTCGATCTCCTGTTGGCTGGCTTGTTCCTCCGGCCGAAGCAGGCGCTCGCCCAGTTGCGGATCGATGAACTCGAACAGCACCTCCATCGCCGTGGTGCGATCCACCACGCCGTTGACATCAAACTCAACTGCGGTTTGAAGCAGCGACAGTTTCTCCTTCACAAGCTCCATGTCCAGGTTCGCCACGTTATAGAGAATCTGAACGTCATACTTCCCCTGGATTTCATCGCGCCCGACGCGGATCGGCTCCGCCTGACGGCTACCCACCACACGGAAATAGATTTCCTCGTCCATGAATTGCTGGATCAACTGGAAGCATTGCCCGCAAACATCCGACCAATACTTGAGCCACTTGGCCACCATGCCCTGCTGGCGCATCCGGCTGTAAAACTGGTTCTCCTTGCCTATCGGCCGGCCGAAATAACGATCCGCCATCTGCTGCACCGTTTCCTCGACCTCCTTGCTGCCCGAATCGATCCTGGGCATATCGGCATACTGATAGTCGTCCGGGCGCATCCTGGGAACCATCACCCCTGGCCCCCACTTGCTCGGCGCTCGGCCGACCGGGTGCATGAGGGGCGGCATCGTCGCCAGGTAGCACCGATCGGTGCGACTGTCCCACTCGGTCTTGATCTGGTTCTGCCAGGTGGCAGCGATCTCGCCGTAGCCGCGACTGTCATCGAGCCGCCGGCTCAAATGCTCTCGCCGCAGAGCAATGAACGGAAACTTACCGTGGCCATAATTGAGCAGTTCCTCCCTGGCCAGCATATCATCGCCCCGGTCGTTGGTTGTGTAATGAGGACACATCACAATGTAGTAAATCCCAGGCACACCATTCTCGTCGCAGCGCCGCTCGAAGGCGTGGACAATCTCGTAGAGTTTGCGGGTGTCCAGGTCGGACAGCCCTGGGCGCGAACCCCTCATGCGCTGCCCGGTTTTGCCCCACTCGGAATTGCTCATGCCTTCCGCGCGGTCGATCACATCCTTGACCCAATCCGCATCCCACCCCTTGCTATCCTTGGCATCCTTCAACTGTTCCTTGGTCATAAACTGACGCCAAAACAGTCGCCTAGCGCTCTGAATTTCAGTTGTGTCCTGCGGAAAGAAGAAATCCTCACCCACACGCAGCGCCTTGATCTCCGGCCGGTTCTTTGTCTGCTCGGCCGTGGTGTAGACCGCGTAACCGTCCTTCCGCAAATCCTTAATCATCCGGCGCATCGACTTGTCCTTCAAGACTCCCTCCAGGAGATCACGCGCGATTTCCATCGCCTCATTCTCCAGTTCGGGATCAAATATCATGGCCGGCAGTTGGGACGCTGGGGATTCAGGCGGCTGCTCCGCCGCCCATTGGTTGATGGTTTCCATGTCTATCTGACGGTACGCCGCGCTTGCCTCCTGCTGCCACAACACGGAAATAACGCTGATGCCGTTCTCGCAATAGTAGTTGGCGGCCAACTCGGCTTCATGGAAGAACTCCTCCATTTGATTGTCCATCATCCAGCGGAGAAGGTTGCTCACCAGGAACGCCCGCTTGGCATCTCCACTCTCGGTGGGGCTGGCTGTCACCCTCATATTACGCAGGCTCGTCATCAGCATATCCACATCTTCCTGGACGAAATTATCGACAAGCGGCACACGGGAATCGCTGCAACCATTAAAAGGAACCGGCGGTTCCTTTAGGTTCTCCTTCCACTTCCTAGCATCGGCGCTCTGCCCGGCCCACTCGTTGAAGCGCTCGCGCCGGTTGGTGTCCCGCCGATCCAGCAACGTGGACGTGATGGACTCGTTGTACTCATAGACCAATTCCTTTAGGTCTAACTCGTATTCCTTGTTCTCGTCTGCCATTTTAGTACCTCACTTTATCCGAGCGTCTCCATCCAGCCGCCGCCCATTGATCCCAGAGCGCCGATCCCAGCGCCCATCAGCGCGTTCCGCCCCTGCATCTGGGCCATCCTCTGCATATTGACCGCTTGTTGGTTGCCGGAAGCAATGTTCCCTGCGTAATTGCTCTCTGGATTGAACAGCGCCCCCGGCGAGTAACCGCGCCCCTGACCGGCCGCTTGCATTGCCATCATCGGACTCACGCCACTTGGCTTGCCCAAAATCTGCATGAACGGATCGCCCATCAGCCCTTGGCGCATTCCCAAGGCGCGATAGCCCTCGCCCGTGCGCTGCTGCTGGCGGCGCTCACCGGCAAGCTGCAATTCGGCCGACTCATACAAGGCGTCGGCTGGCCCCATGCCCATGCCCCGCGCTCCCTGCGCTCCCCTGACATTCTGCTGGAAACGCCGCTGCTCCATCCCGGTCAACGATCCCCCGGCATCCACGCCCTCCTGCGCCCGTTGCGTCAAGGTGTCCATCAGCCGGGTCTTGGATGGGTCGATCCCGCGCATCGCCGCCATCGCTCTCGGCCCCAGTTGTTCCATCGCACCTATGTCAGCCTCGCGCTGGGCCTGGAGCGTTTGCCGATCCATCGCCGCCAGGCGCGGCTGAAACTGCTCCATCATGCCCATGATCTGCGGGGCCATCTTTTGCTGGATGTCCATTTGCATCTGGGCGAATCGCGGCCGCCATTCCTGTTCCGCGCCAAAAAGGCGGGGCATTAGGTCTATTTGAGCTTCAAGCGATTCTCGCGTCTCGTTACGATACGATCTCTTTTCTGGCTTATATGTTGATCCCATTTTATCTGTCTCCTATAAATCGTTTACTCACTCTGTCGTACTGATCCCAAGTCCAAACCTTAAACCTCTCCATGCCCTTCTTCTTTCTGTGCCAGGCAACGTAAGGCATCTTGAACGGGGCCACTTCCAGGAAGCGCTGGAGCGGGCGCTTCCCGGCCGCCAACCAGACAAACCACACATCACAAACCGACTTGTCCCAGGCGATCAACTCCAGCGCGTGTCCCAGGCAGTCTTTAGGGACAGGCCGCCCCATAATAAAACAATCAACACCGCTCCAAACGTAGCCATGCTGCAAATGCCACCCAAGCAGATGATGAAAGTCATCACGCTCCGTGCCATTGCGACCGGCCCACGCTGCTGCATTGAAGATTGGATTACTCACCACCTTCTTCCTCTGCGGCCTCCTCTACCTCCTCGGCTACCTCCTCGGCTTCTTCCTCTGCCTCCTCTGCGGCCTCCTCTGCGGCCTCCTCTACCTCCTCGGCTTCTTCCTCTGCCTCCTCACTTGGCAGATCAGAATAACCATCACCAATTGTCATCTTGGAGAAGTCAGGCTGCTCCCGATCAGACGGTGCTGGTTCTGGTGCTACCAGTTGGGCAGCAATGCGAGTCTGCAATTCCAGATACCAACCGCCTGAACCGATTTGATTCTCAATCCATTGCTCGGCATCGTTCTCAAACTGTCCCAACTCCACACAAGGACTAATGCTAATGCGTTCGTCCTTATATGCACTCTTGCCGCTCTCCGAATCGGTAGCGGTGATTCCCAAGATACAAGACTCGGCGTAACCGGCCTGTGTTGGGTGCGAATGGTGGCAACAACTTACGTCCCACCTCGTTACTTGATATGTTATGTTTGCCATAATGTTTTCCTTACTTGCCAGCAGCCGGGGCCGAGGCGTCTATCACGTTAATTTGCTCTGACAGCATTTGGGTCAGCCTACCCATTCCCTCGGCTGGGCCTAGATTCTTGGCGGTGCAATCAATCGTGTAACGGCTGGAGAAGTCCGTCGTGCGGGTTTGGGTGCTGCTACTGGTGACTGTCCCGGTGTGTGTGTTGTTATGGGAACCCCCCACATCAAACTTGACTCCAAAGAGTGTGCCACCCGCTGACGCATGAACCTCCGAGGTCGAGCCATCTGTCTCGGTATCTCCCTTGGTGGATGTGTTGTCGGTGTGGGCCGAAATCTGCATATCAAAGGTCACGTTTATGTCCGTGATGCCCACGTTAGGGATTTGAACCAGAGACAAAACGGGGGTTTTGATGTTTTGCGTAACCATCTTAATCTCATCGTCGTCGCCCTTGACAGGTCGCTCGATGTCAACGCTGATACAACGTGTGGTGGTCTTGCCGTCCTTGTCGGTATCGAACCCGATTTCATTCACGAAGTTCAAAGTTGACTTCGCCAGGGCTGTACCTCCATCGCTTGCCGCCAGTATGGGCGAAAGGATGAGGTCTTTGATCGGCAGACCCTTTAAGTCCGCAAGTTGTGAGCTATCCGCTGATGCTGCCATGATGTTTTATTTATATTGTAGGTATTAGTTTTGTTAGGTTATCTCCGACACGCGCCAATCCTTCTGCCTGGTTTGTGCTGGAAAATTTTATCTTAATGTTGGCCATCTGACCTTTGCGGAGCTTGCCCAGGCAACCCAGCGCCTCCTCGCCGTCGTGATCCAGGTTTAGTTCCAGGTCAATTTCGCATGACTCGATCTTGAGTGAGTTATGTGGAACCAACGAAAACAAGGGGGCCGACACTTCTTTTCCGTTCAGGTTCATCTTCACCGTCTTGGGAGTGCCGTCGGAGTCGAAGTAGGTTTGCCTTATGTTTTCGGAATAATGTTCCTCAACGGCCTTCTGCGCCTCGACTATTGCCGTGTAAAGACTGTCAAATATGTTCTGTACGGTTCCTGCCATGTTATTTCTGCTTATTCCATAGCTCCCTGCACTTGAGTACGATGTAAAACAGCGTCGCTATGGATATGGAAATTTTTAATAGCACATCAATTTGTAGCGCCCAATTACCGATCCCTGCCCCTGACGCAATCGCAACCTTTATATTATCCCCTATCATTTTAATTTCCTATTTCTACAACTGTCGCACAACAGTTTCATTTTTCCGTCAACCATAACCCAAATCAAATCTGTCTCCTCAAAATCCATTTTGCATTTAGAACATTCACACACATATTATCCTATTCATTGCCTTCCACAATCTCGCTGAAGCTCACCCCAAGGTGCGCCTCTATAGCCTTCACCATGTCCTCCATGTGGATCACAACCGACTTGCCGGTCTTGGTGTTCTCTGATTTGTAGCACCATTTCCCATCTATGTGGGAGGATAGTGTGGTGCGATCTCGGTCAGAGTTCATCACTCGCAACTCTGTTATCCCGCTTATTTCTTCTGCCCAGAGAGCGATCTCATTGTCTACCTCCTCGCCGGGAGTTGTCCCGGTCTTTTTCATAAGAATTGCACCGTCCCAAGTCTCTCCAGTATGGGTTGCACCATTGATCCGCAGATTGGTGTTGGTGTTGACCGCAACATCGCAGATGCCCGTGAAACGGTTGTTGCCCTCGGAGTAGATTTTGTAGCCAGAGAGAGGTGAGCCGTTAATGCCCATTTCGCCCTGCACTTCCAGATCAGTTAATACTTTCTTTGCCATTAGCCTACTATTGCTATTTTGTAGCTGCCCCCTGACTCCGATTCAGGAGATGTCGCAAATATAAGAGTTACCCAATCGGAGGTGGTTCCCGACTGATAAGCCCACCCCGCACCACCGTTTGGCCCTGCGGTTACACCCGTTCCCGCTGCTTGTGTATTTGTTGTCCACTTACCCCTGCGAACCTCAACCTCAACTTCCGAAAACGGGGAGTCATCCTCAACTACACTAACATTAACAAATGCCGTACCTAGTCCATGACTCATTTGGTACGCATCAAAAACACCCCCTTGACCAATAACCGTGAATGTTTCAACCCTAGCAACTTGCTTGAGGTTGCTAGATGTGGCAGAGGTTGCCTTGACTGAAGGAGTAGCGGAGTTGCTAATCTCAAGCCCGTAGCCATTTGTTCGTATTTTTAAGGCATTAAACGATGTTCCCGTATTGTTAGTCGCCTGTATGACCCCATCACTACCAGAAGAAGTTAAATGAACCCCAGCGGTAGAAGTGCCTCCTCGGATAGCACCGTCATTTATTAAAACGCCTCCCTCTACCCGTGACGATCCAAGCCGTTGTTCGCCAACCGCAGTCGCCCCAGAAATCGTCCCGTGGTTTGCGTTGGAAGTCTCATCGTACCACTTATCGCCAATCGACCTCGGCGTGTAGGCGGCTACTTCTCCGATTGCCTCTATCTTCCAATCGGTAATATAAATGATGTCATCGGTTGAAGTGTTTGCACCCACAAAACCACCCGAACCTCCATCCAAAGCCCTAATCCCAAACCCGCTACTCAAATTGGAGTGGTAACAATCAACAGATACAGATGTCCACGCACCCAATGTTCCGTAGATCGTAGTGTGGGTTGTGCCATCCAGATTTTTTACCTGACCGCTATTGGCTTCAGCAATCCAAAGACCATCAATATGAGATTGGGCAGAAGGAATGAAATATCTAAAACTTACCCGGTAGGACTTATACGCTGTTGTTACACCGCTTCCAGTTGAATTGGCAAAGAAATGGGAACTGTCAGTAGCGTCAGCATAGTATTTCAGAACCTCGGATTCACTTTCATAAGTACCAACACCTCCAGTACCCCTAGTTGAAGTCCAGTTATCCACATTTGCTGACCAATCAGCCGTATAAAGAAAGACAGCATCCGCATACTTCCAAGGAGTCGATTCACCATTGTACGCCGCCGCTACCTCATCGGAATCCAAGACTCGGTTGTGCCAACGTAAATCCTTGATCTCCCCCTTCCACTTATTCCAATCGGACTTACCCAACCAAACACTTTGCAAGGCTGTCAAATGCCCTGTCCATGCAGAGAATGTCGCCTCGGCTTCCTCAACACCGTTCAAATATAATTTAACTTCATTGCTACCCGTGCCAGCGCAAGTTACAGCAAGGTGATACCACTTACCGGCTGCAACTGCGGTGGTGCTTTCGATCACCCCGGTGCTGGAGTTTCCATCCTCTCCCGCTACCCTCATAGTGCCGTCACTATTCTGTCGAAGAACCCAGTAATCGGTGTAGCTGGATTCATCTATGTGAAGAATATCTGCTGTTGAGCCGACTTGTTCTGGCTTGAACCAAACACTCCCCGTGCCTTTGGCTTGACCCCAAACACTCAAGTCTCCTCCGAGGGAAACAAAATCATCCACCCCATCAAACCTCAAACTCGGCTCGGCTGTCCTGTGCAGATCGCTAACGGTCTGCGAGTTGACTATGCGGTTGGCGTGATGATCCTGTGTGCCGTCTTTAAGAATAGTCAGTCTTTGCTGGAGGCTGTCGCCGGGGTTTGTCCAAAACTCAAGAGAACCTTGGGCTTGGCCACCAGATAGGGCTAACTGGCCTATTATCTTGCTACCCGTGTTGCCACTAGCGGGAGCGTTACCAGTTGCATCTCCCCCAAAAGTTATCTGTGGGGCTGCCGTATATGAGCCTCCAATTAAAGATAAAATTGGGTTGCCACTACTCGCAACCATCAAGTTAGAACCGGGTGTGGTCGTTCCGATTCCACACTTTCCACCCGCCAAAACCGTAAGAGAATTATTCCCAATCCGAAGGTCTGTAAAACCAGAAGTGGCATAATCGTAGGGATGGATAAATGCGTAACCACCAGTCACATCCATCGACATATGCAGAGCCTTTCCATTAGTGCCACCACCGTAATCGCCTATGGTGATTCCATTTGAACCAGTACCGTAGAATGAAGCTATCTTATTGGTTGCACCACCAATCACCAATAGCGGAAGAGTTCCATGAGGATCACCCCCCACTCCCAGCTTGCCGTTGATTGTGGTGTCACCGCTGAACGTACCTGTGGTTGCCGTAACAGCAGTAGCCGTAACAGCAGTAGCCTCTATGCCCCCGGTTACTGATAGAGCTTTTCTTTTTACGGAAGTGGTTACCGTAGGTATGTAAGATGTCGGGTAATCGCCCACCTCCAGTTGCCAGCCCCAGAACACCCCTTGATTTGTTGCGTCAACTGCAAAAGAATTTCCGAAATACTGTCTTAAATATGTCGTACTGCTGCCGCTTGTAATAGTATATGTAACGTGGTATCTTACCCAACCATTAGGTAAATTTTCACTTGTGAATGGGCCGTAAGAGGCGTTGACAGTACCGTTTAAGACACCCATTGGTCTGTTTGTACCACTATAGTCCAATACTTTTTCGTGCCATGATAAGGTCAGTTTAGTCCCAGTTGCATAAGTATCAGCGTTTATAGTTTGCTGGAATCTATCTGATCCCGAATTACAAACCGGGATTATCCCAGAGTTAGTGCCATCAGGGGCTAGGTAAGTTGAAGTGAATGATCCCGGCGCATTTCCCCAGTTTGTATATGGGCCGCTTGGGTAAAGAAGATTAGTCCGCTCCTCCTCTGCCGCAACTAAAGTTTCAGGTATTCCCGCTGTTGAATACTTAAACCCAGTAAGCAGGGAGCGAGTGATGTGAGCATCCCCCACGAGAGACACCAAACCGCTCCCAATCCCCGTGGCAGCTATCTTGTCATAGTCATTAAAAAACTCATCGTTGACCGTGGAGTACGGTCTGGCTGGTGGCGTGAAATCGGATGTCCAACGGGCGATACCCTTGGAGATTCGG
>NZER01000129.1 GCA_002690445.1 Candidatus Pacearchaeota archaeon
AGTCAAAACCTAAACGCTCACCCTTCCCACAAAAAATTTCGCTCTTGGAATAGAGTGTTTAGTTTGTCAAGAGTGAAATTTTTTCCCACCGCCCCGCCCCAAAAAATTAGTCTGAAAAATTCTTTTTTATTTTTCTTTATAAGTATCGGAGATACTGTAAGCATTGAAAGTTTTATAAAGTTCTATCTTGTTGTTAGATTATGAAAAGAGGGAAGAAAGGTGCGGGCCACTTAGAGATGATCACGGCGTTTGTTTTGTTTTTTACGTTTGTGGTTTTTTTGCTGATTTATATTAAGCCGTATAAGATTGGGACTTTGCAGGGGAGTGTGGTGGCGGGGTTGCATGATTCTTTTGAAGAGCAGACAGAGACAGAGTTGGTTAGGTTTTTTTTGCAGTCATATGATCCTGCGGAAGGCACTCCTGATCCTTGTGTTAAAAATAGTTTGGATCAGTCGTGGTTTCAATATGATTTAACAAATAGTTTGGTGAAAGGTGTAAATGGTCTTGAAAAAGATTCTTTTTTTGATGAGGCATTAAGTGAGTTGCAAATTGGATCAATAGATCGTTATTATTATGTTATGGTTTCTTCTGTTTTTGACGAATCAGATGTGATTGTGGGTTGCGATTTGATGCTTCCTGAGCTGGGAGATATTGATGAGAAGAAGATTATTTCGCATAAGAAGTTGATGAAGATGCATGATGCTTATTATGGTATTGAGGGGAGTTATGCGGATTTGAAAGAGGAGATGAATTTTCCGGAAGCATATGATTTTTCAATTGTGTCAGATTTGATTACAATGGAGGGGGTGGTGCCGGAGGAGGGGGACATTGTTGCTGAGGATTTTATAGAGGAAGTTTTGTTTTCAGAAGATGGGAGGATTATAAATGAGAGGTTTACTTTGAAGGTGTGGTAGCACCACATTCAGTGGTGTAGATAGGCGAACTTTGTTTGCTTATTTATACAGGTGACTTGAAAAAGCAAGACGAGAACAGAGTTCTCGTCAACATCGGCGTCACCTATTTCGCGCTTTGCGTGATTAAGTAATTCCTGTTTCCCTTGCTGTAGGGGGATAAATAAAGGCAGATAAGAAGTGAAAAAATGAAAAATAATAAAAAAGGATGGATTCGGATTTTGGAAGCGACAATTGCGATTATGTTAGTTAGCGGGGTTTTGCTTGTTACATATTCGCAGAGTGTTGATAAGGAAGATATTTCAGAGCGGGTGTATTCTCTTCAGAGAGAGGTTTTGTTGGATATTGCTTTGGAGAGTGGGTTGAGACAGAATGTTTTGGATGTTGTGTCTGGTGACGAGGATGATGAGAACTTGGAGGATTTGAATGATTTTGCAAGGACTAAGATTCCTGCGGCTTTTGTGTCGCGTATAAGGGTTTGTGATCTGGGGGATCATTGTAAGCCGTTGTATGATGATGTGATAGCTACGATAGATAAGGATGTTTTTGTTGAGGATATTGTGATTGCTGGGCAGTATGATAATTATGCACCTAAAAAGGTGCGGTTGTTTATTTGGGAGGCGGGGTGATTTTTTGTTTGTTTTTTATTGGATTTCATTCTTGCTTTAACTCCAAGACGCAAGCGTCTTGTTGTTCTAAAAAATTTAGTAAGTCCTAATTCATTCTCCCACATCGTAAAATGCTGAATGTATCTGGTTCAGAAAAATCGCGAAATAAGAGGATTTGACTGGCGTACTAACTCATAAAAATATAAAAAGCCAGTTATGTTTGTTGATTTATGCCATTTGATGTGATAGTTGGACGTGATGAAAGTGATAAGAAGTTGTTTGGGAAGAAGGGGTTGGCTTATGTTGGGAAAAGTTATGTGACAATGGGGAATTTGACTTCGCTTAGTAATCCGATTTTTTTAGATGTGGCAAGGAGTCATGTGATTTTGGTGGCAGGGAAGAGGGGATCTGGGAAGTCATATACTTTGGGAGCAATTGCAGAAGCGATCTCTGATTTGAAAAAGGAAGCTGCAGGGAATATTGCGCCGTTGATTTTTGATACAATGGGAATTTTTTGGACAATGAAATATAAAAATGAAAAAGACAGGGAGCTGTTGGAAGAGTGGGGGTTGGGAGCTAAGAATGTGCCTGTTAAGGTTTTTGCTCCGTTTGGTTATTTTCAGGAGTATAAAGAAAAGGGGATTGATGTTGATGCTGAGTTTGCGATTAAGATTTCTGAATTAGAGGCAAGTGACTGGATTTCGCTTTTTGAGCTGGAGTTTACAGAGCCGATTGCTGTTGTTATTGAAAGTGTGATTGGGGAGTTGAAGGGGGGTGGGGATGGTGGTGGAAGCAAACGACCCAATTCACGATCTGGTTTTGTTAGTGATAGTGAGGTAGTCAAAACTAAATCGCTCACCCACCCACCCAAAAATAGTGATGTTGTGAAGGCAACATCAAATTCTAAGTCGTTTGCTTCTGGCTACAGCCTTGATGATATCCGGAAAATGATTGGGATGGTGGCGGGGGTGTCGCAGGATGTTAAAAATTCTGCTGTGGCTTTGTTTGATGCAGCTGAGACATGGAAGGTTTTTTCTGAGGAAAAGGGGACTGCGATTAGGGATTTAGTAAATGCAGGAACTACAACTGTTGTTGATTTATCTATGTATGCTTCTACTGGGAATTTTAATGTGAGGGGTTTGATAATTGGACTTGTTTCTAAGAGGTTGTTTGATGAGAGGATGGCAGCGAGGAAGAATGAGGAGATTCAGGCAGTTCAGCACGGGTTGGATTATGCGCAGTTTAATATTAAGAGGGAGATGCCGATTGTCTGGATTTTTATTGACGAGGCGCACGAGTTTTTGCCGAAGGAGGGGGAGACGCCGGCAAGTGCTGCTTTGGTTCAGCTGCTGCGGGAGGGGAGGCAGCCCGGGATTTCCTTGGTTTTAGCAACACAGCAGCCGGGCAAGATTCATACTGATGCGATGACTCAGTCAGATATTGTTATTTCTCATAGGGTAACTGCTGAGCAGGATGTGAAGGCGTTGAATGAGATTATGCAGTCTTATTTTTATGAGAGTATTAATCAGAAGTTGAATGAGCTGCCGAGGTTGAAAGGGAGTGCGTTGATTCTTGATGATAATTCAGAAAGGATTTATCCGATGAGGGTGAGGCCGAGGTTTACTTGGCATGGGGGGGAGGCGCCGACAGCGGTGAAGGGTGGGGAGTTGTGATTTTTTTGTGTTTGTGATAAATATTAATTGCAAATTCCCGATGTTCTATTTAGCATTTTACTTATTATTAATTATGCATTTTACGATGCAAGAAAAGGTATTGGATATTAATAAAAATGTGTGCGAGAGCGAAAGCCGACAAGGCGGAGCTCGAGTTGAAGTTTGATTTGGATTAGGGAGTATCTCCGATGAGTTTTTACTATTTTGGAATTCACATACCCACTAACATTTCGTCTACGACGAAAAACCAGCCCTATCCCCCCTCCCCAACCCCCCCAAATTCAGGAATTCCAAAATTCATTTATAAACATCGGAGATACTGTTAGGGAGGAAATCCTTAAAAACATTGAATTCTTGTTAAGTTTGCCCAAAATTATTTTTTAACCCTTAACAACGCCCAGCGGTCTTAATTTTGCAATGATTTTTGTGATGCCGGTTTGGTCTGAGACGCGGACAACTTCGTCAACATCTTTGTAGGCTTGGGGTGCTTCTTCGCTGATTCCTTTTGGTGAGCCAGCTTCTATTTCAATTCCTTTTTGTTTGAGTTCTGACTTGATTTGTTCTGGGTTTAATGTTCTGATTGCTTGTGAGCGGGACATGACTCTGCCTGCTCCGTGGGCTGTGCTTCCCCAGCTTTGCTCTTCTGCTTTTTTTGTTCCAACTAAGAGGTAGGATGCAGTTCCCATGCTTCCTGGGATGATAACTGGCTGACCGATTTTTTTGTAGATGAGCGGGATTTCTTTTCTGCCCGGGCCGAAGGCACGGGTTGCGCCTTTTCTGTGGACGCAGACATTTTGTTTTTTTCTGTTAACTATGTGGTCTTCGAATTTTGCAACATTGTGGCAGACATCGTAAATAAGATGGTTTTTGTTTTTTGGAAAATGTCTTTTTATAATTTGGCGGATGTGGTGCATGATCATTTGCCTGTTGCAAAAGGCGAAGTTGATTGCGCAGTTCATTGCTGAGATGTATTTTTGTCCGAGTTGTGAGCTAATTGGGGCGTGGACAAGTTCTCGATCTGGGAGTTTTGATATGTCTGTGTTTTGCTCCATGAGTTTTATGTAGTCGCTTGCTACTTGGTGGCCGAGTCCGCGGGAGCCGCAGTGAATCATGATTACGATTGTGTCTTTTTCTATTTGAAAAGTTTGGGCTGTTTTTTGGTCGAGGATATTTTCTACTTTTTGAATTTCTATGAAATGGTTACCTGCTCCGAGGGTGCCGAGCTGGGGTTTTCCGCGGGCTTTTGCTCTTTGGGAAACATCTGCGGGGTTTGCGGGGGATATTTTCCCGTATTCTTCGCAGACTTCTAAATCGTCTCTGGTTCCGTAGTTGTTTTCAACTGCCCATTCTGCGCCTTTTGTCAGAACTTCGTCAAGATCTTCGTCTGATAATCTTTCTTTATGTCCTCTGCCAACTCCGGACGGGATTGTTCGTTTAAAGTCGTGGAGAATTGTTTTGAGTTTTGGCTGGAAGTCTTTTACTGGAATGTTGGTTGCTAAGATTCTGACTCCGCAGTTAATGTCGTAGCCGACTCCGCCTGGTGAGATTATTCCTTTGTTTAAGTCGAATGCAGCTACTCCGCCGATTGGGAAGCCGTAGCCCTGGTGGGCGTCTGGCATGGCGATGCTTGCCTTGATTATTCCGGGAAGTTTGGCTACATTTTGAATCTGTTTTATTGTTATATCTTTTTTCATGTCAGCTAGGAGTTTTTCAGATGCAAAGATTATTCCGGGGACTTGCATAGCTCCAGCTTTTTCTATTTCCCATTTTACTTCTGATATTTTTTTTATGTTTTGCATTTTATACATCTAATACAACTTGGCAGGTGTATTTATCTTTTTGTTTTTTGATAAACATCTGGCTGTAGGTGACTGCTTTGACATTATTTGTGAATTTGTATTTTGATGCCTTGTCTCCTGTGATTTCAGCAATTAATTTGTATTGACTTGTTTTGTCTTGGGTTATTTTGATTTTTTTTATTTTGCTGAGCAGGAAGTTTTCTGAGTCAAGTAGGAAGAGGAATTCTTCGAGGAAATTGTAAAGCAGGGCTTCGTGGTCTTTTCCTTGCACTGAAATTTCCTTTTTTATTTTTTCTTTGATATTAATTTTTTCTGTAATTACTTCTTTGAGTACTTCTGCTGAAGAGGAAAATGCTTTTTCTAATGTTTCTCCGGATGCTTGGAATTTTATGTCTGCTGTGTGAGGGAGGAATTTGTGCGGCATTGTTTTTTTAAGAAGTTGTGGTTTAATAGGTTTTTGGGTTTATTTGAGTATCTTCCCAGTTTCAAGATACCAGAGGTAGAGGTCAAGTTCTGCTAGGTTTAGGTTTGTTTGATTTGCTAGGTTTTTGAGGATTTTTTCAATTTCTAGGTATTTGTCTTTTGTTAGGGATTTTGATTTTATGATTGGCAGGTTTTCTGATTCTTCTGGTTTTAATAATTCCCCACTTGATTCAGCCTTTGGCTGAAAACCCACCCTATTTTGTGGAGGTGTTTGCCGAGATTTGTTAAAACCAGAATCTAACTTTTTTATTAAATTGTGTTTTTCAAGCAGGTCGAGGATGTGGAAGTCGATGATTGCGACATCTTTGTAGCCAATGTTTCTGAGAAAGTGGGAAGCTTCTTTCATGCCGAGTCCTTTGACATTTTCAATTAGCCAGTTTCGCATTTGCTGGCCGTCTTTTTTCATTATTGCGTTGTGCAGTTCAAGTGAGCAGGAGCGGGCTTGGGTTATGTAGTTGGCGCGGGTGTTTGGGAAGCGGTGTCCTGATTTTTTTAGTTCTTGGGCAAGTTTGTCTTGGGGCAGGATTTCAAATCCTTTTGCTCTGTCAAGTTCTTTTTGGATTCTTATGCATTTTTCTGCGTCAAAGTTGGCTGTCATTAGACAGAAGCATAATTCAGAAAAAACATCCTGCTCTTTTTTCTTGCCTTGTTGTTCAAATTCTTTTATTCTTGTGTCTATTGTTTTTGCTGCTTCTGAGTCTTTGAGTTTATTGATTTGAGTTATTAGTTGGTTTATCATGTTTTGGGGAGGATGGGGTGGTATTTAGGTTTTGTGGGTTTTATTATTTTTCAATTTCTAAAAATTCATAAATTTCTTTTGCTTTGTGGCTGTTAAGTGAAATATGTCTTTCTCCTGTTGAGATTTTAATGTTTATGAATTGTCTTTTTAGTAATTCTTTTATTGCATTTTTGTGTTCTTTTGTTCCTCGTAAATGTGCTGGAAGAGCTTTTTGTAGATTTCTAAGTTCAGTGTGTCTTCTGCCCTAGATATTGAGGTTTAATAATTTTCTGAGAAACCTTTTTATGATCGTCTCTTTTAGATTCATAGTATGATAGGGTAACTTTATATTTAATACTTTTTGCTGCGTTGGCGTCGGTCAAATCCTCTAATTTTGCGATTTTTCTAAAGTATCCCAACTCACGATTCACTCTCGAAAATGGGGAGAAATTTGTCGAGCGCGAATCGCTCGCCTATAAAAAATTTTACTCTTGAAATCGTAATCCCCCTGGTTTGTCAAGAGTGAAATTTTTTCCCACCCTGTTGCGATGCGACAATTAATTAGTGCAGAAAAATCGTTATTTTATAAGGATTTGACCGGCGCCGCTGCGTTTTATTTTTGGAACATTAGTGTCTCAAAAACGGAACATTTATAAAGATTTTTTATATGGAGTAAATATGGAAACTTTATTTAGAAGAGCATTGGGAGATACTCCGCAAATTCGCGTTCTTGAGTTTTTAATAGAAGGACGAGAATTGGACTATAGTATAAGTGATATTGCTGAAGGAGCTGAGATTGGAAGAACTACGCTGTTTAGAATTTTTGATGATTTATTAAGGACAAAAGTGATAGTTCCTACTAGAGTGATTGGGAATGCAAAGCTGTATAAGTTAAATCTTGAAAATGTGTTTGTTAAAAAATTGGTTGAAGTTTTTGATGAGATAATTTTGAGTAAGAAGAAGGTTGTTGCGTAAGGAAATTAATCATCACCCCAGTTAAAATCTAGGACTAGACATTCTAAGGTGAGGCTGTCTTTGCCGACTCTGAAGTTCTGGACATCAAGATCTTTAATAGTGTATCCGTTATCTTTGAATTTGGTTAGTGGTAAAAGATGGTCAGTAATAAATGCCCCCTATTGAAATCTATTGGGTTGGGGTATTGGAATTCCTAGTTCTCTTAGCTTATCCATTGCAATAGTAAGCGGGATTTTATATCCTCGAAGAGCTCCAGAATTATAATCATCAAAAGTATCTTGTTTTTCTTGTAATACTGGAAAAGGAATTTCTAATCTAAGAGGAATTTGTTCAGGGCCTGACTGTTCTGCTCTTACTGCATATTGTTGTGTTTTTGTTGTTTGTTCCATTAATTGTTAATTTGTTTTAACTTGTCCACAACCCGTGCAGGTTGCAGTAAGCTCGAGCTGTGATTTCTGATGGATCTGCTTTGAGTGGGAATTTTGCTTCTGGTTTGTCTCTTGGTCTGAGGAATTTTTTTGATGAGCCTTTTTGAGTTGAGATTTCAATCCATTCTATGTAGTGTTCTTGTTCCATGGGGTGGGGAACTGAGCCGACCTTGATTGTGATGCCTTCTGCATCTGTTTCAATTATTGGGACGTGTTTTTCTTTTCCTTCTTGTTCTGCTGTGTTTTCTTTTTGCAGAACCATTGGTTTGCTGCAGCAGACTAAAGAGTCCGCGCCCTCATGAAGAATTTCAATTATGTTTCTGCAGACTTCGCATTTCCAGATTTGTTTTTGTGTTGTCATTTTGTTTGTTAGTTTTTTGGGTTTATAAGTTTTTAGTGAGTCGTGTTTACTTCTGCTTTTTGTCTTCCCAAAAAGCATCAGCTTCTTTTTCCATTTTTTCGAGTCGGGTGTAGTAGTCGGGGAATTCGTTTAAATGAGCTAGGGAGATTTTGCTGGTGACTAGTGGGTCATCGTCAGTTACATTTGAGGTGGGGTCAATTGTGCCGTGTTCTAGTTCAACATCCATGCCTGTACGGAATTGTTCAACATCAAATTTATCCCATTTAATTCCGAGTTGTTCTCCTATTTCTTTAGCTTGTTCTTTTGTAAAGTGTTTTTTTGTCATATTGATTTTTATTACTTGGTTTTGTGAGTCCCTCCTCGTAATTCACTCCCTCTTTTGTGGAGGAACGTAATCGGAAGTAACATCAAAGATGTTCCATGTTTTCCTCGCATGTTCGGAAATGAGCAAATCGCTCGCCCCTTTCGTGCTTTGCGTTTTCTGATATTTTGTTAAATCTAAAATTGTTTTTTATTTAATTGGGGTGTTGCAACAAACTAGGGAGTCTGTGCCTTTATGGAGAATTTCAATTATGTTTCTGCAGACTTCGCATTTCCAGATTTGTTTTTGTGTTGTCATTTTAAATTTTTACATTCTTGTCTTGAAATTTTGAGGTCTTTTTTTAATATCTTGTTTAATAGTCCTCTATCTAATTTTTCTCCTGGATGGTTTGGGACTGTTGTTGTTCTTCCATCCTGATGTTTAAGGAATATATGACTCCCTTTTTGTCTTAAAATATTAAAGCCCATTTTTTTAAGGATTTTTATTAACTCAACTGCGGTTAACTGGGGCAGCCGCATTTTTGTTTACCTCTATTTTTTGGATTCCTATAAAATTATTTACTGGTTTAGCGTTTCCTTGTTGCTCTAAACATAGTTCAATAACTTCTTTTGTTCTTTTAATGAGCTCGTCCATTGTTTTTGCCTGTGTATGGCATCCATCTAATTCAAGCACTTCAGATATTAAGTAACCGTCTTCTCCTTTTTCAATAACTACATTAAATTCCATATTTATTTTAATTTTCTTAGGTATTTAAATTTTAGTAATTTTCACAAAGCAATTCATAATAAGATTGTGCATGATCGCAAGCAGGGCAGGTTTTAGGTGCTTCTTTTGCTTCGTGAACATAACCGCAGTTTCGGCATTTCCATTTTACGATTTTTTGTTTTTTGAAAACTTGGTCATTTTTTAGATTTTCTAGAAGTTTTCTATATCTTTTTTCGTGCTGTTCTTCTACTTCTGCTATTTCTTTGAATGAGGTGGCAATTTCACTGAAACCTTCTTGTTCTGCTATTTCCTGAAAGTTTGGGTAGATTGTTTCCCATTCTGCTTTTTCTCCTTCTGCTGCTGCTAGTAAGTTTTCTTTTGTTGTGCTTATTTTTCCTGCCGGATATTCTGCTTCGATTTTAAGAAGATCTCCTTGACTTGGTTCAAGATGTTTGAAAAATATTTCTGCATGTTCTTTTTCATTTGCAGCTGTTTCTTCGAATATTGCTGCTATTTGCTCGAAGCCTGCTTTTTTTGCTATAGATGCAAAATAAGTATACCTGTTTCTTGCTTGGGATTCTCCTGCAAATGCTTTTAACAAGTTTTTTTCTGTTTCACTTCCTTTTAATTCCATGATTTAACAATAAAACTTATGTTTATAAAGTTTAGTGAAGTTTGTTAACTATGAAAAAAAGTTTGTCTAATTCACGATTTGGTTTTGAAGGTTCTAACTCGCGATTTGGTTTTATGAGTCCTGACTCACAATTTGCTCTTGTAAAGGATGTAGACCCGCCCACCCACCCACAGATGGTCAAGAGCAAATCGCCCAACTCGCGATTCACTCTCGAAGATGGAGAAAAATTTGTCGAGAGCAAATCGCCCAACTCGCGATTCACTCTCGAAGATGGAGAAAAATTTGTCGAGAGCAAATCGC
>NZER01000130.1 GCA_002690445.1 Candidatus Pacearchaeota archaeon
CCCCGCCCGCCCCTCCAGCTCCCCCATCTCTGCCTTAGACAGAGAAATTCTTTCCAATTCCTGTTTTAAAACAGAATTAACACTGACCATACTATAATAAAGAAAAAACCATATAAAAACATATCTTTAATCACAGTATCTCCGATGTTTATAAATGAATTTTGGAATTCCTAAATTTTGGGGGGTTGAGGAGGGATGGAAAGGGTGAGCGCTTAGGTTTTGACTAAAATAAACGCCAAATAAAAAAACCTAAACGCGAATTGGGGTTTTCGACAATAGTCGAACTTAGTGGGCGAACAAATTACTCTTGACAATTTTCTTCCACAATTACAAGAGTGATTTGTGAGTTATGTGAATTCCAAAATAGTAAAAACTCATCGGAGATACTGAATCAACAGAAATGCACTTCCCCAAAAAAACTAAAAATCAGAAGATAAATAATCCTCGCAAAATCCGCTCCTTACGTCGCTTTCCCATTTTGCTCCAATAAAATTTATTATCAGTTACAAATTCCTTATATTACACACAGCATTTTATTTCTTTTTGGTTTGGTATTTTACGATGTGAGAAAGGGGATTAGACATTCACAAAAAGTTCAGCAAAAACCGGGAGCCGCGAATGATTTGCTCTTGTTTTATCTGATGCCACAAAACCGACAAGAGTGAATCATGAGAAAAAAGCGGAGATTTTTGCTCTTGTCTTACCTAATATCTTACAAAATTATTTACGAGGAAGCGAACTCTCAATATCAATAATATACTTTCCCTCTTCCAACTTAAAAACAATCGGACGCTGATTAATCAAACTCACAAGATCAATCTCAAACTTGCCCGGCTGCAAAACTCGTATACTTTCAAAATCTAAAATCACCGGCTTTTCCTCATCCTTAATATCCAAAATCTCTCGAACATCCTCCTCAACTTTCTGCTTATCAACACTTTCAAATTCCGGAATCGGCAGCTTCTTCTCTGCTTTCAATTTCTCAGCCTGCTCATCCCGAATATAAAAAAAGAACTTCCCCCCGCAATCCCCGCACCCTTCCAGAATCTCCCGACTACTAGCATCTATAATCTTCGAACAATGAACACATTGGTGTGGCATTTTTTGGTTTTTCCTGTTTGTTTATTTATCAAAAATTGAAAAATGACATTGGCATGCATCTAAACAACATCCAGAATTAATAAAAGTTTGTATTCTCCAGGCAATACTTATTTCCTCAGCATCATTTCCATCTTCTTCGGATCCCGCTTAATCTCCTTAACCACCGAAGCTGGCCCAATAATTGTAAGAGCATCCTGCTCACCAACTAAAATTCTCGCAATATTATGTCTCACCTTATTAAACAAATTCCCATGTTCATTCTCTCCAGAAATCGTCGCAATCTCAACCCCCTGAAACCCTTTAATATTTCCAATCAGCGTCATCGTGTTCTCAATCAATCTCGTCTCCTCCTCCAATGTCAACTTACCCTGCAAAATAATAATCTTATTCTGCAAAACAATACCTAAAATTTTCTTAATCCTTTCCAAACTATCAATATGCGCAATTTCAGAATAAGGCATAAAATGAATTGTCAAATTCCCCCCCAGTTTTCCTGCAGATTTTTTTGACCTCCCCTTATTACTCGCCTTCTTTTTCTTTGCCATGTTATTACTTTGTTTTAGTATTATTTAAATGTTTTTTATTTAATCTCCTTCCACTAAACTAACCGCTCTCCTTAACTCCCGACAACGGCAATAATTTATTCTATCTAAAGGATGACTCAAGGCCAAATCAAATCCAGTATCCCTACCACCTATAAGATAAAAATTAATAGGCTCAGCTTCACAAGTAAACCTATCAACAGGCCTTCTAGATTTTCTATTCACCACCTTTAATCGAGCTTGCCCTGCACCCTCATCTACTTCAAAAACTGCAACCCTCGCCGGTCTATTTTTCACATCATACTCAGCATAGACTCTCCAATCTCCACTATCTATCATTTCGCCTTTTTAACTAATTTAAACAAACCCTCATAAAACTCCTCAATATTTTTCCCGGTCTTAGCAGAAATCCCAACAACATCATACTCAGGAAACGCCCCCTCAACTTTCTTAATATCAGCTTTCCGCAAATCAATTTTATTCGCAACAATCAAAACAGGAATCTTCCGCGCAACCAAATTTCCAATAATTGTAATATTAACCTGAGAATAAGGATTAGTAGAAGAATCTAAAACAACGATCACAGCATCCATATCATCCAGCCACTTTATAGATTCAATAATCCCGTGCGTCGCCTCTTTCGCCCTCTGCTTCGCATCCTTTTTCTTAACACCAAACTTCAAAAAATCCTCAAAATCAATCTTAGTCGCAATACCCGGAGTATCCACAAGCTTAAACTCAATCTTCTTACCATCCTTCTCAATCAAAACTTTTTCTTTAAATTGAACTTCTCTTGTCTCATGAGGAATCTTACTCACCGCCCCCAAATCCTCCCCAAGCCAATCCTGACAAATCTTATTCGCCAAAGAAGTCTTCCCTGCATTCGGAGGCCCGTAAAACCCCAGCTTAATCTCGCCCTTTTTCCTAAAAATTCCAGCAAAAATTCTCTTTGCAAAATTCTTTATTATTTTAATCACCATCACTTATCTTCTCATCAATGGTTTATTAATGTTTTGTGTATCTTGTTGCATATTCCCAGTAACAAAATTCCTATCTGCCTTCTTCTGCCTCCACCTTGCAAAAATTTTCTCAACCGGAATAATCTCATACATCCCAGTTCTCTCTCCCCGCGACTTTTTCAAAGCATAGGCAATCCTCTCCCCTGACCACTTGCTTTTCCTCAAAGCCGACCTAATCTTCCCATCACTCATCCCGCGCGTCCGCGCATTCACAATAAACATCAAAAGATTATACAACTGCCTTCTATCCTTAAACAACGACTTCTCATACTTAGACTTATACCAAACCTGCATCAAAGTATATAAAATCAAAACAAAAACAAAAGCCCCCACCATCCACAAAATCATTCCAACAATCGGTTTGCAATCACTCCTACAACTCGAAGAATCCTCCCCCGCCTCGCAAACATTATCATAATCACAACTCTCATCAATAATCGGCTCCAAAACCAAATGACTCAACTTAGGCGAAACAAACATCACACTCTCTTCCAAATCAACATCAGCAAGATAATAAAAACTAAAACTCTTTGTCTCCCCCTCATTTATAACAATCACACTTGCATCCCCCTCCCCCCGCGCCCGAACATTCCCCTTAAAAAAAAGCCCATTCACATTCTTATCAATTACAAAAAAACTCTCCTCGCCTGCACTAGAACTCACATCTACAGAATAAACCATCATCACATCCTCGATCTCTCCCCCCGCACTTACCATCACAATCCTCTTAAACAAAATATCTGACGCAATATTATCTATCTGCCACCTCAAAATCGGATCCTGATACACTTCAAGATCTTCCTCACTCCCCCCGCCAATCATCTGAACTGGCAGAGGATCAATATCATCCAGCTCAGTCAATAACGGCCCGCTTGTTTGCTCAATAACAGAAACTGAAACCGGCACATCAAGATCATAAAGCTCAAGAGCAATATCAACATACTCAGAATCTTCAAACGCATCATTAAAATCTTTCTCTAACCTTTGCAACTCATCTCGATAATAATCAATCTCTACAGCCTCCTTAAGCGCCTCCTGATGCCACACTGGAAATTTATTTATCTTCTTAACTGCCTCATCCAAAAACCCATTCTTCTCATCTAAGGTCACATTAATAGCTTCTTGCGGACTAACAGCATTAATAGTAACACTCGCGGAATTAGAAAGATTCTTTGCAAAAACCTCCAACTCCAAAGTATAATTAGTTATCTCGTCATAAGTATGCACAACAGTCCTGTTCACAGTTGTCTCGCTAGTCCCGTCGCCAAAATCCCAAACATAAGAATCAATAGTCCCATTATAATCAACACTCGCATAAAAAGTAACAGGCACACCTGCTGGAGGATAACGCGGAGCAATCTGCCTTATAATCGGAGCCGGCAAAATCTCAATGTCCGCACTAAAAAGCTCATCTCCATCCAAATACAAAATAAACTCATCATCTCCAGGATTAGCCCTCACATCCAGCAACTCAAAATCCAAAACACCAGAAAAATCAACCAACGCAGGCACAACATCTAAATCATAAATCTTATCATCCGGATCCATATCCCCCTCCCCAGAAATCGAATAATCTAAAACCAAATTCTTAATTTTCAAATTCTGAGCTACACCAACAATCCCAACAGGCAAAACACACCCGTCAGAACAATCCCCCCCATATCTTTCATTCACAACCTCATTAGCATAAACAGAAAAATCATTAAACTCCTCAGCTGAAATCTGCAAATTATTCACCCCACCGGTCTTAGCTGCCTCATACATTGCCGCACTTGCAAAAATTCCATAATCCTTAGTTGACTCACTCGAAGAAGAATAAACAAAACCACAATTTGTTCCAGACGATTCAGAATACAAATGATAATCTGTAGTCTCACCAGAAACAGCAGAAACACAAATATAATAATCCCCCTCAGAATAAGTATCACCTGTATCAGCATAAACCTTGCACCCTTCTTCCACTGTCGGATTAAACTCGCACTGACCAAGAGACGCCCCAACCAAATCAGAATAAACAGTCATTTTCAAACTCTTAGTATCATCATCATCCACCAACGCTCCAATCTCCAGCGAATTTGTCTCCGGGATTTCAATCTCCTCGCAATATTTCGAAGTCCTTATCAACGGACCCGCCGCCCCGCTCCCCTGGCTATAACACCCATAATCTGCTGTTGCATATTCCTCTGAAAACTCAGCATACTCCCAGAAATCAGCTTCAAAAAACTCCATCCTAAGCGGAAGCTGCGTCCCCTGTCCAAAATCACTTTCCAACTCAAAACTTAAACCTGTCACCTCAATTCCATTTCCATTCAAAACAAACCCAACATAAGAAACATCAGTCCCAACCCTAAATGTCTTCTCCACAACAGAATTTGAAAAAGAATAATCATTAGAACAATCCATTGGCGTGCAATCATAATCCCCCCCATTATCATCTAAAAAATCTTCTAACGAAATCTCCAAACTCACATCTAAATTAGATGTCATCAACGCATTAAAATCAGCTTCAGAAATTGTCAAGTTCACCTCACCCCCAATCAACTGATACGGAGAATAAGATTCCTGAAACGTGAAATTATGAATATCAATATCAAAACCAGAAACAAGATTAAGATTAAAAATAAAACCCAAGCTAAAAACAAAACCCAGCATAAACACCACAGACAACACAGCTAGCAACAGCACACCACTCTTTTTCATAATTACTAATAGAATCCACTCTTTATAAATTATTTTATCGCCTTCAGTCCCTAGTTAAATTGAACAAGTCCTACCCAGATTAAGGGCTCAATAAGTTCAAAGAAAAGCTAACCCCCGCGAGGAAAGATCAGTTCCAGATCATTTGGCGCCGTAAGGCGCTAAGGCAAAATAAAAATTGGCAGAGCCATTTTTATTTTGGGGTAAATTAGTATAATTTTTGAAATTCCTAATTTCAACTATCTACGCACCCGAAGGGTGCGGTTTAAATAATCCACCCCCCCAATCAAATCCAAAAAATAAAAATAAAAAAATAAAAAAGTTTATGCTGAACTTCCTAAGTTTGAAACAGCTTCTTCTAATACCGCAATTCTATCTTGCAATGACTGCACAATTCTTCGCAAACCCTTTAAAGTTATAGTCTCTCCTGCTGTTCCCTTACTCTGGCAATATCCTGCTCCTGTTGCTTCATCAGTAACACACACCCTATCTTGCCCGCAAGAAACCCAAGGACTACTGCCTACCTTTACAACTTTCTCTTTCCCGTTACTGCACTTATATTGTTTTACTCTCAAACCAGCTTCACCGCATACATCAAGGTAAGTTTTTTCTTCACCACCTTTTGTCACAGTCACAGAACCAGCAGCATCTTTATCATCTTCTGCATCACTATCAACACAATCTCCTGCACATCCTCCTGAAGTACACCTGCCGTTCTCAAGCAAGGAACAATCTTCTATATCTGCAAGAACTGCTGTCTGACCAGCATTACAAGAATATGTTGTAAATGTATTTCTATCAACTCCTTTTCCGCACCTGTTTCTATGTTTCCTTCCAGCCTCATCTTTAACTCCCCCATCAATTTCTTCACATGAAGGATTTAAAGGCACACAT
Organism: Candidatus Pacearchaeota archaeon; assembly: GCA_002690445.1. The sequence goes on from NZER01000130.1 coordinate 6,254, forward strand.
TTCCCTGCTGTATAGGTTTTTCCCTCTATCTCAATTTCCTCACTAACACACCCGCCAGGACATTTTATTGTTTTTCCTTTTCTCCTGCCTGTTCTCTCATTACAGTAATATTCTCTTACTTTTTTCTTCCCCCTGCATTTATCTGTAACATACTTCACACTTCTAGCATAAACTCGGCCAGTTGCACCAGCAGAATTTGAAAAAATACCATCATCACTATCTCTGCAAATATTAGAATCTTCAAGATTAGTATTGTCTATAGCACTTCCAGTAATTCCCCCATCAAAAGGCCAGAACGCAGAAACTGCTGTTAGACAAACAAAAATTGACACCAACACACTTAAAAATATTTTAAATCTCATTATCACCTCCTTTCATTGTAACATTTTATACAAAACCAATCAAGTATAATAAATCTAAATTACAACAAACCTCCTTTTTTTCTATCATATTCTAACTATAAAAAACAA
>NZER01000131.1 GCA_002690445.1 Candidatus Pacearchaeota archaeon
CCGACGTTGCCGTTGCCATCTATTCTAACTCTCTCCGATCCTGCTGTGGTTAATGACAGATTATTCGCCGCCGCACTGCCCAAACCCGTATCCGTATCACCATCAAAAGAATACACCGGAGAACCCCCTGAAGACGTAACCTCGACTATAAAAGCATTTCTCGCTGTTCCCCCCACTGTTATGTGTCCTCTAACATCCAGTTGTTGCGTAGGCGATGCCGTCCCAATACCGACGTTGCCGTTGCCGTCTTTGTTTAAGATGAGGTCGTCTGTGTTGTGTTCGAATCTGATGAACTCGCTGTTTCCCGTACCGCTGTCATTGAGTGATTCAAATCTGGTTGAACCTCCAGAATGGACTACGGAGATGATACGCTCGTTTGATGTTCCGCCAGAGTCGTAGAGTATAAGGTCTGCTGATTCGGACCCCTCTATATGCATTCTCCCTGCCGTAAAGCCACTTCCTATTGATATACCATCTTCCGTTGCTCCGTCGAAGACCCATGACAGCCCAATATCTCCCGTGCCGATGTGCAGGGATGAGGTTGGGGCGGAGTTTCCGATGCCGACGTTGCCGTCTTTATCCATCACAAACGCACGCTCTCCAGTCGCTCCTTTCAAAAGCTGAAACTCCCCCGTCTCGCCCATCTGGAACAGTACATCTCCATCACTCGCATGTTCATTGCCGTAAAGAACCATCACCGCCCCTCTTGCGATATTCCCTGCCCCACCACCCGCATCAACCAAAATCCTCTGGTCATCAGCACCATCGACTGTAACAGTTTCTATCGTGAGTGTGTCTGTGGAAATATCGAAACTAAAATCATCTGTTCCGTCGCCTATCGTCAGTTCAGCATTTGGCGTCGTTGTCCCAATACCGACGTTGCCGCCTGTTAGTGTGACTACAGCACTCGCACTCCCATCCCCGATATTAGTAGCGGTTCCATCGTGTAATAAGATATTATTGCCATCCCAGTTGATGGGTTGACCATCTGTTAGTCTAATTGCGCCGCCTGAGACATGCAGTAAGCTCTGCGGTGTCGTTGTCCCTATCCCCACATTCCCGCTCGCGTCAACCGTCATCCGCCGTGATCCGCCGGTGTTCAGCCCGAGTATGTTATCCCCCGTGAAGTGTACGCCCGTGTCCGTGTCGCCCGTGAGCGCCAGTCCGGGCGCAGCATCAGTACTGCTCCCCACATGAAACGTCCCATCACAGTTCGCGGTTGTCGTGGCCGTGCCGGATGTGCTGCCGGTAATACCGGGGCAATTTTGGAGGGATGAGACGGTGAGGGTGCCGATAGTGGCGGTTGTCGCATCGAGTTCGGTGGTGGTGGTGTTGGTGGCGGTGATATTGTCGATATACGCATGCCGCCATTCTCGTGTGCTGCTACCAATGTCGTAGGTGCTACTTGCCTCTGGTAAAAGATGACGCTCAGATCGGAATTGGGGAGCGGCAAGTAAAATCTGTTCAACGAGCTCATCCGTCACTTCTATCGGAGCATCAATCAGTGGCGATGTCCCTTCAACCCCACTCCAACGCGCCCAAAAACTCGCAAAATCAGCGTGCGTTACGGCCGGAACAATAAGCACAGTGAAGAGTGCAGCGACTACTAATGATACTGTTATTTTTTTCATCATACGCGTGAATGTAACAAGATTAAGCTCTGCCCGGCCTCGGGTGCGCTCACCTCGCTCGTTAATGTTAGTTGTGCTGTACCGTCGCCGGTATAGTCGGTGGTTGGTCGGTAGATAATCGGGAATTGCGTCCCAAAGAGTGCGATATATCGCCGTCGTGGTACGGTGAAGGTCTTGGTTGATCCGTCGAGACTGCTCGAAAGATCAGTGAACTGTACGGTGTTCACCGCCGATCCACCCCGCATAAATACCTGCCCTGCGGTCTTCACATCCTTCATCACTTCTTTCAGTCCCTTGATAGCCGACTGGTCGAGCCGCTCATCTCCTTGCAACAGTTCAAGCGCGTCCCGCATAGCAGTACCAAGTTTCGGCAAGTCTTTCTCAATCTGCCCGATAATCTTCTCCTCATCAGCATCCTTTCCATTTTCTGCTTTTGGTATCTTGCCAAGTACCTCCTTCACCACATCCGCTTGGTTCACACTCGTTCCATCTGCGCCATCTCGCCCCGGAATTGCGGCGGGAATAAGAGGAATGATCAAGCGCATCAAATCTTGTCGGGTAGGGGTGTCCCCTTTCTCTCCTTTAATATTCTTGAGTACCTTATCCACAATCTGCCCCACCACCGTCATATTCACCCCGCCAAGAGCCGCACCATGTATGGTGACATCTTGCGGAACACTCGATACCTTGCCCTCAAACTTCGCAACCTGCCCCTGCAAGTCTTGGATCATATCGAGCAGCATCAAATGAGCGTCATTCCCGCCTTTTTGTAATAGCTTTGCTAATTGTTGGTCTACGGTTGGCATAGTGGTTGTTTAGTCGTTTTTTGTGATTCAAATTGATTCAAAGTGAATCAAAGTGAATCAACACACTCAACTACTAGTAAAAACTGGACTACTCTGGACTACTCTGGACTGTATTCCTTCTCCTCAATCCCTCTAACTCGATAGAATTGGGAGGGAGTTGGAGGGACTTTTTGAAAAACAGTATCTTTTAGCCCTTATTCTATGTAGCTTATCGACCATCTTCCTCAAGGGTGGAAAGCTACTAGCGCAAACCCCCTCTAAGTTCCTCCCGTATACAGCGAATTTTCGTCGTATACAGCGACTTTTCGCTCTATTGCTCATATCACACCATCGGTAACTTCTAACCACCGATTTGGAGTTACCGATGGTGTGATATGATTCCCCCGCCGCTCTTTGTGTTTTAGTATCTGGCATAGTAGTTATACACTTGACATATTCAGTCTAATGTGCAGTAATTTGCATATATGAAGAAATTCGTGACATTCGGCAACATATGGCTCGTTGCTATGCTTGTTGCAATTCTCGCAAAGTGGCTCTCTGTTGCTTTGGTACTCATGGTTATTGCTGTTGCTTACGGGGCGGCTACTGTTCGTTTTCCGAAACCCTAACCGCGCGTCTTACCTGAAATGCGTCGCGACCTCTCGGCGCAATAGTTTCGACCACTCTTCCTCCTCGTTCTAATGCTCGTGCAGTCCCGGGTGACAATCCAACTCCCGTGGTAAGTAAATCTTGCCCTGCTTTTGAGGTCACGAACTTACTGAACACCGCATCGCCAAATATCGTTTTTGCCGCAAGCCACGGATTTACGAATAGAAGCGACATTTCTCCGAAGATGCGCCCCAGAAAAGCAGTCTGTGACCCCTCAGCAATCTTCGCACCCTTCGCAAACTTTTTTGATACCGTCTCAATATCTTTCAATGCTTTGAACTGTTCGGCATCAAGCAAGGTCGTCAGCTTCTCCCCATACTTATTCACCTGTGTTGTAATCCCCGTTGGCGTAAATCCTTCAGTCGCTTTGCTTTTTGCTTTCGAGAATATGTCTTCCAATACCGCCGCCTGAACATTCGGCACGTTGTCTGGCCCAATAAGTTCGAAGATGCGCGGGATATCCTCAGAAGACATGGCGGGGGTTATAATCGCCGGTAAGATCTTGTCCGGCTGGTTCTTAAACTTCTGTATCTTACGTCCAAACTCGCTGTTCATCAGTTGTAATCCTTCGCGGTACACTTTGTTTGCTTCTTGCAAGATGGGTGATAGCTCTGGTCGTGTTGCGAGTGCTGTTGCGTCGAGATCATCACTTAATGAAGCGTAGAGGCGTTTTAGCAGACCTTGATTGCCCGTTACAAATGGATCGCCAGACTTCAACATGCGCCCTAGTTCGGTGCGGGTCTGTTTTACGTTCTCGAAGGTAAGTGGTTTCTTTGGATCTACAATTCCCTTGAGTTTGTCAGTAAAAAACTTAAGATCCGATCCGCCGCCGATAACGGATTGCTTACGTTCTATGATCTCTTCCAGCGCAACACGCGTGTTGTCTAACTGTGCCGGTATTCGTTTCGCTTCTGCATCCAGTGCCGAATATGCGGCGTTTTTTACCGTCTCAAAGTTCCTGCGGTAGTCATCTGCACCCTTCACAATATTTTCCCCCACACTCACTAAATCGGGGGATCGTTTGGTAGACTGCACTAACTGATCCGCTACTTGTTGTAATTTTATGACCGCACGATCCATCGTGTCTGCAATTTTCGTCCCGAATAGTCCTTTACCAACAAGCGATTCGAGTATCGGCACTACCTTCGATTGTGAGCGCACAGTCGCCGTAAGTTCCTGTGGTTGAAATCCAAGCCGTCCTGCCGCCTCTGTCGCGGGTACGTCTACAGAACGCGCAAGCGGAGCAACGCGTCTTCGTGCGCCGATACCTTTTACCCGTCTTCCTACGCGTCCTGCAACTTGCGCCACAGGGTCTACTGCGCGTCCAACGCGTCCTGCTGTTCGTCCCGCTCGCGCTAATGCGCCTACTTTGGCGGCCTTCCCCGCCCCTGCTACAACAGCACCGCCTCCTGTAAGAACACTCGAAATGTCCGCCGCGAAGCCAACGGGATCTTCTTCTAACGTGCGTAATATGTTCTCCGCCCCGCCAAACCGTTCCTTGAAAAAGTCAATCACGGCATCAAACTCTGTCGGGCGTTCTTCTGCCCGCGCCAACCGCTCTATCGGCTGCTCTCCGGGGATAGCTTTTGCAACAGCGCCCCCCGCAACACGGGCGAGTCCTTTTGCTGTTTGTATGGGGTGGCGCACAACCCCTGCAATATCGCCAACAAGCCGCCCTGCGCTCCGAGGAATATTCTCAATAGTCCGTCCTACCGAAAAATCAAAACCCTCCTCCGCCTTCCCGGTACGGATAAAGTTCTCAACCTCTTGCTCGGTTCTCCCTTCCGAGAGAGCTTGTGTTATTTGTTCGGGTGACATTCGTGGCATATTATCGGAATAAACTAAAGAAACTGTTAGAAATATTAGCGAAGAAACCGTTTCCGTCTTGTTCTTCTTCTTGTGGTACAATCGCTTGCAACCGCTCTGTAGCACTCTGTATCGCTTCTGCGTCGCCGGAAATGTCGATATTTTTATCTGGCTCGTCAGAAACTATAGGAGGCGGTGCTTGGAATGCAGTACCTGCTTCACTCTGTATATCTCTCTGCACTAGCTGTCGGTTTTGCTTCTTTTGTTGTAAGACTGATTCGTTATTCCCGGGCATTGGGAAATATTGCAATGCAGCACTCTTGAACTCTTCAGGAGAAATAGCCGCTCCCGATTCTCGGCGAAGCAACGCGTTGATAAAGTTTCTTTCCGCTTGTTCCTGTTTTTGTACAGCATCACTCTTAAAACGATTCGGTAAACCTCGTTCTACGGAAGTCACCGAGGTTAAACGCGGTAAAACTTCGTTTTCTAATTCATCAAATATTTGATTTGCCTGCTGCATTCGCGCAGCAAATCCGGCCGCCTTAAATTGCGATGCTGTTCCTGTCGGCACTGGCTCTCCCGTCACTGGATCTACGGCACTTGGTTGTGGATCAAAAGCCCCCGCAGCACTAGCCAACTGAATCGCCTCATCCGGTGTCTCAGCGTTACTAATCTGCCGCAAGGTCAAAGCATCCGCCCCATTCTTTGCCGCCTCCAATGCCACCTTATAAATATTGTCCTGCTCCTTTTCCGCACGATCCACCTCTGCCTTCTTCGCTGCCTGTGCCGCGCTTGTTGCCGCCGCACGCTTCTTCTCCGCCGCCGTAAATGCGGGAGATGCCTGTACGATCTCTAAATTACGCTCCACTGCCGCGATCTGCTCCCGAACGGGATCGAACTGTGCGGCAACCGCGCGATCAATCCCATCAAGCGCACTGGCAAGCTGTCCTCTCGTCGCTTGAAAGAGCGAGTTTATCGTCAATGCTTTGATAGCGTTCTGCCGCAGCAACGCACGCTCCTGCCTACCAAGTATGGTAGTCGTAATCCCGCGTCCTGCTGCGCCCGCTTCGAGTTGTAACGGGATAGATGCCGCCTCTGCCTTCAACTGTGATAACTGAGCAAAAAGATCCTGCTGTGTCCTCTCAAGTTGTGAAATACCACGTCGTTCTTCCTCTTGGGCGCGGAAGGTCGCCTCTCCCGTAAGCCCTCCTTGAAGACGCTGTAATAGCTCGCTCTGGTTTTGCACTTGTTGTTCCGGTGCCGATAGTCCCTCTTGTGGTAACGCCTCCACACCGAGAGAAGCAACGTCAAACACAGGCGGATCCTCGGGCGATACAAACTGCAATGGCGCAGATGGTGTAAGAGCATCGGATGTGATGGGCGCAGTTGGAGTCGTTGTCGTATCCGCAAATCCGGCCGGTGCTTGGAAAAATGGCCGCCCCTCAATCCTCCCCGTCTCAAAGTCCCGTTCTGCTCGTGCGCGAAAACGTTGCTGTTCATCCGGTGTTGCTTGGACGACAGGTTTCGAACTCGTAAAGATCTCCGCGGGATTCCTCCCACGAGCAATAGCCGCCTCTCGCTCGGCTTGTACGCGTCCGGGGCTTGCCCCTGCTATTTGTAGTCTTGCCATAGTGTTATACCTTCAATAATACGACTGTAAATGTGTTATCCGCCGCTGCCTGTGCCGCAAGCGTTACCGTAAGTGTCGTGCCACTAATCGAAATATTATCTACAAACTGATCCATATTGCCTGTGGGATACCAGCCCACAATAATACTACTCGCCGTCACACTGTCCGTTCCTGTCGGGTTTCCCGCGCTCACCGTCACAGTTGCCGTTTCATAATCCCACTCTGCCTGCTTGATAGCATCGTTCGTCATCATCGCGTTCGTGATCGTATTATTCGCAATAGCCGCCGATCCCACATTACTCGGGTTCGTAAGGTTCCCCTTCATATCCGCCGAACCTGATCCCGTCTTACGCTGCAAAAGCACCGTAAGTCGTGTGATCTCACGCTCCATTCTCGCTATGCGTTTTTGTTCTTCGTTACTTAATGGCATGTGTATAAAGGTCATCATCAAACAACTCGAATTGATGCTTGAAGCCCGTTATTTCTGCTCCTCCTGTACTCTCAATCCGGTATTGTATCTCGTTATAATCGGGGAATGTCGCACCACTCGATTCAATATTGATCGCCGAATGTGACATAGAATTATCAGTCGTATGCGTAAATATGGTCGTATAGCTCGTCTCCTCGTCCTTACGATACTTCAAAAACACCTGTCCTGCTGTTGGAAGCGGATCAAAATACACCGTAACCCCCTTCGGTTTCTTACGTAGCGCACTATTACCGTGGTTCAATATCTGCGTCTGGTATACGGACGTGTGCGTGAAGTTCGCCGTATCATCCGTCTTCTCGATAGATCCGTCATTCGAGTGGTTAATAAAGTAGTATTCTCCGGCGGCTCCGAAAGATGAAATAAGGTAATTGCTCGTATCTATATCCGGCTCTATGTAGTCGATCCACAGTGAAAAGTCCGACCCCTCGCTCTTACGTCCAAATCCCCAAATCCCGAGGTTAAAGGTCGATTCCGTGCTTGTTGACTGGTCGAACGGAACTGATGCCACCCAATACATACGATTGTTCTTGATAACGACATCCTGTATGAAGCGTCCAAGTGTTACCGTCTGGTTCGCAACAATCTCGGTGTGTACATTCGGTGTTCCTCCATTCCATGTCCGCACTACCATAGATCCCTTCGTAAGCCCGAGAGCAGACGACATATATTTATCTGATACTCCCACCAAATGCCCGTCAATATTCCCCAACACTCGTAACGCACCCTCCCCCCAGTCCAAAACATCATTAAACGTCGCCGTCTCAACTTGGTCCCATATAAATACTTTTGAGATACCGGCGGGGGTCGCGGTTGCGGATGTCCCGAAGGCACATCCAATAGCAAGATAGTCCCCAAACGGTGCGACAGACGTAATCCGCATGTCATTCGGAATACCCGTAATCACATCGTCCGTAACAGATGCCGATGAAGAGATACGCACGACTTTGTTGTTATAGAAGGTATAAAAATTACCATCTGTACCGGCCACGGGGTGTGCAACGGTTACAATCGTCGAGCCAAGCGTGGCGGCAGTGTTCGTGATAGATCCCCCAACCGCCCACTTCGCCAACTGGTTCGTTCCTTGCATAAACCACCACTCTCGCGTGCCGCTATTATCCCACTCTCCAAAGCTCCCGTTTATCTTCGCCGCATTGCCTTCGGCAGTCGCCTCAAGCGTCCAGTTGCCCGTCGTCGGGTCTGCTTTCGATACTACTTTTGGCTGTCCACTCCCGTTTTCACCTAGTCCGTATAACTTCCCGTCTGCGCCGAGCTTAAAATGGCGCACATCGTACTGCTTCATCCCGTCTGCGGTTGATCCATCATTCTCATCCGTCTCGGTTGATCGGTTCGGCACGAGCTTAAACTTACTCGCAGGGAGATCGAAGTGTTCAATAAGCGAACCTTTAGTCGAGTCGGTATCGCGGTCGTCTTCTGCAATGCCGCCGTCGAAACGTGTGATTATTTGTTCAACAGTTTGTCCCATGTGTTATAGGGTAAGCCCTAATACGCCTCTGTAACTCCTCCCGACCAAAGGATGTATTCCAATTTCTAAACCACCGCGTATACCACGGCTCTACTGCCACCTCTTTCGGCGCAAAATCACCCTTCTCAACGTGTATACGCTTCAAGAATGTAAAATCAGTCCCCCACGGGACGCGCTTGATAAATGGCTCGTAGGTATCGGCAAAGGTGAAGTACTCTCCCTCTTTCCCGCCCACAATCAAGCTCTCATGGTTATCGGTGTTCTTCTTTACATACATCCCATCCTCCTCCACCCATGCGTAGACAGATGCGAGTACGGGCGAACGTAATAGTGCCTCCCATATTTTCTCACTCTTCACCTCGGCTCGTTCTTTCGGATGAGCCACCCACTCATGCCACAGTTTGTAAGTGTGGAGCCACTTCGCACCTTCTCCAATGTGCCGTATCTCCATCGGCTTCGGGGACATGTACTCGTCCCAGTTCGTGACTGCCTCGTCAAACGGTAGCGATGCTTCCACTATGAGGCCGTGCTTGCGGATCGCCTCGAGCGGTGCCTGCATCGTATTGCCGCGCCGTCCCGTCTCGCTCATAATCGCCGTAAATCGTTCGGCGTAGTCTACTTCGTCACCATACATAAATGAGCAGAACGTCTCGATTGCATTTATGGGCGTATATGTGGCGCACGACATACTTTCTACGTCCCGTTTCTTCTGAAACTCAAAAGCTGGCACATTCGGCAACCAGTCACGAGATTGACGCAGTAATTTCGTCTCGGGAATACATGAGTGTCCGCCTAAAAAGTAATCTTCTAATCGTGGCTCTTCAAATATGAGGCCGTGGCCATTTTTATGTATGTCAGTCATTGTGGTATGCCATTTCTCACTGCTTCAACCCGCGCCCCGAACGCCGGTATTCGGGTCTCAAATACTATGCGAGACAAGCGCGATTCTTCCCGTGATAATTTTGATTCTACTATGCTCCGGTTCATAACATCAGTCATCTCCTCAAACGCTACTATCATATTTTGCGCTTGAGCTCTCATTTCTCGGCGCTCAAAAAAGTTAAGGATCAATACAAGGACTAGGACACCTATAACGCCCCCTTGTATGACTGTCTTCAACATTCCTGATGTCTCATTTGTTGTTTCGGTTCCCATATGTTATACTTCTTGTAATTGAATACCGTACCGGGTACGGGGAAACTCATTAGGCATGTCCGTTAAGGATGCCTCCCGAATGCTTTGTTCGGGGAGTTTCCCTAGCGGATTTTTCTTTTTTAAGTACGGTGTCATAGAACAAATATAGTGCGAATATAAACGTGGTAATTGGCTCAAGATAAACATAATTCCAAATAAACTCGTATAAACTCATATGTATAAAGACAACTCATTCCCATTCCGTACCGTGCGAGACATCCCCGCGTTTCTATACGTCCTCATAGTTGTTCCGCTTTTTGAATGGGTGCATGACATATGGACAAATCACTTCCCAAAGGAACAATCACAGTAGTAACGATCCTCGTTGTCGCCGCCGTAGCATTCCCGCTCGGTGTCATATTCGGAACACATACCACGCCGATCTCTCACAAAGATCTCGCATACCAACAGGCGGGAGAGTTTGTGAAGTCGCTCGGGCGACCAGCACAAGGATTCCCCCATCTCACGTCCGAACACCTGCTCGTTGTGTGCGTAGAGTTTCATCCTAATTTCAGCCCGGCAAAACGTTCGCGAATCATCCACTCCTCAATCGCAGGAGACAGCCGCCTCGCACCGTATGAAAACACCGGAGACAACGCGCTCTGCATGGACTTTACAAATGGCAACAAATACTCTGTTTCGTGGAATTATCAATAGTTAATTACCATAGACCTTTATAGACGACCCCACAGGGAAGTTGCCCCCTCCTGCATGTACTTGAATTGATGTCACGGGCGTAGTCGTACTCTGAATACCCCCGCCGTTTACAAAATCCGGCGCGGCACTCGACGATGACGCAATCGTCCCGTTGAAAACCACGCGTTTATCGAGTGACGAATTAGCCCAAAAAACCTCAACCGCATAGGTAGATGTCGTAATCGCACCCCCCAAGTCTCGATTCATGTGAATACCGCTCTGATTTGCCCCACTGTCCTCCGTGGCATTCTCATAGAACTTGGTCGCATACTCAGTCACGCTCGAATCGTTAAACCGCATCCGATTGATCCCCGGCGCAGACTTACGCCCCAAGTTCAAGACAACAAGCATATTATCCGTCGCGGCAACCGTCGAAGACACTGACGCTTCTGCTTGTACCAATGTCGAAGAAGCAAGTAACGTCCGCGTCGTTGTTGCAGTTACCGAAGCAGCATTAGTAATAGTAATAGCTCCCGAGCTACTGGTAATCGAAATCCCATCACCCGCCGTCAGTGCCGCAATAATCCACGCATCTGTCCCTGAGCTAATAAGCACCTGTCCATTTTCCGACGGCGGGGTACTCGTCCCCGTCCCGCCATCTGCAATAGCAATCGTTCCGCTCACCCCCGCCGTCGTATGCAAATGTCCCGGGTCAACACTCGTCGCGTTCACGACATCATCATTTATCCGTGTCAAAGATCCGTTCACATTCGTTCGAAACGTGTTGATCGTATCAGAAAGCTCAGTCGATGATACCGACGCTCCAAGCTGTGCCTGCAAAACAGCAATCTCCTTCTCCTGCACCTCAGTCTTCAGCGTGATAACCCGCTCCCGCGTTACCGTCCCCACGGCCACCGCGCCGACAAGAAAGCCAAGAATGAGCGTTGCCAGTACTGTTATGGATCCTCTGGTGTGCATTAGTTTTTGGATTGATTACTAAAACTCGTTGACGACTTTGATGCATTGGTCCATGTGATGTCTACCAACTCCGCAAACGTCACGTCCTTCAATTGCGTCCCATCGGGGAAAAACACGTCCGTAAACACAAAATCCTTTATGTCATTCAATATGGTTGCCTTTCCGTGCGCCATCTGGTTCAAGAATGTCGCCGTTGTCTTCGACTGGTTCGTAAAAGTAGCCATATTACCGTGCGTTGATACCCGCCATCACAAGCTGCTTGCGTACGTCCTTTTCTCTCCGCCGGTAGTGATCTCGCAACCCTTCTTCAAGCTCCTTAATCTTGTCCCGTATCATCAATACGCGATCTTGCTTATAGGTCATGCAGTACGGTAATGCCGCCTTATACGCCAATATATGATGGTACGGCGCAGCAAATCCCGGTGTCTTCGTTCCGGTCGTAACCTCGGCCGATGTAAACACACTCGCCGTCCTCTGAAAGTAAATCTTTAAGCCATTCGTAAGCGTCACATTCACCCCATTGTCCGGTGCGGGGTAGAGGAAGATAGAATCTCCCTGCTTGTCATACTCAATCGGCTGTCCGCTCGTCTTCTGGTATTCGGGAAGCGCAATGTTAATCTGCGACTTATCCATCGGGTTTACCAAGATACTATTCCCATCCTTATCCAGTATTTCTACACGTTCTATTTCAAGGTGCGTCGAGTCAAACGTGTAATCCTGCTGATCGGCGACGAGATCCGTCCGTCCAATCGGCAAGTCCGTGAAGTTCGAGTCATCAAACTGCCACGTCCCGTCCATCCCGATAATCATACCCACCACCTCTTCGTATGCCGCGTTTTCACGGCGCAGCAAATCCGCAGCCGCATAGCTGGTTGTATCTGCATCGCACAGTAACCGTGCTTCGGCTTCGATATCTGCAATAGTCATGAGTGAGTGTGAGAAGACCCCCCGTTATATGGTAGATCTCCTCACACAGCCCCATGACAGGGCTGTGATGAATAACATTTATGCAACGTTAATGTCAAAGATGACTGGTTTTACGTTCGTCCAGATCTTTTCCTTATAGTCCACACGAGATACGACTGAGACACCCGAAACCAAGTTCGGGTCTTTGTCATCAACCATGATCTGTCCAAATGTGTCCCGTACAATACCGATCCACGGTGCCTTCTTCACACCCGCCATCAAGTGGTTCGCAGCCAACAGTTCCGATGAATAATGGGTGAATCCCATATAGTTCATCGCCTGCCTCGATCCGCCTGTAAGTGCAGTGTCAGCAGTTGAAAATCCGTTTGCTTGCATAAATGCTTCAAGGATCTCCAAGTCTGCGGCACGCCATACGATGAATCCGCCGTTGCGGTTCAGCATCGTCTCACCTTCCGCAACACGGATCACACGCCGTAAGCCGCGAATAATATCATCAATATTCGTTGCCGATACGGTGATCTGGTCAGTTGCAGCACCGCCGCCTCCGATACTTGACGTACCGAAGTCGGTCATATTGGCGTGATCGGCAAAGATCGCCGTACCAATATCCTCGCTCAGAAGCGTTCCCTGCCGTGCGGCAAGCTGCATCTGATCAAGATAATCCGTCTGCGCCAAGTCAGCGCGGTCAATAACCTGCGGAAGTATCTTGTAGGTATTTATGGTGACACTCTCGTCTGTGATCGTGTCATCTTGGAAGGTGTACGCAGTCTCTCGCGTCCCCGTCTGTACTGTCGCATCAGTTCGATACGGGTTGTGTACAACGCGCTTATTCGAGATATCTACCGTACAAATATCCTTCCAAATGGTTGGCTCGTCCAAGTGTTCTTGAACCGTAGCCGCCCAATCTTCCTGATAAATTACTGTATTTGCCATTTGTCCTTACTCTTCTTCTAACCCTCATCAACGCAGTTCGACTTTTCCAATGGGGTTGTCGGTAAAGGTACTGCCCGATTTTGCTTTCGCAATTTTCGCCTTCACCACCTCGCGGCGCAGCTTGTTCTGATCAGTAGGGGGCAGTACCCCCTTTTTGATCCAATACTCAACCTTGTCGCGTGATGCCGTGCCGGATCGTTTCGAGCCGGATGGCGTGGCTTCTTTCGTCGCCGCCGCATCTCGCCGTTCTTTCAAATCCTTTTGGAAGTATCCTGTTGCCAAGACATCATCCAGCGACTTCCCCGTTGCATCCATTACCTCGCGCACGAAATCAAACTCGTTTTCTTTAATCTCTTTTGCGAGGAGGTATGCCTTTTCTGCGTAGTTAAACCCTTTTGTTTCCTCAGAAGCAGGGGTTTGCGCTTCTGGCTTTTCGTCTTCTTTTGGAGTGTTTGCCTTTTTGAGTTCGGCAATCTCAGCTTTCAAAGCTTTGGTTGCTTCCCGCTGCTTTGATCCCTTTTTCTCCAACTGTTTTGCTCGCTTCTCCCAATCGGTAGGAGTTTCTTCTGCGCCCGCGTCTTCGTCCTCTACATCCTCGTCCTCCGCGTCCACGTCTTCTACCCCCTCCGCCATGTCATTTTTTATTTGTGCCATAAAATGATAAATGTCTATTAAATTGTTTAATGAGATTTATAACTCAGTATCAGTTTTTCGAAGACTGAAAACTTACTGCCAATTTTTAGGTGGGAGAATTGAGAACCCCGCTATGCTAGTTCTTGTACCGTACTTGGTGGTATTTAATCATCTCCGTGCTCGCCGTTGAGGACGTTGCGTAGATGATGTGGAAAATAGCAGTATCGGCTCCTTCGAGCGTTGTCGTGGCTTCTCCAAGTGTTGAAGATGCAGTCATGTACGAGATCGTACTCGATGCACCCGGGATGAACTGTGTCGAGGACGCAGTTGAGATATTATCGTAAATCAGAATCTTCATCGCCCCCACACGATTCAAACAGTCGGGATCTTTCACAATGTCCACAGCGTCGGGAAGCGTCAACTGTGCATCATCCTGTGAATCCCACTCAACAATGCGTGAGTCACACAAGTTCGCCGCACTCAAAGTGGATGTCGTACCTCCCGAGAGCGTGGTAATAAGCGTCTGTCCGAATGACAAACTGCTCGTCTGCGCTCCATCACGAAACTCTTGGAATTGGAAGTGTGTCGGTCCGGGAGATGCGCCGAGTGTGCCATCTTGTGACACCCCATTTGCCGCGTAGTACACGTTTATCGTCTCCGCCGCATATTGCGGTACGGGACCGGTAAACTGTCCGCGAACAAATCCCACACCAGCTATCCCCACAACAAACAACCCCGCCAAAAGATAGATCGCTAATGTGTAATCAACTCCTTTCTTCTGTAATTTCTTTCTCATATCTATCGTGTTCGTTTTTTTCGTTTCTTTGGTTCGACCTTAGCGCTCTCCTTATCATCGAGCTTCTCAATTTCGGCATGTAAGTCTCTGTTGGTGAGGTTGTTGCCTCGTATTTTGTCCTTCAAAGAGGACATCTTGTATTTGTCTAGCATGAGTATTTATAGCTACTAAAAACAGCATCAGTGGTGATGCCGTTTCCGGGGGGACTAAAATATGAGTTTTGGGAGAAACACACCTTAGTCCTACCGAGAACGGCAAGACCACCCCAAAACTTTTTATTCAGTTGTAATAGTTCTAGTATATCACACCTCCCTCATGCTACAACTCAAGCATTTGTAGTGTGGATGTTGACCCCGTCTCAGTCACGGCGTAAATATCACCGGCATACAGCTTGTCACCGTACAATTCGATGGATGACGATGCAGTCAGCGTATGTCCGGTGAGGTTCGCCACAAGACCAGTACTCGTCGCAGACCATGTAATGTCAGCATTGCCGACATTCGTGAGAATACGAAGCTGCGCGCCCGTGAAAGCACTTAATACCAAACTCGCCGAACTTGTAACGCTCGAACTCGTGTTACTTCCAAGCGTTCCTGAACTAGCGGATATGACCCCAAGTGAAAGCGAATCATCTATGGCAAACCTGCCTCCTGTCTCTATCTGCTCTCCCAGCTTGTCCACCGCCTCATACATCTTGATCCCCACAATCGCTATCACGATCACCGCAATACCGATAATAGGCAGCGCAACCCCCGTCGATCCCCGTATATGTTGTTTCATTCTCATATTGCTGGATTATCTTCCTTCGACCTTGGTTCCTCATCGTTCTCATACGATCCCAATGCCTCAAACCCTTCTTCGAGCAACTCCACCGCCTGCGCCTTCGCATAGATCACATGCCCGATGTTATCAAACGACTTACTCTCTATT
The DNA here is from genome assembly GCA_002690445.1 of Candidatus Pacearchaeota archaeon. The sequence continues at coordinate 15,522 of NZER01000131.1, forward strand.
GCGCGTAACAAGAAGTTGCGCTTCGGGTCTGGTTTCTTCCCCTTCTCCATCTGCCCGTTGTAGTAGATAGATGCAAGCAGTACCTTCCGCACCACATCTCGCGTATATGAGTTAGCGTAAAACGCCCGTATCGCCCCCTTCTCCTTCTCGTCCAGTATTTCATCTAGTAATTCTCTGTCTACATGTTTCATATTATACCGTTGCACTTACCTCTGCTAATGGCTCCGTACGCGCCACAGGAGCCGCCTCAATCTGCTGTGGTGCAGAAACACCCGAAAAGTCTATCGGGTTCAACCCGCTCGATTCCAGTATCTCGTTAAACAACTTTGCCATCGGCGGGCTTTGTAATACTTGCGGGTTCGCAACAATCGTGCGGAATACGTTTACGAGCTTGTCGGTCATAGCCGCCATATACTTCTGCTTACCCGCAATATTCGTCTTCACCGCTATCGCCGCATCCTTCATCTCGTCCTTCAGTATCTCTACAAACCGCGTATTCCCGCCACGCACAAAGTCCTCTTGTATCGTTGCCTTAAACGCTTCCGCCTCGTCCCTAAATATCGGGTCGCCATTCAGTATCTTCTCCTTCACCGCCTCATTCGCCTCATTCCTTGCCACGCTCTCTGCCACCTCTTGCAGCTCATCAATATCAAGCTCTGCAAGAAACTTCTGCCCTTTGGTGATCTCTTTCGATATGTGGGGGATAATCCAGTCACGGTAAATCTCATCCAAGAAGGTGGCGAGCTTACCTTTGCGGTACTCATGCAGCGAATGACTCTCTGCTGTTACGAGCTGCTGCAAGGCAAACGGCGTTCCCGACTTCGGCTGTTCTCCTAAGATACTCTCATTTGCCGCACCCATCTGTTTTGCATGGTCCTCCCACTGTGCAACCGAGTTTTCAAAGACGGTGATATTAGCCGGTGTCATGTTTATCTGTTCTATCCGCTTGCCTTCTGCCGTCACCAGTACCTCCCCGTTATCAACGCCCATAATCTTGTTGCGCGTGGAAAACGACGTATCAGATGTTTGTAATATAATTTTCGAGGCCGCATCTAACATGCCCTTTATACGGATCATGTCATAATTCACCCACACCTGCGGCTCAAACAACTCCTCTGCACCGCCAAACCCAAGCGCACGCCCGTACACCTTATCGCGTGCCAAGAACTTGTAGGGCGACTCACTCTCTCGCCTCTTGAAAAGCGTAATACCCTGCTGGGTATCATTCTCATCCGTAAAGAACGAGATAATATGCATCTGCCCCACATAGCTCGTCTCCTCTGTCGTGTCCTCCTCGTCATCCTCGAGTAACCAACTTTCCGGCAATACCCCGTGGATCTCAAATACCTCTATATACTTCGCCGGTGTCTTCGTCTCGATGCCCTGTGCTGCCTGCTCCTTTTTATTCCCCGACATAACGATAAGCTCATCTATATTCTCCCATCCATTCGCCTCCATATCTTTCAGCTGATCGGGGTTAAAGTAATGTTTCTCGGCAATCGGTCCCGAGAGTATGTCCGTCTGATCGCAAAACGCCACGCGCTGCCACGGGACAACCTCGGGACGCGCTTCTTTCATTTCCTTAATCAATACCCCCCCAAAGTCCACATAGGCCTCCACCATGTCGTCTATAAACGTATCAATGTTATGCTCCCGCGCCCAATCGTCGTGAAACTTCTGTACTAAAAATGACTTGTAGTATTCCTCGGCATCGTCAACAAAAAGCTCGATGTCTTTGACATCGAAGCCCTCCGCACGATATTGGAGGTTTAGAATAGGGCGAGTAATGTTCTTGAAAGGACGTGTTGTGTCCTTCCGGCTCACCGTCGTAGATGTTCTGCCCGAGGCATCCTTGGACCCCGACGCATACTCACTGTTCTTGTACAGCACCGTCTTCCGAATATGCTCGTACATAGACCACTCCCACCCGTCCATGATCGGAACAGGAAGTGTCTCATAGTTCGATTGCTCACTCGTTGTTAGTGCAAAGATATCTGTATGCTCAAACATCCACCCCAAGCGCCCCCAAGACACGCTTTTGCATCATAATTCTAAATGTTTTATTGGCGATAAGTTTCCGCAGAAGACGGGGAAACAAGACAACGCTCGTCTCTTTGTACGCCTTCGTACCCTTCGTACCCTGTGAGACGTGCAGTACAACCTTCGAGCGTAAGTGCCGCTTCTCAAGCATCCCGAGTGCTTCTACCACCGTATCTCCGCGTAACTCCTCAACCCCCAGATCCGGTCCAAGATCGAGTGATACCTTAAACTTCGGTCCCTTTTTTTCTTCTGCAAGTGCTGTAACCATATCAAAAAACCAAATCCCCGCTCTTTCGTTCTTCTATTACGATCCGTAAATATTTTATACGCATATCAAGTACCTTTGCTTCTCCTCGCGCTCTCGCCTGTGCCGTATTCGCCTGATCCATCTTACTTGTTGTCTTTGCGAGTATCTGTCCCTGTGTTGTCATCCGCACGTCCACCTCTTTGAGATACCTGTTAAAAACAAGATCCTCAAGCAGTATCTCCAGCTTCTTCAACACATCGTCCTCGTTCTCCATCCCCCTCACCATACCATTTCCGCAGAAGAAACACTATACCGCCGGATTTACCGCCTCTCGTCTCCCCGACATGGCATGTGCAAGCTCCGGGTTCAACGCAAACGGATCCGGCGCTTCCGGCTTCTTGATATTCACATTCGTCTGCCAAGCGATAGCACACGCCACGAGCAAGTCGAAGTGCCGTGTTGTAAGGCGCGGATCAACCTCCTTATCCATCAAATCCCCCCGTGTGTATGACTTCATCTCTGCAATGAGTCCCGCATCGTTCAAGTTGATATGCCCCTTCTCAACAGCAGTGGCAAGGGCGGACATCATCGTATTCTTCGTCACCGTATTCGTCTTCCACCCATACTCCGTCGGTGCCTTCAACACAATAGCCGGTGCCTTCTTCGTCTTGTGTAGCTTATCTGTCGGGTAGATAGTCTTCAATATATCAATCGTCGATCCATAATTATTCTCTACCGCGCAATAGTTCTCTCCAAACCGCTTACACTGCCGTACAATCTCATAAGCGAAAGAGTCCGGCTTGATCTCATTGTCCTTGAAGGTAGCGATTACCTCCGCAGGAAAGCAGTCAAACTCGATAAATACAGATGTGGAGTGATCCAACCCAACACCCCCGCCAACATCATGCCCCGATCCCAACCGTCCCGATGCATCAAACTTCCGAAATATCTTGAGTCCAGCAATCTCGTCTATCGATTCCTTCACAGTCTGCTTGTCCACACTCTCACGGTCAAAATACACGTCCTTAGAAGCTGACGGCTGACATAGGTACTCTCCCACGTAATCATCCGCCTCATCCTTTAGGAGCTTGATATCGTCCATTGTGTACCGTTCCGGCCACGTCGGCTTTCCTTCTTGTTCAATCGGCACAATCGTTTGCAGTTTAATCTTCTCAACGAGCTTATGCACATTCCCGCGCTCTGATATATAGTTGCACGTGTAAATCGAGCCGCCATCCTTTGCGAGTCCCGTTCTCGCCTCTTCCATGTTGTCCCATATCCTGTCCGTCGTAACGGCACTTGCAAGCGATAAACGTGTCTCAAAGTCCTCGTACCATACAAAATCCGGCCGTGCTTCGTCCTGTATCTGTCCGCGCTGGTCGGTGCCTACCGTGTCCGCAATCATCTTTACTCCCGTCGCGGTCGTAAACGATGCCATCGTCTCCTCGCGCTTTGTCGCCGTCTTCGCAAAGATCTCCGGATACATGGCTTTGACACGCGGCGCGATTAGCAGATTGTATACGTCAGTGCTAATTTGCTTTGCGTTCCCGATATCTTTTGATAGCACCTTAATATACTTCCTGAAATGCTCCTCATCATTCGCAATACAAAATGCAACAAATAGCTTCGTCCTCGTCGTCTTCGCACTGCCGCGAAATGCGATATCTAAATACGCATGTTCGGATCCCATGTAGACGTACAAATTCCGCCGGTCAATGTCGGCATGGAAGGGCGCATCTTTCGATCCAAAAAATCGCGGGAAGAAATACCGCGACCAGTAGAGAAACTTCTTACGAATCAATTCAGAGTTCGTCTGTCTCGTAAAGGCAAAGAGTGCCTTAATCTCCGTCGGTTTACCCCGATCCAATATCTTTTTTACTTCTTGGTTCATTGTCCATACTGCATCTCCGCCACAATAGAAGCGTGTAAAGCCACCTCCGCGTTTGCGATATTGTGCGCTCCATGTTGGTGTATAAAACCTTCTCTATTCGTTACAAGCTGATTGAGCGTATATTGTATCCTCGGATTCTCCTTTATAACCTGCATCATACGATCCTTCTCCTCCTGTGTCATACCATCCATCCAGTGTAAATATCTTACGAGGTTAGGATTATCTTGAAATGTTTTTACAACTTCTTCCTGCTCCTTCTTGTCCACCCACTGAGTATACCACATCACACATCCTCCAAAGCACGATCTGCCGCCTCCTTCTCCTCTGCCGACGGAATAAGATCTTTGCCGTCCGGTCCCGTAAGCTCTGTTCTGTGACTAAACTCTGCCTTTCGCTTCCTTTCAAGAAACCATCTAGCCGTGTCTGGCTGATCCAACCCCTGCACAATCGTCTGGCGTGCCTTTAATACTGGCTTATTCCGCAATGCCTCTATTCTGTCAGAGAACGTCTTGTCCTTTTTTATAATCTGATAGTACGTTTCCCGTGAAATACCCGCGTAAAATGCTATCTCAGCTACACTTGCGTCTAGCGCGGCTGCTTGCTCGATTTTCTGACGCGTTTCTGGTGTATCAGACGTGGGTCTACCCGATTTTTTCCGCTTTTTCTTCACTATACTGTTCATATCTATCAATTATGACATCCACATATCTTGGGTCAATCTCCATTCCGTAGCATATACGATGAGTTTTCTCGCAAGCTATTAGGGTTGAGCCAGAGCCGAGGAAGGGGTCAAGGATTATGTCATCTACATTACTAGAATTTTGCACTGCTCGTTTTATTAGTTCATTGGGCTTTTCCGCAAAATGCTCTCTCTTACCACCAACCCTTGCTATATCCCAAACATTACTAAGTGATAAATCATTCAGAGGGCGTTCCTTAAATTTTACCTCATACTTTGCTTTTTTGACTTTACCATCGCCTATAAATCCTGTCTGACTATTAGCTTTTTTAGAATTGGAAAAAAAAGCTACAAGTTCATATTGCTGTCTGTAACTAACACCCATAGTTGGGTTGCCTTTATTCCAAACAATCAAATTTTTATTCTTAAACAATCTGTCTGTGATTCTGCGAATAAATGGGTAGGTTCTCCAGTCGCAACATACATATAAATGACTTGCCCACTTAGTATTCTGATGAATTGACTCAAGAAAAAGATTAAAAAATGGCTCTACCATTTTGGAATCAGCATCACTTACCTCTAGCCCTGTACTACTGCCTTGTATAAAGTAGGGCGGATCAGTAAAAACCATATCCGCCTTCTTCCCATCCATCAACTTATCAACATCCTCCTTCTTCGTAGCATCCCCACACATCACCCTATGCCTCCCTAATTGATAAATCTCACCGAGCTTACTCTTCGGTTCATCTGGTACATCAGGCACTTCGTCATCTTTCTCATCTGGCTCAATCAACAAATCCTTATCAAACCCCGTAAGCTCAAACATCTCACTACTCAATCCTTTAAGCTCACCTATCGCCAAGTCCATATCCCAATCGCTCTCATTCAGTTTGTTGTCAGCGAGTCGATATGCTTTAGCTTGTTGTTCGTTTAAGTTTACTTTCTCAACGGGTACATCTTCTAACCCTAAAAGTTTAGCCGCCTCATAGCGACCATGCCCGACAATAATTACATTGTCTTTATCTACTACAATTTTTTGATTGAACCCGAACTCTTTAATACTCGCGGCGATCTGTTCTATCTGTTTCTTCGGGTGTTGCTTCGCGTTCTTTGGGTACGGTTTTATCGTGGTCAGCTTCATTATTTCCGTCGCACCGTCCTACGTCGTACCTTGACCTTTGGCTTCCGCCGAATCTTTGTCGTCTTCCGTCGCACCGTCCGCTTCAATCGGCTAATCCGCTTCCGAACTTCTATGAGTGGCATGTATATAGTCTACTTGATCGTACCCGGATTTTCCATATGCACATTCC
>NZER01000132.1 GCA_002690445.1 Candidatus Pacearchaeota archaeon
ACCACCCCACCACCCCCACCCCATCTCAAACAACCCCCCCCAAATACCCCTTCCTTTTCCCCTCCTCAAACCTCTCAATAGCATACCGCAGCATTGTCCTCGGCATTTTTTTATATCTCTCACTTTCTTGCAAAAACCTTTCTTCAACCTCTTGCTCCCTCTTTCCAATTTCCCTCAGCATCCACCCCACCGCCTTGTGAATCAAGTCATGTTTGTCATCCAGCAAAATTTCTGAAATTTTTAAAGCATCTTTAAAATCTTGTTTCCGAATAAAAGCAAAACACGCAATAATCGCAATCCGCTTTTCCCACAAATTCTCACCTCGCGCCAAATCATATAAAACTTTCCTATCTTCTTTATCAGCTAAAAAATCTCCAACAATATTTGGAGCAGACAAATCAACTAAATCCCAATTATTAATCCTTCCATTCCCTGCCGCATTGAGATAAAAATCAAAAATCTTTTTCTTCTCAGCGTCATCAGCAATTTTATATTTTTCAATCAAAATCAAAATCCCAATCAATCTTTCCTCATGAATTTCTGAATTTAACAATTCCTGAATATCTTCTAAAGAAACAGCTTTCCAAAACTGCTTAGCAATTTTCCTCTGCATAGGCACAACAATACCAAGAAAAACATCACCCTCCCCATACTGCCCTACCCCAGTTTTAAAAAACCCCTGCAAAATCTCTGCCTTTTCCGAATTTGCATTTTTTTGCATTTCCTTTCTAAGTTTTTCTAACATAACACTCAAACCAAAAATAACATTATAAATTTATTGCCTAATCCTTGTCCTAATTAAATGCGCAGAATTTAATGGCAAACCTAAATGACTTCCTCTAACACCAACGTTTTCTAAGAGAGTATAAGAAGAGTCTTCTAAATATTCACGCCCAAGTATCCTCACACCTCCCACAAAATCATCAGCATCACTTCTAATATTGGCAACATACCTAACTCTCGGAATTTTAATTTTAAATCTCGCAGTAACAGTCGGATCTAGCAAATACAACCCATCAATTTCTATTCCCTCTTTTATACACTGCTCTGCAAGCAGAACAGCCTCATAAGCTCCAGAACTATGCCCAGAAATATGTTTTTCCTGCCCATTAGCATCAGCTCGTCTTATTAAGTCAAGATGCGCCCCCCAATTCCCAGAAGTAGCAACACCAGCAATATCACCGCCTGCAGTAACAATTTTAACCAAGTCGCCTATCTCATGCCGAATTCCCAGCCCCTCAATTGCCACAAACAAAGGTTTTTTCTTAACTTCCTCTCGTAAAAAAATAGCTGTCCTTTCCGGAATATAAGCAGGAGTACAACCCCCATCCCCCAGCACCGCCCCTGCAATCAACCCACCAATTAAAATATTCCTCAACCCCATAAAATTACATAAAAATTTCCTTTATATTAATTTATATTCTGGGATATATATGATGCTATGTGAAATTAAAAGTTCTTGACAAAATTTATATAGTACCTCATTATTTTTAGTCTATGAAATGGTATTTCGCATCAAGAATGCGACATAAGGAATCTATTGAGAAGATAATAAATTTTCTTAAATCACAAGATCAACAGGTAGTTTATGAATGGTCAAAATTAGGTTCATTAAAACCATACAACGAAAATTCAAACAAGTCTTCTTTAGTCGCAAAAGAAATTGGTGATGCACTGAAAAATGTCGATATTTTTATTTTAGTTGCTGATGAGGCAGGTACTGATATGTTCATTGAATTAGGAATTGTAATTGGAAGATGGTTAGACAATAATAAGACAAAAATATATGCTGTTGGAAAATTCAATGACCGCTCTTTGATGCACTTTCATCCCGCAATTAAACAAGTAGATAAATTAAGTGATGTTTTTTCTATAGAATGTCCAGAACTTCTAACTCAAGAGGGTGCTGCGCTTCTCACTTCGTTTGACCCAATGTAACAGCAGTCTAAGGGTCCCACAAAATCCGCTCCTTCTTCCCACAATTCACTCTCTCATTCGTGGAGGAACGTAATCGAGAGCAAATTGTTCGCGCCCCCCCATTTTACCCCCTTAGAATTTATAATCAGTTACAATTTCCAATATCTTATTCAGCATTTTATCTCTTTTTGGTTTAGTATTTTACGATGTGAGAAAGGGGATTAGACATTCACAAAAAGTTCAGCAAAAACCGGGAGCCGACAAGGCGGAGGTTTTTGCTCTTGTCTTATTTAATATCTTACAAAGCCGACAAGGCAGAGATTTTGCAAGGGACTCTGTGCATCCTAGTCCTCCACACCATAATCCTCAACAAGACCAGCCCTGTAAAAATTCTTAGTCACCTTTTCACCATGTCTTAATGTCCCCTCTGCAAAAAACCCCAAAACACCAATTCTTGATTCAGAAAAAGCTTTCCAAATCTGCCCAATCTTTTGATCCTGAGTTTTAAGCAATTTATCAAATTCTTCTTTTGAAAAAGTTTGCCTAAGTAGACCACCATAACTACCCCCCTCCACCCCCATCATCTTCTGATACATTTCTGAATTAAACTGAATCCAATCTTCATAAGCACTCACCACATTTTCTTTTTTATAATCAACAGCAACTTTTACAGAATACCGGGCCATATTTTCTGTGAATTTCACAGCCCGCGTCCTATACTCATCCTCACTCTCTTCTGCACTGCTGCCTCGAACCCTTTTTTCAGCGCAATCAAGCGCCACCAAAGTCAAATCAAAAAAAACATTATGCATTTTTTCATAACCATGTTTTTGTATTGATTCTTCTAAACCACAGCCCGTTTTTCTAAATTCAGTAAAATAATAATATATAAATTCCCTCTCACGTTTCCTTATTAAAAAATAATTTTTAGAATGCTTAATAGAATCATGTGGCTGACTAGAAACAACAGAATCTAATCTTCTTAAATGCACTTCCCCTGTTTCATTGCACCTGCTAACCAACCCCCCCACCAAAACCGCCCCAACCAAAACCCGCAATGCTACCTCTTTTTTTCTACTCATGCTGCTCTCGCAATAACAAAAAATAATTTAGACATTTTTTCTGACCATTCTAATTCCCCTCTTCTAAATCCAATTCCCTTTGGTTGTGATTCTTCATAAACTATTTCATATCCCAACCCTTCTAAATCATCAATACACCTTGCTTTAGAATATCCTGTATGAGCACCATACCAGTCTTTTTCAAAAGACCCAGAACCCGGCGTAACAATCCCTATTTCATTCTTAGCATTAAAAACCGCTCTAACAATTTTTTCTGAAGCTCCTTCTAAATCATAATCAACAATATAAATATTTCTTCCAGGCCTCAATAATTTTTTTACTTCTTTTAGTGTCTCTCTCGGCCCTTCATCATCCTCTTTTCTTAAAAACTCATGAAGTGTAAAAATATAAAAAACACCATCAAAAAACGGCCGCGGTTTAGAAAACTTAGAAACTGATAAATTTTCAGGAAGGTATACTCTTTTTCTTCTTTGTCCTCTTTGCCAGAGACTAAATGCTTTTGTTGTCCACTTACGACTATCATAATTCATCACACTAGCATCAGACAATTCCCGAGCAAGCCCCACAGGAAACTCAAATCTCTTGCCATGCCCTACATCAAGATACCTTTTTCCCATAGCAGGTAGATATTCCTTAGCTTTTTGTATAAATTCTCTTAATGCATTTATATTAAAAAACGGGTCAAGACTAGTTTTCAGTTCTTCAATTCCTACTTCCCAAGGAGCCATTATCGCGCTTCCCATTTCATCCTAAGTCTAATAAGGCATTAAAAAATGTTTGCATTGTCATGTATTTGTGTAAGACCATGATATATGTCATGGGCTAAAACCTAAAATTATCTTGGACTTAGTAAAATAATTTTATCCTCGGTGTTAGATTAATTAATTTGATTTTAGTATAAATTAGTGCCAAAGGCACCTATATGTCACTTCGTGACTAATTTTATCATTTTTAATTTGTGAATGTGTCATCGTCGGTATTGCAGTCTTCCATAAGAACCTAAGGTAGTGACATATGTCTTGAACCTATACAGATTGTCATGTATTAAAATACAAAAGAATTAAAATACAAATAACTAACAAATATAAAATGACATATTGCAGATATTACAAAGGAAAGCATGAAGAACTTTGCAGAGACAAAAAACCAAACCACCCAGAGTGCACAAAAACAGGTGGTTTTTATGACGGAAGAGAACTTGTAGGATGTTATAAAAAAGCTGCAGCACTAGAAAAACTTGCAAAAAGGCATAAAAACTTATTAGCTGTTCTTTTTCCTAAATAAAACTACTTCTTCAAAGCCTTCCTAACTGGCGCAGTTGTTTTCCCGTGCACACCTTTTGCAGTGTGCTTTGCCTCTTTTGCCTGCTCTTTCTGAGCTTTCAAACCCGCCTCCACCACTGCCTTCTCCTTTTCTTTTTCTTCTTCCCCCTCTTTCTCCTCTCCCTTACTTTCAGGTTTTTCTTCTTTTCCCTTTTTCTTAGTTGGCTTAACTTTCTCAGCTCTTTTCTTTTCTCTTTCCATATCAAACTTAACTTTCTCCGGAATTTCAGCCAGCTCTACTCTCACAATTCCCTCCCCATCCTTAATAGCCTTAACCTTAATCTTAGCTGGAGGTTTTTTAATTCCCCGAAACCAAATTTCATTATTCAAAAATCTATCAACCTTTACTTTATTCAAATCCCTGCCCTCAACTTTCATATGCTTAGCAATAAATTCTTTCAAAACCTTAATCGCTTTTTTCGCTCGTTTATACTGTGGAACATTATGAACTTTCCTTCGCAGTGGCACAATATATTCCCGCTCCAACTCAACCCCCACCCCCCCACCCTTAACATCCCCTTCTTTAGCTTTTTCAACAGCTGACTTACTCCCCTTTTTTTCTTCTTTCACTTCTACTTTTTCTTCACTCTTTTTTTCTTCAGTTTTAATTTCTTTCTCAACTTTATCTTTTTTCTCTTCTGCCATCTTAACCTAAATGCGCCTTCCTCATTTTTCTTGGTTTAATTTTTAACTTTCTTGTTCTCCAGCTTCTTCTAACATGAGTCATCGCACTAGGATGCATTTTCTTTCCCTGACCAAATTTTCTCAAAACAGTCCAAAACGGTGCCCACTTTGTCTGCCGCCCCGCCCGCGCCAAATGCCTTTTCTTACTGCTCCGGTTCTTCGCTTTCCTGCTTACCATCTTCGCTTTCCTGTTTTAGTTCCTGAATTTCCTCAACCTCATTTGCCTCTTCCTTCTCCTTAGCCTCTTCTTTCCCCACTTCCTTAACTTCTATTTTTTCTCCTTCCATTGCTTCAATATCTATTTGCTTCTCAGTAACTTCAATTGAATCAAGAAAATCTCTGCCCTTAGCAGTCAATCTCCTGCCATGCTGCATCCGGTCCATCTTTTCAACTAGCTCAGCTTTTTCTGCCTGTTGCAATATAACTCGAATAATTTTCCCGCCCCCTTTATAAAATTTAGAAGGCCGCCCCCCCCGATTTTTCCTTGCCCCATATCGCGTCTTAAGTTTCCCAACACCAACAACACCCTTGATATACAACTGCCTCAAAATACTCGCAGCCCGCACATACCAAAAATCCTCATCCATCGGCGGCCGCTCCTGTGCCATTCCAGATTTAACATAATCAACCCATTCAGGTTTCTCAAACTCTGGAATTTCCTTTAAGGCAACAGCTAACTTTTCAACAAATTCCTGCGGTTCTTTTGTAAAAATAACTTTTGCCATTTTATTCAATATTCAAATTAGGCGCATTTTTCAATGCTAAATTATCGCAAAGCGATGTTAACCTAAAACTAATTAGAATTTGCTTTTATAAAGTTATTGTTGGGCTTTTTCAGTTCACCCTATAATCTATAGCATCTCTGGCAGCAGAATGAAACATTTCTTCCCACTCTTTTATTTTTGCTCTTGCACAAGCAATTACTAAACCTTCTGCTGAAAGTCCCCACTCTCCAAGACAATGACTAAACTGACCCTGAGTCATATTATCCATCATCTCTCTTGCTCTTTCCGGACTAGCACTCTCTGCTATTTCTGGCAGTGTTCCCAGAGGAAGAGGAAAATAATGTCTCTCGTTACGATCCCCACCCCCCACCCATAGATTATAATCTTGATGACTATTTGAAAGAGGAGTAATTCTAAAACCCCCGCCGTCATAAAGAAGCCCTTGTTCATATTCGTCTACTTCTCCAGTTGCTCCACCAGTTCCCATAGAAAATAAATCAAATACTCCTTTATAAAAATTTGTATACTCAATTATCCCCGCACCGCCCGCCGCCACCGCCGCACAGCCAAAACATACCCCACCAATTTGTAAGTAAAATTCTTTCCCAATCCCGCCGCCAACTCATCCCCAATTTCCCTCGCTTTTTTCTTATCCCGACAGCACGATTTCAAAATCTCAACTTTCACAAGTTCAGAACCAGATTTATCAAAATAATTTTTCACCTGCTCAATAAAAGACTTTGTCAGCCCGTTCTTCCCAATCTGGAATTTCTTTATTGGTTTCATAATTTCTCAATATCAATTTTCTTAACCCTAATCTTGTCATGTTTCCGAACCCCAAAAGTCCCAAGTTTCATTTTCTTATCTTTGTAAACATCCCTGCCCTTAAAAACATGAACCACAACATCCTGCTTATTATCCCGCCAGTCCTGGCTATAACGAGCACAAAAAACCGCCGCCTCCCCCACATCTTTTTTCGTCGCCCGCCCCTTAATATTCACAAACGGACTTCCCGGA
>NZER01000133.1 GCA_002690445.1 Candidatus Pacearchaeota archaeon
CGCTGGGTCATACTTAATACCAATAGAAGGAGAAATATGTTCATAAATTCTATTCTGCCAATTATCAGAGTCGCGGTCATACTTCCAATCTTTTTCATTAGCGACCCGTTGTTCTTTGTTTTTCCAAATTCCATAGCCATTTAGTTTATGCGCCCAAACGTCACCATCGTAATGCTTACTTATACAAGTCAGCATATGGTTTTGAGCAAGGGACTTCGCTGTTTCAAAAGTTCCAACAGTATCCATATTTGAAGCAACAATCGGAATACCCTTCCAGCCATACGCCTTTGGGTCGGAGCCTTCACCTCCAGCGTTCTTAAAAGTAAACTCACGCATCAAGTTAACGTCCTTGCGGGAGGTTAACTCAGAACGCTTGGGACGTAGGAGGACGTCCTTGTAGTCTAACTTTATTTCTGGCTCAATTCTCACCTATTTAAATTTCCCTGTACCCCCTCAACACCATGCTGTTCGGCGGTGGATGTTGAAGCCCACATAGGGCGAGTATTTGTATAATGGAATAGTTTCGTTAATTCTTCTTCTGTAGTCGCCTTGTGTAGTTCCTTCTCATGGTCAATGTGCCATACGTCTCCGTGATTTAATAGGTTCCAATGTTTTTGAACAAAATCTGGATGCTCTAATATATGCTCATTGATGTACCAATTTATTTGGCATCCTAGGATTTGAGTTGCTTTCGTGTCTCTTTCTGTATATGACTGTGGATTTTTTATATAATTTTTAATTGCACCGTTTATTATAGTCCTTGTTTTTACAATCATCTTGTACATTGGGTTTGTAAGTTTTCGACGCTGTATGGATATGGCTGCTGGAGTCCTGTGTGGTAGTAGTATAGAAATTTGTTTATTTGTTAGGCTGTCGTCCAGAAGAATATCAAGCTCTTCTTCTGTCCAGTATTCCCAATCGTTGGAAACTTGAAATTGAATCTTCAAAGAGTAGCATTTATTTATAATGCTATGTGGATTTTTATCGTAATCTCCTTTTTCTCGTTTTTCCTTTATTTTAATTATTTCTAATTCCTCTTTCGCGTCTGCAAGAAGTTTTTGAATTTCTTCTACGGAAAGTTTTTTATTATCACGAAGTTTTTCTAGCACTGATTCTAGTTCCGGCTCCCAAAGGTGATTTAAACGGTATCCAAGTCTATTAAATTTTGACTCTATCGCAAGGGCGGTTCTATTGCAGTCGGGGAATTTTTTTAAAAAATTATCACAAAGGTTTTTCATTGCTCCTTTAAATAGATTATTAGACTTGAGCCATGTTTCCTCTTCTTCTGTCCAGCAATTTCCTATATTTAAGCCATTATTGTAAGCCCAAACCTGAACTGATTGCCATGTTCTGTTAAACCCCTTATTTTTTAGTTCTTTTACTGCTTCTTCAAGTCCTCCATCGCCGTATCGGTTGTATTTTTTTATAATTTCTTTCTCCTTTTCGGCATATAAATTTTTTATTCTTTTTGTGAATCCACCGTATTTTCTTGCTTCGTTATTAATTGCGCCGATAGACCTGCTAAATCCTTTCTTTAGAAGTGCTGCTTGGCATTGGTGAACTAAACCTTTTCCCGCTCCTTTCCCCGACCCGTCTTTGCTTTTCTTATTACAGAATTTTTTCACAATGATTTTCTCTGCTTCTGTCCAGATGCTTCCTTTTTTAGCCATATATTTAATCTTTCAAGCTTTTTACTGTCCCATCTTCTCCTATCTCCAGCCCACGATGACGTTCCATTTCACCTACGTCCATAAAATATTGTTGACCTTCATCCCATTTGGTTAAGGGGTGGTCATCTTTTTCGTTTTTTTTAGTACGCTCTTTTTTTTCTATTTTATTTAGCTTGGCTTCAATTTCGTCTTCTCTTTGCCATTCCGTTTCAATAAAGTGCCTAAATTCCTTGAATCGTTCTTGCGATGGTACATTTGCATCGCCATTTGTAGCAAGAACAGTAATGCGGCGATATACTTCTTCTAATATTTTTTTATCGTTCACAGTAGAATTCTTTCTTTAGCTCGTTAAATCTTTCGCTTTTATTTGCATTAATATAATATGTTTTAAATTTATTATTTTCATACCCGCATTTTTCACACGAAGCATCACCCCTTTTGAGGAATCTTTTTGCAAGGGTTGCTCCAACGTAATCATCTTCGTCAATATAGTTTAAGAATTTTCCATAAAGATGGTTAGCAGAAAGGTCGCAAGACTCTTTATTTTTTGCCAAAAAATATGGAGCTAGTTCAAGTTTATACCTCTGGTTTGTTTTCATAAATTATACCAATCTTTAGTAAATTTTGTATTATACACATCAACCCAACAGTTCTTACAAAGTTGCCCCGCACCCTCCACGTAACAAGCTCGCATATCAATATGTACATCTTTGTCGTACGGTGTATCTTTATTGCAAGCCACACACTTGTCTTTTTCTTTTTTATTATTCATGCGTTGATTCATCTGGTTTTTTGTGGTAACTTTGGAATTCATCCCACTGCATTTTTTCAAGTTCTTCCTCGCTCCATTCATGAGCCTTCCAGTCTAACGCCTCACTCACGTTTGGAAATTGTTTAATAAAGATATTTTTTACAGCATTAGCAATATCCCTATGTTCTTTCTGGGTATTTTCTTCCGTTCTTAAATTGATGTAATGAATCCAACTGCGAACCGTACCATTCATATACATAGTTGTTTGCGTTCCTAACGGCAGAATCATTCTAGCGCACTCTTTGGCAACGCCCCCCGCAATCATTTGCTCGTAAAGCTGTTTATTCGCATCCATCATCATCTCTACCATCGTGTTTATTGCTTCGTCTTCGATTATTTTCGAGCTACTTTGTCTATTTTTTTCTGCTGGAGCACGTAATTCAACCGGCTCCATTTCTGTTGCCTCACTGTATCTTTGACTAAACTCTTGAAAGCTAAAACTTCTATGCCTTAATATTTGCGCTGCGATTGCTCTGCTCGTTTTTATTTCGACGCACATATTCGCAAGCTCAAATGGACTCCAGTGTTTATGTTTAATTAAAAACTTTAACAACTTGGGCGCAGTCGCGACATTATGTTGGTTCTTGGGGTTAGAAACCCTAGCACAATAAGCAATTATGCCTTCTGCGTCCATAAGCTTATCGTCGTAGCCATAAACTTGGGGCTGAGTAAGTGATACAAGTTTTACGTGCATTAATTTCCTAATTTATTTACCGTTTTTAAACGTAAGTGCAAGCATGGCTGCGTTAAGAACTTCTTTTTTATTTTTGCTTAACTTTTCAAACGCTTCTTTATACGAAAACCAACCATATTCACTATGCTCGAAAGATAGTTTGACATCCTTTGAGGGAGCAACACCCATGAAGTATGCTACCGTCTTGGGGATTGGACAGGCCAGCTTCTCGCGCGTTTTGTAATCAATTGTCACAAAATACTTAGATAAAAATTTAAAAGTAGGATGAATTTTTTCTATTACAAGCCCTGTTTCCTCTTCCGTTTCTCTCTTGGCTGTTTCTAGTCTAGATTCACCTTTTTCAATGTGACCCTTGGGAAACTCCCACCCGAAGCCACCTTTAATAAGTAAGAACTTTAGCTTTCCTTTGAAATTATGATTCTCATCATACGCACCATCATAAAAACAAACCACAAATCCAGCAGCCTTATGCGCCCGTCTACTTATGCCGAGATACTTCCTCATGTCAACGACTTGTCGCGGGGTTTTATTAGGTAAAAACTTTTTTACCATTTCCTTATGAGTGTAATCCGCTCCATGCTCTATTAAGATGCCTCTTTCTTCCTCACTCCATTTTCTACGCCCAACCAACTTCATGAGCATTTTCTTTTGGCAAATCTGCACGGGGGTTTTATTTGGCAAAAAATTATCGTGAAGCTCTCTCTGTGTATGGTCTTTCCAGTGCTTGAGAAGCACTGCGGTTTCCTCGTCTGTCCATATTTGATTCTTACGCATATTAATTATTCCTCCAATGATTTTCCGCTGGGCCTTTCTCGCTTTCTATAGGTTTATATTTTACGCACCAACCCCAAGTCATAATCGGTATTGTTACTGGAGCTAAAAGAATAAGCCATTTAAAAAAGAAAAATATACAATACAAAATTACAGGAATAACCGTATAAAGCACCCAAGGATTAGACATCCAACTCCAGTCATACTGGAATTGCATCCAAAGAAACTCTAAATAAGCTGCAATAGGTTCATTCATAACTCTACGTTGGTTTGTTGTTAACCTGCATTGACACCTGACCAAACATTCCATCTTTATCAACCCCAGCAATTTTGCCAATGGGCTTATTTTTTTCGTCTACTAGGGTACAATTACCTGTAAAACCTAGTCTATCTACGGAATTTCCCGACAGAGTGCCTGTTCCTACTTCAACCGAAAGACCCTCTTGCTCTAACTTGCTGAAGTTACTGGCGACTATCAGGCAAAGATCATCTACGGTTGGCCGAAGGTTGTCGCCCCAGTTAGAGGTATATTTAGTAATATCGCCTTGTATCCGAGAATTAAGTTCGTCTAGTGTTATCATATTTTTTTTGCGTGTCCTTCCTTTATTAACATTTTATTTAAAGATTTTCCTTGATATTTTTCCGACCTAATATAAGTCTTCGCAAATTGAACTTCTCCTATGCATCTTCCGTATTTTCCTACCCCAAGTGAGGTTAAAATGATTTCATTATCACTTTGCTCTATGGCTTGCGCGACTCTTGCTTTGGCTGCTAACCCCCTTTTCTTCTCAGCTTTATTTCTTGTTCTAGTTTCGGGAGCATTTAATCCCGCCAACCTAATTCTTACTTTAATCCAAATATTAAAACCAAGGTCAACCATGCCATCTATGGTATCTCCATCAACAACTTTAATAATTTTGGCTTCGTATTTATACATCTTTGGATTTTTTTATCTCCTGATTGATGTGGCCGACATAGCTGAAAAGCTCGTTTACATTTGCAAACTTATTTGGCCCATCATAACTGTTTAAAGCAATCTTTACAGAGCCATCATGCTGCAAAAAGGCAATGATTTCTGCGCTAGAAGTTACCTCCTCTGGAATGTCAGTACCTTCTGGTAGAATTACTATAGACCTTTCGTTCATATTAAAATGATACGGGTTTTTTTTTATAAGTCTACAAAATTATTTAAGAAAGTTACTCAGAAGGGGAGTCGCCTGTCAGTATTTTGTTTATTCTGAAGATATGAAATTTTGACTTTATTCTCTCCTCTATTGCTTCCGCCAACAGGTCTTGGCTGTACTCGGAGGTCATGTTTATTACTTGGGCGTCATTATCGTAGGAATATTCAGCAAGGGTGTCCTTAACTATTTTTCTAAATTCATTTTTCATTTTTTTGCCATTCTCCTATTCCTTGCACTGCTTCTGGAATAACAGGCAAGCCCAACCGCTGCCGTTCCGTCCCTTCGGTTGAATCAATTGGCGTAACAAATACTTTTTTGTAGTCTTCGGTGTTATTGCTGTCTAACCAGTTTGTCATTTCGTTCGTTATCATAATTTTATAACCATTTAAAGTACCCGTAGATATTTAAAACCACCAAAACAAAAGACATAGCTGCCGCTGGGTAAGCTTTGTTATCCAAGCAATGTTTGCCGACAAACAAATTGCCCACAATCCAGACAGGCCAAGATTCTATCGACTCATTAGCGTTAAGGTAGTATCCAAAAATAACCAATAATGCTCCCAGCCATCCAAGTAAATCTTTCTTCACGCCTTTAATCATAACCTTTGACTTTCTACCGAGCCAAAGCACATCTTCTCTAGAGTATAATATTTTTTTAAAAAATCAACATCAATTTTCAATTCTTTTCTTATGGTGTCTATTTGCTTGTTTGAATATTTTTTAAAATTTATTTGAGACAAATCAGTAGGACATAGTGAACCTGCCATTACACCCATGTTAAATACGAACCTTTCTTCCTCTCCAAACTTGTATCCTTTCGGGTAAAAATATTTAGACATAAACATAAAAAGATTCCTCCTCCATCGCCCCATGCCCTTTGTTGATCCCATTGTATAACCTATGACGAAAGCCTCATCTTTCAATAGCAGCCCACGACCAAGTAATACATGGATACAGTCGTGCGTAAATAAGTCTACCGCACCACCAAAGAGTCCGGACGTTTTGTAATGAGGGTTCTCTACTAATTTTATTATTAAGGGAATGTTTTTTTGATGAAGCTTAAATAAGTCCATCTCTTTTAGGATACTATTTAATTTTCTTCGAGAAGAAGATAATTTTGGATACCAAGCCTCGGAAGCTTTTTGTGCCTTATAAGCTTCGATTTCTTCAAACTCTTTATGTTCGTATGGTGTCATCTTTTGCTGAACGGACTTTTAGCTAACTCCCAAAGCCCAACTGCCACGGCTGAAATAAAATATGCCGCACCCATTACCGCGACAAGCAATAAGTACCACACTCTCCCCCAAAAGCTATGTTCTTCAGCCACTTTCCACCCTGTTAAAGTTTGTGTTAAAGTCTTCCTGCTGCCAATGAATCTGACTACCCGTATCCCCATTAAACCAATAGTGTGCAACCTGTATCTCTGCGCCCCCATCATCAGACTGACGATAGACATCGTAAATAGAGTCTATAATGTTAACATCGTCTTTAGTTCTGACGTGCATATCAACAAAGTCAGTGGCATTATCAAAGGTTTGAAAATGTAAAACACCACCATCCATCCATCCAGTAGCGTAATGCGGATTCCAAGAAAGATCATTCTCCTCCTCAAAAGTCATATATTCTCTTTGGTGAGCAAAGCTACCCCTAATGTTTTGACTAAACGTCCACTCACCCTGCCCTCTCTCGTAGCAGTAAACACGATATGGCCAATTACAGCTACTTTCTTTCTCTGGACCTTTTTCGTCATCCTCGTACTTACAAGTGATTGCAATAGCTGGCAGTGCCGCTGCGGGGATTGATGCCTTGATAAAATCTCTTCTGTTCATATATGTTTATATATTATCCTTTGTTTGTTGAAAAAACAAACTTTACGTTGATTAATGTTACTTCTAGATGGTTCATGCGCATTCCATTGCGTATTTAGAGCTTTTCTTAAAAAGATTATATCCTTTCTCGGCTTGCTCTTTGTATCTATCAAGCTCCAACAAATTCTCTATGGTGCTTGGCAGGGAGGGTGTTTCTACTATAGCGTCGCCAAAATAATTTTTGGTGCTGGATTCACTTATTACGCATTTTTTATTTATTAAGGGATAAAAGATTCTCGTTTGCTCCTGCCTATTAAAGGTGTCTGTATGGTGTAGGTTTAAAATAATTTTAGACTTCTCTATATATTTTTTTTGAGTATCCATATCTAAACCCGCTAACCAACAAAGTGAAACGTTTTTAAAATAAAAATAATAAGACAGGTCAGCAAGAATTTTTGACCTCCTCTTATTTAAGTTGCCGTAAAAAAGCACATCTATCTCAGGCTCTATAGACGAGTCAAGCTCTTCGAGAGACTTACAAAATTTAAAAGGCGCAACCTTGTCTACTTCAA
Organism: Candidatus Pacearchaeota archaeon; assembly: GCA_002690445.1. The sequence continues at coordinate 7,511 of NZER01000133.1, forward strand.
TTCCATACTCTCCCATAAACGCTTTGTTTATGAGGCACATATCCCAAATTTCATCGCCGCTAGTTTTGTCAACTTTTTCCAAGTTGCCGAGGATTGCTTCAACATTTACCCAGTGTTCGTCAGGGCCATTAAAAAGCTGCTCCATTTGGTAAATTATAATTCTTTTTCCTTTGTAAAGCTCTTTAAGGTTACTGTAAGTATGAAAGCAGTATGACCCTAAAACAAAAACCGTGTTATCGTATTCCTTATTGTCGTAATGCTCTAGAATCATCAAAGCTGGATGCTCAAACCACTCGTTCCAGCAATTAACAGTAATATGAGTACCCTCTATGTCCTTCATTTCTTTTTCTTGGGAAAATAGTTTTTCGCTTTATGCTTTTTGCATAATTCGTCCCACCAATCAGACTTTGGTTCTTTGTGTGGATTATTTATTTCGATAGGAGTTCTGTGGGTGTGTTTGCCAGTTATTTTTATGTCTCGATCTTTCATAGGATTATTTTTCCTTTTTATTAAAAGCAGAAAGATAGCTGTTAGACGCTCTTTCGAACTCAACCACTAAATCGTGGAACCCAGCGTTAGCCAAAACAACGTGGGTTAATATAATAAAATCGTCATCTTCTTTAGCCCCCTTTTCTCTTACCACGCAAAATATACTAAGTCCACCATCATCTGGGTGCTGGTTCGTAAAGCTATTAAAATATTTTTCTAACGATTGGGTTGCCGCTTCAAAACAAGCAACTTCATATTTCTCGTATAAATCTCCACCTAGGCTTACACAATTTTGATAAGACCCGCAAATTACCTCAAATACATTTTCAGAATTGGTTTTCATAAATTTTCTCTGCTATCTCCCAGATGTAATCATTTCGTGTTATTTCAATACCATGACTTTCTTTAAGCTTGTGATTGTAGTTATCAAACTCTGACGGCGTAAATTTAAAGTCTTTAATTTGTGTATTGTCCGAGACAAAAAACTCTTGCATTTCAAAAATGGACAATATTTCTTCAACCTGATACGCATAACGCTCAATAGTGTATTGAGGGACATTTTCCATATCGTGAAAATCATGCTCATCATCTGGCTCAAAAAAGTTCTTCACATTAATTAAGATTACAGTATTTTTTTATTATTTCAAGAAAAAAAAGACGGCGAACAAATCCATTAAGAAAGCTCACCGCCCTTAGGTTGAAAAAGAGAGGGTCACGGCGTAAGGCTATCAATGAAGAATCTATATTAATCACCTATCGCTATCCGCTCAGTTTCAAAATTAATGGGTGGGAGGAATCTCATTTACCTCCATCGTTTCGGGGTCACAGCTTGAGTTTCGTGAGAAACCCTACTTTGAA
>NZER01000134.1 GCA_002690445.1 Candidatus Pacearchaeota archaeon
GATTAACAACATCTCCGAAATCGTCTGTAGCTTGCATAGATACAACATAATCAGACCCTTGAACAATATTTAAATCAACGATATCAGGCATAACAGTAAAATATCAATACGATACATTACTTATTACACCAAAGAGCTTAATTTATTTATGAAAAAATAATAGTTTCAATGAATTACTTACCCTCTGAGAGGATGTCTTTTGAAGTCTTAGATAATTTAGTAGCCCTTACATCATCTTGGGGTCTTTTGAAAGCGTTTATGTGTTTTCTAAACTCAGAAACTAGTCTTTTTTCAAGCTGAAGCCTGTCATCGATTGGAATTAGACCCTTCTTTACCGCATGACTTTTAAGGTCTGATTTATTCATTTCTTGAAGAGTTTTTTTATAGTTTTCTTCATCCATGGTTCCGAAAGCGGAATTTCCGGTTTCTCCCCAAATCTGATCCAAGGTGGTAGGCTGAAATGAACTCTCATCCTTACCATGCGCCTGAGACAAAGACTCTAATTTCGTTGCCCTTTTAGCACTCACTCTCTTTGTCGCTCTTTTCGCGGCCTTTTTTACGGGTTTTCTCATATCAAATATTATACACTAACTATACTCATTATCAAAAAAAAGCTACCGAAAGAATTCCCCACGATTACCTTCGATAGCCTCCATTTTGCTCATAACAGAGCTTTAGATCAGCCGACACTAAATTTGAGTTACAAACTCCAACAAGGGCATTATGCCGGAATTGTGCACTGCCTCAACCTAGTCGTCCATTATGTTATCGCCGATTTTTTAATTACGGCTTCTATATGTCACCATATAGTTCGGACTATATCTTCGCTAAAAAACGTTGGGCGCTCGTGGGCGGGTTATCGTCGGGTCTCACCGCCTAGTCTCTACACCTTCCAGAGTATCAGTACCCCCTCTGGCTTGGCTCGGTATTGTCTCCAAAGAGATGTCTACCGAATTCACCCAATATGGCCAACTATATTATTATACACTTCTTAACTGAAAATTAAATAAAATTTTACTCATCCTCGAAACCGGGCGTAGGAGTAATTGCTGAACAAAGAGCAATCCCATCCTCATGTTTCCAGTACCCCACACCCCAAGGCGCGGCAGGCGGATCCGTGTTAGGTAGATCTGCACATGATACTCCCTCAATCCAGCAACCATGACCTTCACCGGGACCGTAGCTGAAAGTATTACATTCCGCTTCAGTACACCCATTACCATCTGAGCCCTCGTAGCAAGAATATATACGACCCTCTGGGAGATTATCGCCACCGTTATGCGTAATACATACCCCTAATGGCGCGGGCGTAAGAGTAGGAGTCGGAGTAGTAAATACTTCTGTGATTTCTGGCATACTATCCACTCCCTCTGCATTCGGGTCGGACGGATCAGACGGGTCATATATTACATTACATTCTTCTGAATACTCCCAGCAATTTTCACAGCTTGTCCAATATGTTGTTTCAGATATTTCTGCCTGATAGTAACCGTCATCATGTTCATACTTATCAACCAATGTCATGCAGCCCGAGTCCGTACAAACGGTATTACCAGCGCTAAAGATATCAACTCCAGTTTTATTTAATACAACTATTTCGTGAGAGGTATCACAATGATAAGCTATCCATCGTTCATCAGGAAGGGCAGTTACCGTAGTCGTTGGAGTCGGTGTATTCAATGACGGCGTCGGTGTCGGTGTATCAAGTGACGGAGTCATTGTGTTAATTGACGGAGTTGGTGTCGACGTTGCTGTCGGCGTTGATACACTAGGTGTTGGTGTCGGGGTTGATAGGCTAGAAGTCGACGTTGGCGTCAACGTCGATGTAGGCGTTAACGTATTAAGCGACGGTGTATTAAGCGACGGCGTTGGAGTGTTAAGCGACGGCGTTGATGTCGGTGTCGGCTGAGACGGCTCAGATACATCCGGTGTCGGCGTCGGTATCGGTGTTGGCGTAGGCTCGGACTCTGGACAGAAACAATCTTGATCACCCGGGAGACACGGATCTCCATAATAATCAACGCATCCTAAGTCTGGCGTCAGCGTCGGCGTAGCAGTGGGTTCTGGAGTCGGCGTCGGAGCAGTACACACACCTACCCCAACTCCAGTATACCAAGAAGGATCATCCGTGTAATGAGTTATCCCAGTCTCCTCGTCCATGCATAAATTTTCCGGATCAGGTTTAAATCTATACGCGAATTTGAAGCTCCCGCGATCTTCTTTTGTTTGCCCAGTAATTAATACGTTGTACGCGTTACACGCTGAACTGAATGGACCGGCGGCCGCATTGTATCCAAACTTAAACAAATAAGGATTACCATATTCGTCCCAAATTCCATCGCTGCTATCTCCACATATATAACTTTTTGCTTCTAAATGAGCTTCTATGAATGAATTTAAATTATTACCACCCTCCGCGCAAGAGTCTCCATCTTCTGCGATACTAAGCCCATCCTCTATCCTAGATAAGCACATATACGTATCAACATTAGTGGCGTCACCATCGATTTCCGCTCCTTCACATGACCCAGTAGTGAGCTGTATAGTGCCCGGATGATTCAAATTAAATTGAATCATAAACGCTGGGACTCGTAAAGACGTTTGCATAACATCTTTATCTGGTTCATATACGGTCCACTTCGTCCACCCGTTCTCATCTAAAGGTCCGTACCCATCATGAGTAAAAGGATCAGCTTCTGTATCCCAAGCTATTTGACCGTATCCCCTAGCTCCATCAGGCGCATGTTGATGATCCCCATCAGGATCCAAATCTCTAGCATTCGGAATCGGCAATAACTGACTTGGATCAACTATAGTATGGAAGCCCTCCGATTCGCTTTCTTCTATAAACTTAAAGCCATTACAAGAAAGACATTGCTCGGCGCCGGTGCCGTTCGCCCAACCCCATCCTGCTTTCACATGCTCGCCATAGGTTTCAATCCATCGATCTAACCATGCTGGGTCTTCCTCCCCCAAACTGGCCATGCCACCGCCATCGATGAAACTCTCATAATCACAGGGACCCGATATAATTTCGCTCTCCACGCAGGCTTCTCCCAAGGTAGGGATTTTTGTGTTATCTGTGTACTTTATCCAGCCATCTTCATCGATAATCTTATCGTTTCTATCGTATTGTTTTGCCGTCCCCGGTCTCCATTCGAATTTCCCATGATCATTATCAAAACCCATAGCAAAATAGTTACCGGCATATTTTGTTAACTTCGGTGTCCATTCAATAAAACGAGGAAAACCAAATATAAAAACAACATTTTTACGCAGAGCACCTATTGGCTTGTTAATCGGCATCATCTTTAATTCGATAAGATTATAATAAAGGGATTTCACAGGACCCTCAGTACAAGGTTCCGTTTTAATTGGCAAATCATGCTTAAAGGGGCACCAATCGCCCTCTCCATGTTCGTGCGGATCTATAATAATAGGAAATTCATCATCAGGATTTTCATAAAGCCTTTTACCTTCAGGGCCCTTGCCGTCACTGTCGTCATAATAAAAAGTCTTTACTTCTCCATCTCCCGCTAACCAAGCTGCTTGTTCCTCTACATTTTCCACTTCTTGACCGGTACCCATCGTTCCAATCATGATAGATTTTTTGAAATGTTGTTCATTTTCAGCCCGTATTATTCCTTCACTACTTTTACTGAGAGTGATACCCTCTTCGAGCATTGTTGCAGCCTGTTCGTGTTGTCCGCTCTCGGGATTGTAGCAGGCCATTTTTTCATTTTTAAACCCTACGACAACGAGTGTTGAACTACATCCGATCTCCTTTAGCCAGTCTACGTAAGTATCTTTTACCTTGCGTGACGCGCTTAACGACATTCTATAATCAGTTTTACTTCCAAGAATTTCATGAGTTGGCAGCTCTTCAAGCTCTATCCCGGGCTCATCAATAATTTCATCACAATGGCGATTGGTCTTATGCCAAGTATTAATGTCATCCAGTTTATAAGAATAAGAGTACCTTAGCTTGACCTCTCCTTTTTTTGTATCAGTAGATATTAATTTCGTAGGGGTCGGTGTCATATAATTCTCACAATCGAATATCCTCTCTCTACACTCTTCGGGGGAACCGAATTCATCACTCAAGTAACAGTCTTCGTCTTCAGCGTCAATACATACTTCATCACACCGTGAACATTCGTCAACTTCTGGTGGCACCCATTTTGGTATATTTTTTACGCATCCCCAATTAACCTTAATGCCTATATCGGTTAATAGTCCTAATTCTATAGTAGTCAAAGGTTCAGCGACCCCATCCTGAGTGAACGGACTCATAAGTATCTGACCCATGGGTAAACATAGGATATCGTCCCGCAGCGGGATGGGTAGCAGCTCGTCGTCGCCATGGAGCACTCGAGCGTCGTGTTCGGACCAGTGCACCATCTTGCTCCCGTCCCGGCGTGTTGGAGTTATAGTCCGTTCGCCCGTTTTCGGGTCCTTATCGAGCCGGGTATCATGGTATACCGGAATCGCGTAAGGTAATTTCGATACATCTACATTAGATGAATTTAATATATGCCATTTTCTAAATTCTATTAGAGCTTTAGATCCATAGAAATATAATTCCTGACCTTCCTTTATTTTCTTAAGGATAGTTAATTCAGAGTGTCCCTTTTCGGGGGCATTATATTTAACTATTACTATTTCAGTATACTCTAACGGCTCTTCATAGGGCTTGTCTTCTTCGTCGCCCGAATTACCCTCTTCGATGAAGTTTTCTATTTTTTCGACATAACCAAGTACATCTGAATTTCTAAACGCGCCGAATGAATCACCGCCGCCCACGCCATGAGTCACAATCGGTGATCCCGTAGCTTCATTTATTCTTACTAAATCTCCTATTGCTATCTTAGAAAATTTTGTACCTTGGAAATCTATTTCGGGAAGTTTTGGGGTTCTGATTTTATATACAGCATATTTTGCTTTTTTAACCTCCCTTTCCCCTTCCTCGGCACTTAAATCTCTAAGTCGCAGGTGATCAAGTTTACCTTTATCGTCAAAATAAGTCGCAGCGACGCCGTCCCGCACACTACGCGCATCGAAAATCGAATCGTGCAGCGTAGTTTCTTTTTGCCACGCTTCATCACCACCAGCGCCCAATACCTTGGATTTTCCTAAGAAATATGAATCAGCCTTATAAAATGGACTAGACTTTTTAAAGTAATGCCACCATTTTCCTTCGTTTGATCTCCGGTTACTCATCCCTATTTCCCATGGACTTGCCGAGCCCCTACCTCTTCCATAAGTATGTTTTTTACTTCCATATTTTGCAACGAACGCTTTAGCGTTATCATCGATATAGAAGTTACGACTTGCGCCCACCGGAGAAGAGGTACTGTCAAAAATATTAGTTACGACACCTAAAATATGTCCTATTTCATGTAAAAGGATCTGCTGCAATGACATAATCTCCTCACCGTGAGGATTAGAAAATGCTACAGTCTCTTCCAGCTCTTTGCCACGGCCGTTAATATGGTTTTTATTTACTTGGAAGTATCCATGCGAATCCTTATCCCCCCACGATGGTTCCCGTAGCTTCAATTTATGATTACTCATGCGGTAGCCACTTGCATGTGCGTACGTGGTGTTTTTTGTGTAGGTGCCTACTGATACGATTAATTCGTTTTTATTATCCCCAATATTCGAAGAAAAGTCGCAAATACAACTTTCCCAAACCTTAGCGGCCCATTCAGCTTGCGCTTTGATTTTCTTAGAAGACTCAGTAAGGACTTCTGGCCCACGCGTTCCGTCCGCTTGTACCGGGCCCGCCTTCATCGGTAAATAAAAATGCAACGTTATCTTAAATGGAGTTTTAGCATCGCATTCATCTGCGCAATCGGGACACTCTGGGAACTCAGGATCATCAATTAGCTTACGCTTATAAGAGTCTTTACATAGCATGCAGTCGTCGCAATCTACGGACTGCACCCAATACTTAGTGTTTGGCTTCCATACATTGTTGCTTGTGTCTCTGATTATAGGCCTGAATTCATCTAATATCTTTTTATATTTCCAAAAGATAGGGCCAAATTCCTTCTCAAAGCCCCCTTCAGGATTAGCCTTGGTTTTCTTGCCGGTTTTAATTTCTTTCTTATCTTTCTTATATCGAGCTTTAAGTACTTTTTCGAGTGCTCGAAGTTCTTTTTCATATGAAGCTAAAACAGTAGATCCGATATCGAACCCTTTAATACATTTATAGCAATGAGTTTTGTACCAGTTACGCCGATTGTCTTGCTCTCCTCTAGCGCTTCCGGAATGACCGTCGCATACATAGTCACCCTCGTGGCTCACGCCAAGTAGTCTGTCGTCAAAAGCTCCTTTAAATTTGGTTTTATCGCCGCCGTAGTTTCCCTTCCATGGGTTTTCCTGTAACTTAAGATTTCCTTCCTTGTCAAATCGTCCAAGCCCTAAGTACATTCCCCACCAATGATAAGGATGATCTCTGTATTCTTTATTAGGATTATCTCTCCAGCCGAATATGTCGCAATCCATGGTTGTTGGAGTAGGTGTCGGAGTAGGTTCGGCATCTTCTTTCTCCGCTTCTGGGCACTCATCACAGTCATCTCCGTCAGCGACTTCAGGACATTCGCTGCACGCATCGTCAGGCAAGGAGCTACTAATATAACAGGATTGACCTTCATCGTGAGAGCACTGTAGAGGTTTTTCCAGTATAACACATTTGCCGTCCTTTTCTGGATCATCATCTTCTACGCCCTTTAGATCGCCAAGTACCTTGTTTTCTTTTTTGGCTTGCTCTATTTGTATTAGCATGGTAGATAGATGCGACATTCTTTCTAGTTCTAATAGATGCACGACAGATCCCTTTGGATCACCTTCAGAGTGTATAGCGTCAGGATTGAAAACATGTTTACCGTCAACTTCTTTAAGGATAGATGTACCTCCCTTTCTTGGCGTTATAAATTGTCTAAGGTAGACTAAAGATTCCACTAAAATCCAAGCAGTTTTTGCATCCATATAACCCAGTCTTATGATATCAAAAATATCAGCGTCTGGATTCTTAGTCTCCTTCTTGGCAAGATCATGTACTTTTTTCCAGATTTCTGAGAAATTAGTTTCGTCCCCAAATCCAAATTTTTTCTGATTTTCTTTACGACTTATAAAGACTCTTACATGAATATTCGTGGCTAAATTTTCTAAATAGTCTTTATCGAAAGCAGGCATAGTTACTCCGATTTTTTTCATCATTTTTTCATTCGTTTCTCTAAGCCACTTTTTCCTTGCAGCAGTATCTTTAAACTGTGCCAGACCGCTGTTTTTTGCTATCCCCTGTTCGCCCTTTTTGACAATGAACGCCCCCATTGAAATCTGTATTTGATGACATAACTCGTTTGATAGGACAACTTGGAATTTATTAATTTCTTTTAATTTTGTAACGTCTAATTTACGGAGCTTATTCCCATCTTCGTCTCTCAGGCACATATCAAATAAGAGAGAACGCCTCATTAATATACTTCCGCGAGGATTTTTGAAATAATCTTCTTTGGTTAATTTTATTATCTTAGCGAAGCCCGAGTTAAAAGTCAAATCATGCCTTCTTAAGCAAGTTCCAAGGGCATCACCCCATCCCCGCGTGAAGTTATCATCAGTCATTGTCCATATTTCACCACTGCCATATTTTCTAAGTAAATCTATTAATGCAGCCCGCGCTTGCTTCCCAGCGCCGTGAAAATGATCCTCTATACCCATGGTA
>NZER01000135.1 GCA_002690445.1 Candidatus Pacearchaeota archaeon
CCTCGCGTCTTCTGGCAGTCGCTTTGGTGTTCTCATTTCGTACCCTTTGGGGCTCGGCCGATACGCTCGGCCCTTGCCCTCGCCGCGAGAGTGTCGCGGTGGATTGCCAGCTGGCGCGCGGCGACCGCCGCCGCGAGCTCTAGCAGTTCCGTGCCGGTGAGCTCCTGCACGGTGTCAACCGCGCGGGAGAGTCGCAACGTGTGGGCGGTCATCCTTGCACGCCCAGCGCCGCTATGCCCTTGCGCCGGTCCTCGGCCAGCTGCGCGTCCGCGGTGCGGCGGGCTCCGTAGTCGTCAGCCCGGTTCTCGCGGGGCTCGCGCTGGGTGGCGTTGATGCGCCGGACTGACTCGCTGGCGAGCTCGGCGATCTCGTCGGGTGCCAGCGCGCCGATGTACACGGGCTCGATGTCGGGCTCGCCCTGCCGCCACAGATCTACCCACCCGTAGCGGGTGACCTGCGCCGTCCATGCGAACCACTCGCCTGACTTGCCGCCGCCGACGGTGAACCGCCAACCGATCCTGAGCTCGGTGCCATCGCCGTCGGCGCGCTCGCGGGCTCGCCGGTCCCGGCCGGTGGTGCCGGTGGGTTGGTTGATGCTCATAGTCGCTCCGTCCTCGCGGCGCTGCCGCGCTTGCCGTTCCGGTGTTAATGATATCAGAAGACAGGCATAGCGGGGGCGCTAACCCGTCGTCCTGGCTAACTTGCCGGCGGCCGCCGCCGCGCCGCCGCGGCCGGTTTCGGGGCGATTTCGCCGAATGACGGGGAAAAGGCGGCTGAGAGAGGCCCAACCTGAGCCGATCAGGGGTCGGTTGGGGTTGGGGTATCGGCAGAATCGCCGCCGCGGCCGCCGCCGCGGCGCCGCCGCGCTCGCCGCCGGTCACCAGCTGCACCGCCGCGACCCGCCGCCGCTAACCTGCGCCGCCTGTGGGGGGGACTATAGGGGGGGGCGGTTCCGCGCTCCGGGGCTGGGTCGGTCGGCGGGTGGCTGGGTCGCTCGCCGGGGCGGTGCGGGGCTCCAGCTGCCGCGCCGGGGCGGTGGGCGGGGCGGGGCATCAGTCAACCGGGGCGGCGCGGGGGCGGGTCGCCGGGGCGGGGCGGGGGGCGGGGCTCCCGATCCGCCTGGTACCTTCCCGCCCGCCGTCGCCGGGATGGGTAAACAGGGCGGTAGTCCTCGCGCGCGGCGGCGGGGGCGGCGAGCTCGCCCAGCTGCGCCCCGATCCGGCCGAAGCGCGCAGTAGCGGCCAGCTACGCGCGGCTCCCGCCGCCCAGCTGGGGCACAGGGTCGCCGCCGCCGCTAACGCCGGTAAACGTCGCCGGGGGCTGGTTCCCTCCCCGCCGCGGCCGGCCGCGAGCGGCCAGGTGGCCGCTTTAGAGAAGCGTTACCGCTAACCGCGCGTCTGCGCCCGCGCCCCGTGCGGCCGCTGTGTGGCACCCCCCCCGGCCCCGGTCCGGCGCAGCGCAGTGGGGTCTATCTGGGCAGTCCCGCCCCGCGTTCACAGATAATTCTCAAAACCCCAAATCTGTTACTCTCTGGGCCAGGAGTGAGCATGTACATATCGAACAAGGCGCGATGGCAGGATCGGGTGAGTGAGCCGCATGGCAGGCCGGCGCGACGGGTGCCGTTGCTGGCGATCTTGGACGAAGTGAGGGCAGAAGCGAGGATGAGGCGGGATCGGTGGGACGAAGACTTGGGGGCGGTGCAGACATTGGTACTAGGCCGGGAGTGCGTTCTGCTACCAGAGGTGTAGAATTGGGGCGTCCGGCACGGGTCAATTGAACGAGAGGAATCACGATGGTCTACGAGCGGCAGATACCGATGGCGCACATGTGCGAGTGGTGTGGGGGGGCGTTACCGGAGGGGCGCAATTCCACCCGGCGATTTTGCGGGAGTCGGTGTAGCGACGCGAAGAAGGCACCGGAGCGGAAGGAGAGGCGGGAGGCGAGGAAGAGGAAGCGGGCCGAGATTGACTACGGGAACCTACCGCTGGCGTCGTTGGGGGACGTGAACCCGAAGAACTGGACGGTGTCGTGATGGCGGTTGAGAAGGACTACAGCGAGCGAGGCCAGGACGAGCCGTCGATCGAAATGGACGCGGACATCATGGACCACCTCTACATGGCGATTGACAACCCGGATTCGGCGCGGTGGTCGTTCGATCAACTGTTTATGCAGGCGGCGCAGGTACAGGCGACTCGGGACCAGACGCAGGTGCTGAGGGACGTGGCAGCGGCGATAGCGACGCTGGAGTTAGTCGTCTCTCGGGAGGAATCCGGTGGGTAACCCGATATTCGACTACCTGGAGGACATCGGCGCGATGGCCGTCAAGATGGACGGGTTCGACGACGCTGTGATGGGCTACACCGAGGACGGAGAGAGCTTCCGGCTGATCTACTCGCACCGGGGGCTGGTGAAGGTGCTCGAAAAGGATATGAGCGAGGAAGACGCGCTCGAATACATCGACTTCAACGTGATCCGCGGCGTGGCCTACATGCCGAACATGAACGGCCTGCCGGCGCCGATCATCATGTACGAGGTCGATGCGCCGCCGAAGCTGCTCATGGACATCTTCCGGGAAATGGACGAGCAAGATGCCGAAGACGATTGAGCAGTACCGGGAAGAGTTCGAGGACGCGCACCGGGGCGCCGGCGACCTGCTTGAGCGCCTTTGGGAAATGTGGGTTGAGCAGTTTCACCCCACGCTGGTCGGCCTGGAGCTCATCGACCCCCAATGGGCACCCACGCCCCAGCCCGTGATCGACCGCGTGGGCTGGGCGCCGGTGCTCCTCAAAGTGCCGACGGTTCATGCAGCCTTCTGGCGCCGGGTGCGTAAGCACGGCCTGACCAACCGCCTCAGCCGCGAGCTCTCGACGTGGTAGCCCCCTGTGGTCGCTGCCGGGGCTACGGCTGCATCCAGGCGCTCCAGGTGCGCGAGTTCCAACCGCTTCCTATGTTCCCGCCCACGCCCTACGATCACCAGTTCGCTATGGATTGCCCTGTATGCGTCGGGTGGCGCCGATCTGAAACCCAGCAGATGGTCCAGGCCAGCCTTTGTGCCACCAGGGAGCCAAATGCCCCGCCCGACGGTTAGAATCCCCTTCGATCGCAGGGAGGCCCAGCGCATCGCCGATATACGCGATGCCGCCCACGAAGACGACGGCCGGCACTTCAACCCCGACTTTGAATTGGTGGGCGTCGCCGGTGAGCTCGCCTTCGAGCAATGGTCCGGTATCCCGATCGGCCCCGGCCTGAACGGTGCCGGCGACGAAGAAGACTTTAAGGTCGCCGGCATCCAGATCGACGTAAAGACCTTCCAGAAGGCCAACAACCTGATCGTGGAAGCCGCCAGGATCAAACCAGGCACGGCCTACGTCCTGGCTCAGTACGAGCCCCAGGGGTTCATAGAGTTCCGGGGTTGGGAGTGGGGGAAGGTCATGCAGACGATGGATGTCAAGACGTTCGGGAAACACACGATCCCCAACCATTTCCAACATTGGCACGCCATACGCCCCATGCACCAACTACGGGACGGGCTTTTGCTATTATGGGACCGACTGGAGCTCGTCGCTCCAGCAGGAGGAATCCATGATGGTGAGACAAGACGACAGCCCCGGTCTGGCCGAAGACCTTTTCAGTGACGAGGCAATGGGGGCAGACAGCGCCGACGACGCCGGCGTAGAGCTCGACCCAGGCGAAGTTCCGATCAGCGAGATTCCGCCGCCGGCGCCGGACGCGGAGCCCCTCGACCTGAATGTTCACGACGCAACATCGGCTGACGCGGCTGAGGCGATGGACAGGGCACTCGACCCGCACGAATACGTCGATCCCCTCTCCCGCGTCTCCCAGCCGGTGCCCGATCCGTCGATGCGGGACACGGGGGCGAATGTGGCTTTTCTGCAAGGTCGCCCGCCCGACCCGGTAGTGCCGCCCGATGTGAACGAAGAGATCGCGGTGATGCGATCCTGCGACCACGCTTTGAACAAGCTGGATTACCGAACGCGACTGCGTGTGGTGGCTTGGATCAACCAGCGATTCGGCGGATTCTGATTTGAGCGAATCGGATTCTGAAAAAGAAAAAGACGAAGAAGCTCCCTCCCCTCCCCGCCCCGGCCAAGATCATTACAACTGGATTTACGCTTGGTGCCTGGACGCGGCCAAGGGGAGGCTCGTTGACAATCCTGCGGACGCGGTGGTGGCGGTGATTCAGAGAATCGCAGAACTCAGAAAGGTCGATTACGCCGCCGGTAGGGGGAGCTTCTCCCCCTACAGTCCCCCTCTTCACGACGAAATCAATCGAAAACTCGATGTGATCTACGGAATCATTCGGGCGATGGCCGAAGGGTCGTCGTTCAATGTCGAAGCGCATAACGAGAACCTTGCGAAGATGGACGCCGCGTTCGGCGACCTTCAAGGGCGACTTGAAAAGCTGGGCGGTTAAGCTTTTGCGCCTCTCTGGTAGCGAGTGTCTGGCGGGTTATCGCGGGAAAGTCTGCCTGCCCACGCCGGTCTACGGGCCGGAGCCGTTGGACGTGCTGGTAGGGCTACGGGGGTTCGGGGGGCTTGACAGGGGTGGTAATTGTCACGGATACTTCTCTCAATCTGTGAGGGACTAGAGACTAGGCGCTTTGGATACTGAGCGTCAAGTTTCCGAAGTAGCCCCCTGGTTCGCCGGGGGGCTACTTTGTTGTTACGATCTGGCCGGTGGGCGGGGCGTTTACCGGGTGAGTGATTCCTCTTGGGCACCCCGCCCGCCACCAGACTGCTACAATCAGCGTAGCTGTAACCTCTCGCAGCCGGGAGCCCCACGTCTTGCCGTTCCAAGCTAGTCGCCGGGGCTCTCGTCATAGGGAGGCTGGATCGTTCAAGTAAGAGAGAGTACATTGCGATATGTCAGAAATCCGTTACTCCGCTGGTTGACCATCCTGGTCGTCCTCCTGGTCGCCCTCGCGTTCTTCACGAACGATTCGGGGGCTTCGTCGTCTTTCGGGGACGAGCAATACTGCACGCACGAAGTTCTGGAAGGGCTGGCAACCCACGTCGGATATGCCTACTACCCGTGGGAGGAAACGATCGAGCTCCGGCGCAGCTGGGGGCAGATACCGGCTGACTGGCAGCTGGAAGACCGCGAGCACCTGGCCGCGCTGCATATCGTGATGTCTGACAGGTCGTATGTCGGAAAGCGGGCCTGGGTGCTCGCGGTAGAAACCGGGCGGGTGCTGTGGGTGGACGTGGTTGACGCGATGGCGAATCCCGGGGCTGTGGTAGATTTGACTCCGCAGTTGTTCGGTTACCTTTTGGGCCGGCCAGATGGCCCAGGCAGTCGGGGAGGCCAGGACGTGATAGTTCTGATTCCGACGTGCCAGGACACCTACAGCTGGCCGGTGTACCCGTAGATGGCAGTAGCGACCGCACCGGCGACCAAGACCTACGGCGAGCGGTCGCCGGTGCGGTCCATTGTGCCCGACCCGATGAAGCAGGAGACGCTGCGCCAGCTGGCGATCACCCTGAGCCCGATGCAGCGGGCTCCGTACTTCTGCGACGCCAGGCTGCTCCAGGTGCCGGGTGGGTGGCGCGCCGGCAAGTCGTTCAACGCGGCCCTGTGGCAATGGTGCCGGATTATGACCGGGCCGCTTCATTGGATCGTCGGCCCTGACTACTGGCAGGCGATGGCTGAGTTCAACTACATCGTCGCGTTCGCCAAGGCCGCGGGGCTCTGGAAGTCGAATACCAGCGACAAGCGTGGTGCCAACACCCTCATCCTGAACGTCAGCTATCCCCTGGGCGACCCCAGCGGCGAACTGATCAAGGTCGAAACGAAGTCGGCGGTTCACCCGGAGAAGCTGGGCTCAGTAGCGCCGGCGACGATCCTGATGGTCGAGGCTGGACAGCAGACGAAGGAAGTGCGCGACATCCTGATCGGCCGGACAGCCGAGCTCCGCGCGCCGATGATGATGTCGGGCACCTTCGAGAAGGCGCAAGCGTGGTACGTCAACTTCTACGAGCATAACCTGCTGGGGCACGGTGTTGAGTACATCCGGGGCGCCCAGGTCTTCCGCCTACCGACGCACTCGAATGAGACGGTCTTTCCAGGCGGGCTCAACAACCCCGAGATTCAGCACCAGCAAGAAGTGTTGCCCGAAGATTTCTTCAACGAGAAGTTCCTGGCGTTTCCCAGCCGGCCGCAGCACCTGGTCTTTGGCAAGTGGCGCCAGCCCGAGCTCCAGCGCGGCACTCCCAGCTGGGGGCCGGGCATTGATATGACGGAGCCCGTCTACCTCGCTATCGACCCCGGCACGGCCCACCCGCACGCTGTCTGTGTGTTCCAGATGGAGGGCAACACCGCCTGGCTGCTCGATCTGGTCTGGTTGAAGAACCGAACCTGCCAGCAGGTGATCGACGAGTGCAAGGAGCGCGCCTGGTGGGATAAGGTGACCTATTGGGTGATCGACGTGGCGGCGGGCCAGCGGGGGCCGGAGCGCAGCTACCTCGACATCTGGCGGGAGAACCTGCCGGGCATCCCATACGGGACCACCAAGATTGCCCTACTGGCCGGCAACAACCTCCATCGGCAATGCCTGATCGCCGAGTGGGGTGACCCGAAACTCATGTTGTTCGAGTGTGAGGCAACCTCCATCCTGGAGTGGGAATATGACCACCACCACTATAAGAAAGCCAAGGACGGTGAGCCCCTTGAAGAGCCCCACCCGTTCGACGACGACGCAATCAAAGCAACCACCTATTTCCTGTGGGACAGGTTCCACGATGGTTCTCAGTACGAGCCCGAAACAACGTCCGTCGTCTTCGCTTGAGAGGTTCGCGGCGCTGCCGCCGCACCTACGCGAAGACCTACTGCGGCTGGCCGGTCTGGTCGAGCACAACCGCCAGATACACGTCCTCTGCCGGTTTGAACATGGCAAGCTGATAACGGCCCATGCGTCAAAGATGAAGCGGTTGTATGCGAGTGATGCTGTAGGATAGGCACAGAAAAGGCCAGTAAGGTCGCCCTCGCCCCAGGTGAGCGCGATCTTTTTTTGTGTAGGTTCCATGCCAGAACGCAAAGCGGACACCGCCGCCCGTGATGAGGATGGCCGGCTGACCATCGAAGATTGGGACGGCGCCTTTGAGGGCGATGAGATTGCCTCGATGTGCGCTGCGCTGATCAAAGATATGAAGCCCCGTGACGACCTGTGGGACGACCTCAAGGCAATCAAGTTCGGGAACCACCCGGTAGATATTGCCGAAGAGTTCAAGGCTATCCAGCGGAGCGAGATTCGCGTCCCCTACGCGATGAACACCGTCAACAACTACGTTGATGGCATCCTGCACGGTGGGATCACCTACAAGATTCCGCCACGCTCGCAGGAGCCCGAGGACCGGAAGCGATCGACCAACCTGGAGCGGTGGGTGAGTGCGTACATGCGCCGGCTGGAGAAGGAAGCGCCATACGGGACCGTGATGCGGCGCAGCGGGGACGACATCGTAGGCTACGGCCAGGGCGCGGCGAAGACGATGCTGGCGCTGGACAACTGGGCGTCGATGCCCCAGCCCGAAGACCTCTACTTCCGCGAGGTGATCACCGACGGGACAACCAAGCGGAAGGGCAAGAAGAAAGAAGAGCTCACCGACAAGGAGAGCGCCGAGTACGAGCGAAACCGGGAGACGTTCAAGAACACGTTTGCGATGCTGCCGGTGGCCTGGCGGCATGTGCAGATGCGGAACTTCTACCCTCTGTACGGCGAGGAATACATCGGGGGGGTCGAGCGCACCTGGCGCTCAGAGTATGAACTGGCAGAGAAGTACCGCGTCTACTTCGACCCGAAGGGCTCCAGGGCGCGCGGCAAGAAGGGCCAATACTCCAGCAGCGGGCTTGTAGCTGGCAAAGACGCCTTCAAGGACGTGCTACTGTCCCCGCCGATCGGCACCGCCGGCGACGAGCGCGGCACCGAGGTCACCTTTGAAGCGACCACCGCAAACCAGATGTCCGCGCGCTACGCCGGGAAGGGTGCCGGGGGGAAGAGGGACCGCATCCGGGAGGTTTGGGAATGGTCGGACAAGTGGGCGACGTACATCCTGATCTCCGGGAAGCTGGTGTCACGATTCCGGCACGGTTACGGGTGGCCTCCGACGATGCACGTCCTGGCCCGCACCACGTCCGACGGTGGCAACGAAGAGCAGGCGATTGGCCTGTTGCGGAATATGAAAGACCTGGTGCCAGCGTTCGACCGCCGGCTGACGATGAACGAGATCGCCAGCGAGCGGAACGTGATGAACTACCACATCCTGACCTCGACGAACCCGGACGCGAAGCGCCCGATGGCGTCGGACAACCGCCAGCCTGAGCCGATCCGCCTCAAAGCCAATGAGGTTCCCTACGCATCGCC
>NZER01000136.1 GCA_002690445.1 Candidatus Pacearchaeota archaeon
CTTGATAGCATTCCGGAATTTGACTCTCTTTTTGAGCGTCATACCCCACAGCAGAATGACGCAATTCTTGATGAACAGCTTGCTGGGAACGGAAGTGCGGAATCACGCTCGACGGAAACCACCAAATACGGAAAGAACAAAAGTGACGTGGACCGAGCGTTCGATGAGTTGCTAGCCACTAAATAAGGTTTGTGGGAGACCGCTGGCACCCCGGTCGAAATAGGGTGCCGCTTTTTTAAGGAGGAATAATGGCTAGAAAAGCCAAAGAAGCAAAGGCCGGTAGAGTTTCAATGCATGACTTAATGAGTCTTGTTAACAAGAAAGCCGGCCGGAACGTTGCGCACGACTTGACAGGTGACAACCCCACCAAGGTAAAAGAATGGATTCCCACCGGCTCACGCTGGCTTGACTCCATCGTTTGCAAGGGACAGGTCGCCGGCATACCAGTCGGAAAAGTTACAGAAATAGCAGGATTAGAGAGTACCGGTAAATCCTACCTCGCAGCACAGATAGCCGCAAACGCTCAGAAAACGGGCAAGATGATTGTCTATTTTGATTCTGAGTCTGCCATCGACCCGAGCTTCTTGGAGCGAGCAGGATGCGACCTAGAGCGGTTAATGTACGTTCAGGCGGCCTCTGTGGAGTTTGTTTTGGAGACTGTGGAAGAGTTGCTGGGTGCCACCGATGAACAGCTTGTATTCATCTGGGATTCTCTTGCTTTAACACCTTCTGTGTCGGACGTAGAAGGAGATTTTAATCCGCAATCTTCGATGGCGGTAAAGGCTCGTATTCTTGCAAAGGGAATGTCGAAGTTAATTATTCCGATTGCTGATAAACAGGCAGCCTTTATTGTCCTCAATCAGCTTAAGACCAACATTCCCAGCGGCCCCAATGCTCGTATCATTGCGATGACAACGCCCTATATGACCCCCGGGGGAAAAGCAATGCACTACTCCTACTCGCTGCGTATTTGGTTGACCGGTCGCAAGGCCAAAGCTTCCTTTATCGAAGACGAAAAGGGATTCCGAATTGGCTCCGAAGTTAAGGTAAAATTGGAGAAATCACGCTTCGGAACTCAAGGTAGAACGTGTGCCTTCCGCATTTTGTGGGGAACTGAGGATATTGGAATCCGCGATGAGGAATCTTGGTTTGATGCCGTGAAGGGCTCTCAGAACATGAACAGTGCCGGCGCATGGTATACTTTAAAGATGCCCGATGGGTACGAGAAGAAGTTTCAACCCTCCAAATGGACGGAGTTGGTGCGGTCGGATGAAGACTTTCGAGCCAACGTTCTGCAATTGATGGACGAAGAGGTTATTGGAAAGTTTGATCGAAGAGAAGGAACAGCAGATCAGTTCTATTCTGACCCCCAATAAAACACTTGACAGCCCTCCTACGATGCGGTATACTGAAGTATAAGCTTGTAGGAGGGCTTTATCACAACACAAGTAAAGGAATACGAGTCCGACTATGGGGCCGAGAGATTCCATAAATATTCGGGCAAGATAGCACGCTATATGGATCTAGCCAGACGCATGGCCAACCAGTCGTCTTATCCGGATTATCGCCATGGCGCAGTGCTCGTTAAAGGATCCGTCCGAAACGCATCTTTTAACAAAAACAATTATTGCTCTTTTGGAACGCGGTTTCAAAAAGAACACCAAGGTCGGACCACTCTCCATGCGGAGCTTGGAGCCATCTTGGGGATGGATCGCGGCATAACCGAAGGGTCAACCATCTACGTAGCAAGAGTAGGGCGGGAAGGCGACTATAAGCTTTCTAAGCCTTGTTCTATGTGCCATGAAGCCCTTAAACACGTGGGAGTAAAGCGTGTCGTCTATACCATTAACACTAAAATAGCAGGAAGTTATAAACTATGAAAAGAGTATTGATTATTGATGCGCTCAATATGTTCTTGAGAGCATATATCGTCGACCCAAGTCTCTCAACGAATGGAGAGCCCATCGGAGGCTTCAAGGGGTCCCTTAAGATCGTCCAGAAGCTTGTGCGCATGACCAAGCCGAATGAAATTGTGATTGTGTGGGATGGGCCCAACGGCTCGCGCAAGCGACGGTCCATGGATAAGAATTATAAAGCAGGACGCAAGCCCATTCGTCTCAATCGCAATGTAAAGGCGCTGACCGAAAACGAAGAATTCCAAAACCGCGTATGGCAGCAAACGCGCTCTATTGAGTATTTTAACGAAATGCCCATCATTCAAGTTATGATTGCCGAGGTAGAAGCCGATGATGTTATTTCATATTTAACGCAAATGAACCATTATGAGGGCTGGCAGAAGATAATTGTATCCAATGACAAGGATTTCTATCAGCTATGCGATAAGGAAACCGTAGTGTACCGCCCCACAAGCGACATAGTTTATAATAAAAAGCGCATTGTTGAAGAATTGGGGGTTCATCCCCGCAATATGGCGCTAGCCCGAGCGCTCGTCGGAGATGCATCTGATAATTTACCGGGCATTAGATCAGTTGGGTTTAAAAGCATCCAACGACGTCTGGGATTCCTGGGATCGGAGAAAGATTATACCATTGATGATATTATTGGGTACTGTGAAAAAGCTGATAAAAAACTCAAGTTTCATACCAATATCCTTGAAGGACAAAAAATAATTGAGCACAATTATAAGATGATGCAGCTATATTCTCCCATGCTTTCGGTGCAGTCTAAGGACTTTGTTCGCAATGCTGTGGAGAACTTCAAGTGTAATTTCAATAAGATAGAAATCTTGAAGAAAATGCGCGATGATGGGTTCGGAGAATTGAATTGGAAGGACCTGGAACTGCACTTAAATAAAATTAATTCTGAGTGCTAATTTGCTTGACTTTACGGCATATTCTGTTATATTT
Source organism: Candidatus Pacearchaeota archaeon (assembly GCA_002690445.1). Next base: position 2,868 of record NZER01000136.1, read on the forward strand.
AGTATACGTGCCCGGGGTGTGGTTTGAACGAAAAAGTAACTTTTAGTCGTTATGGAAAGGCCTTTCAAGAAGGCCTTGTTCAGATCATCTATGAGGATCGTCCGTTTGCCGATCAAATTACCGAAGTGCTCAATATAGGCTTTTTAGAGTTAGAGTATCTTCGCGTTTTTACTGATAGAATTATCAATTATCGAGATAGGTACGGCACGCATCCATCAGCGGAAGCGGTTATAACAATAATACGCACCGATCTGGAGAATGAAGATAAGATCATCCAGAAACAGGTACGCGAGTACTTTGCTAAAATCACAGCTAGAGAATGCACCGATATAGCGTTTATCAAAGAACAGTCGCTTGATTTTTGTCGTAAGCAAAATCTCAAGGAGGCAATGCTTAAGTCTGTCAGCCTTCTCCAGACGTGCTCGTTTGATGAAATTTCCAAGACCATCAATGATTCATTGAGGCTTGGATCTGATAATAATTTTGGTTATGATTATCTGGCTGACTTTGAGCAACGATTTGTCCCAAAGCATCGGCTGCCTGTTACCACCGGCTGGAAAGAGATTGACGACATTTGTGGTGGAGGACTTGGAAAAAGTGAGCTTGGGGTGGTAATTGCCCCGACGGGCGCCGGCAAATCATTTTGTTTGGTGCATCTTGGCGCCCAGGCCCTCAAAGAAGGAAAAGTTGTTGTTCACTATACTTTAGAGCTTCAGGATACAATTATTGCGAATAGATACGATAGTTGCTTAACAGGTTACCCTCTTTCTGATATTATTAATTTTAAAGAAGAGGTATATCACGAGATCAAGGATCTTGAAGGGAAGCTTATTGTTAAAGAATATCCCACTAAAGCCGCATCAACAAACACTATTAAATCTCATCTTACAAGGTTGTTAAAGCGCGGTATCAAGCCTGGAATGCTTATTGTCGATTATGCCGATCTTTTAAGACCCGTAGTCGCGAGAAAAGAGAAAAGAATCGAGTTGGAAAGTATTTATGAAGAACTTCGCGGCATCTCAACAGAGTTCAAGTGTCCTGTTTGGACCGCCTCTCAAACAAATCGCTCGGGTTTAAATGCCGAAGTCATTACAATGGAACAAATTTCTGAAGCATTTAACAAATGTTTTGTAGCTGATTTTATTTTCTCCGTTTCTCGAACAGTTGAAGACAAACAAAACAATAAGGGGAAAATTTTCATTGCAAAAAATAGAAATGGTCCCGACGGCATCATCTATAATATATTCATGGATCCTTCCAGCGCTAAAATTAAGATTATGCCTTCGATCACCCCCTCAAATGGAGCCATCCCGCTCAACCCTGTTGCGCTAAGTGCCTCCATGCAAAAAGACTTGTTACAGAACAAATATGAAAAATTCAGAAAAAGGAAATGAAACAGAATGAGAACAATTCAAAATATACGCAGATTCAGATTATCAGATACATTTATTGAACCATATAAAGCGACCAAGGTGCCGTGGGGGCCCATTGGTTACGTGACATTTAAGCGTACCTATTCGCGACGACTTAATGAATTTGAACCGGACGCGACAGGGACCGAAGAGTGGTGGCAAACATGTCGTCGTGTTGTAGAAGGCATGTTCAACATGCAAAAGCAACATGTATTCCAACTAGGGTTGGAATGGAATGATGGAAAGGCCCAGAAGACCGCTAAAGAAGCCTATGAACGATTGTTTAATTTAAAGTGGACACCACCGGGCCGCGGCCTGTGGATGATGGGCACTAAGTTTGTAGAAGAGCGCACAGCCGCAGGATTATTTAATTGTGCTTTTCGGTCCACCCGTGATTTGGCAACCAAAGGTGGCTATCTCTTTGCGTGGATGATGGATGCCTTGATGGTCGGGGTGGGGGTAGGATTTGACACAGAAGGCGCAAACTCGCTCACTCTTCAAGAGCCCGCCTATACAAACGACACTCTCGTAATTGACGACTCACGCGAAGGGTGGGTGGACTCCGTTCACACCCTTCTGGATGGGTATTTCTTTGGTGGAAAGGTACCTAAGTTTGACTATTCCGCAATTCGCGAAAAGGGCGCGATTATCAAAGGTTTTGGAGGGACGTCGAGCGGCGCAGAACCCCTCAAGGAGTTACATCACAATCTTAAAGACCTTTATTCCACAAAGATCGGAGAGCCGATTAGTTCTGTAGATATTGTGGACACCGAAAACTTAATTGGCCGCTGCGTCGTAGCTGGAAACGTACGCCGTTCGGCGGCTTTGGCCATGGGCAAGTATGATGATACGCGCTATCTCGAAATGAAAAACGATCAAGAGAAGCTTTATCACCACAGATGGGGATCAAATAATTCTTTTAACGCAGTGGTGGGGATGGATTATACTTGGCATGCTAAACAGTCACAAAAGAATGGCGAGCCCGGCTATATATGGTTAAACAACGCTCGTACGCGTGGCAGATTTAAGGACGGGGAACGATACGATGATATGAACGTGGCGGGGTTTAATCCCTGCGTGGAACAACAACTAGAAGATGCAGAACTATGTTGTTTGGTGGAAACATACCCAGCAAAGCACGATGATCTAGAGGATTATCTGCGCACTTTAAAGATTGCTTATCTTTATGGGAAAACCATTACTCTGTCTAATACTCATTGGCCTGAGACTAATGCCAAGATGCTCAAAAATAGACGCATTGGGCTCTCTCAATCTGGAGTTGTACAGGCATTTAATAAGTTTGGGCGCCGCCAAGTATATGAAATGTGTGATAATGCGTATGATTATGTAAAGCAATTAGACGAAGAATATTCTAACTGGTTATGTATTCCAAAGTCCATTCGCATGACGTCGATCAAGCCTTCGGGAACAGTCTCGTTGCTGAATGGCTCGACCCCTGGAATACATTTTCCAGAAAACGAATACTACATTCGCAGAATTAGATTTTCAAAAAACTCTGAATTACTTGACAAATTGTCAGAAGCAGGCTATTCTATTGAAGATGACCAATATTCTCCCAACACTGCTGTTGTTGAGTTTCCTGTACATGAGCCGTATTTCACCAAGGGAAAACGAGACGCGGGGATGTGGGAGCAACTTGAAATTGCAGCCCAATATCAATATTATTGGGCGGATAACTCCGTGTCTGTTACAGTCACTTTTAAACCACAGGAAGCGTCAGAGATTAAAAGTGCTCTTGAGCTATACGAGACACGGCTAAAGGCGGTTTCTTTTTTGAAATATGAAAAGACTGGCTATAAGCAAGCCCCCTATGAACCCATAACCAAAGAAACTTATGAAGAGATGAGTGCTGCTATCACCCCCATCCAACGATTTGAAAACGACGAAGCAGGAACAGGAACCAAATTCTGCACCAATGATACATGTATAATTTAGGAGCGAGAATGAACTTTAATCATTTAATGGAAAAGCGCACTCTTTTGCGAAGATGCGCTAAAAAACACCATAAGGAGTGTTACTGGCGCCCAATGAACCCCATCCGCGCCACCGCAGGCAAACATGTCTGCATTACTATGTATTGTAAATATTGTGACAAGCGTGAGGATATATTTTTGTCAGAAAAACAATATAAAATTCAAGAAAAGATAATATTAAGGGAGATTGAAAGTGTTTAAGCCCTTAAATCGCTATATTTTAATTAATCCCACAAAGATTGAAACGGACACGACAGAATCGCTGATCGTCCTTCCAGATGACTATAAAGCTGCGGAGGAAAGATACATTGAAGTAGCCGCCATTGCGAGCGCACCAGACGTTCGTTTTGATATAAAACCGGACACAAAGCTCGTAGTAGATGCATCCATGATTGAGGAAATAAGTATTGGCAGAACTATTTATAATATCATTCTAGACAATTATGTTGTTGGAATGATTAGCTAAGAAGAGGTGCCCCATGCATGGACAAACATTTTTACAACGAGGCCTCCGCCAAGAAACTGGGATGGGAGCCTAACTGGTTTGGTGAAAAATATTTTGACGACAAGCTTGTAAGGGCCATTAAGAAATGGCAGCGTGTACGGAACCTTAATGCAGATGGTCTGTGCGGGCCTATGACCTTTCGTCGCCTTTGGACCGAACGGCAGGCAGAGATAGACGATTATAAGCCTAACGATTGTCATTATTCAAATTATATCGTCTATAACGGTGAGTTTTTTCCGATTGAGTGGGACAAGTTTGTGCTGTGGTCTGAAAAAGGCGGCATGCAAGCCAAGCCTGGACATTTTTATGATTATTCCGGGCGCCCTAAGCGCAAGATTCGCTATTTTGTGAATCATTGGGATGTGTGCCTCTCATCAAAATCCTGTCAGAGCGTGCTTGATAAACGCGGAATATCCGTTCACTTTTTGATCGATAATGACGGTACCATATATCAGACACTCGACATGCAACACGCAGCATGGCATGCGGGTTCTTCGCGCACCAATCGTCCCTCGGTGGGAGTCGAGATTACTAACGCATATTATCCCAAATACCAAGAATGGTATGTAAAGCATGGGTTTGGAGAACGCCCCGTCATCGAGGATGCCTGGGTGCATCGTAGTCACCTTGACCCGTTCTTGGGTTTCTATCCAGAACAGATAAAGGCGGCGAAAGCGTTGTGGAAGGCCATCCACGGGGCTACCGGGATTCCCTATGAAACCCCAGTCAGTCAATTTGGGAAAACATCTACCCAGTATGTACAAGATGTAGCATATGGAAAGTTTTCGGGCTTTGTGAGTCATTACCACATCAGCAAGAAAAAGATTGATTGTGCAGGCCTTGACATTAAAACTCTTTTGGATGAAACGGAACACGACATCGAGATTTTAGATACACTCAAACAGGACTAAAAATGAATAATCCCTATTTATTATATGGGCCTTTTTCTCGCCTTATTTTTGAGTTGCTTTTCCGGTGATCAACCTTTAATATTAAAAGTTAATGATATGGCGGTTATAGATACTTTTGCTCTGGGGCCCCCCGTGCAAAAAGCCACGTGGAGAGAGAGCCCCAACATCCGCGTCTGTGCTGCCACTCAAGTCAAGATGCACAGAGCACAGAAAGCGCTTAGGTATTGGGAAATGTTGGGATATGAATTTGGTTCCGCACGGATTGATGAGGATATTGGGTGTATGCACCCTCGGTATGGCGAAATTATTATAACATTGCCCGAAGGCAACATAGATAATGAACATATGGCCGCAACTAGAATTTATACTGAAAAAATAACTGGCAACATTGCTAAGGCAAAAATATTTATATACCCTAAATACGCCCAGAAAGACCGAGTCATAGAGCACGAACTAGGCCACGCATTAGGGTGGCAGCATCACAAACAAAAGTTTCATATTATGCATCCCAATTGGCAGTTGGGAGGATACAACAATGCGGGTCTGCGGAGGTAGAGATTGTCCCGATATGACAAGGTAGTAATTGGTAGTTCACTAAAAGCTGTTTTATATGCTTTCACCAACAATTACCCGCTTTTTTTTGCTGAAGAACGGCGCCCCTTCAGGTTCGATTATTTAGAGCCTGATGTCGATTTATCGTGCCTTAAAATTCCCCGAGCTGCAAAAAGTTTAACGACTTTCCACGAAGCAAAAGTGGTAGGATATTCCAAAGAGTTTTTATGGGAAAGGTTGCTATTTTTGTTAGCAGTGGAGGGGCGCTCCCCCCTCTCAAATTTATGCGGCACCATCCGCTATGACGGAAATACAGTAACGTGTTCCAACGAGTATTCGAAAATAATGGAGTTTACCTTTGACGAGTGTTTTTATTTTGGCGACGACAACGCCACAGGATTTGTAGGGCAAAAGAGCCTTGACGACGATAGATATATATGTTATGATTATATTGCATTTAATAGAGGGGGCAAGCACGAAATTGACTATATTAAAACAGAGGATGATTTTGTTAGGGAGATATGGTTTTATTCTTCCGACCGTATTGATGGAAATACTCCTGTTAAAGATGCTTGTGCTGTCTCAATCTTAAGCGAGAACCAACTATCTGATTTTGATTATTCTCAAACTATGGCGAGATTTAAAACCATCCACGAAATGGAACACAGAGGAATGAAAGGACTATTTGCCCATGACTACACCACCGCCGGAAACCCCAAACATTACAAATTTAGAACAACTAGCCTTTACCGCGAGAGAAGTAAGCCAAAACATGAATACGAACCGGAAGCCCCTAATATTACGATTCCGCAAATTAGTGAACAAGATTTGCTCCAGGATCTCGAACCAGCTTGTGTGGCCTACGATAGACTTTTGAGGTATTGGTGAGCCGGATACATTTAGCGGGCATAATTCCAGTTGCAAACCTCCAAACAGATTTTGATCTTAGGACACCAGATGTATTAACTCCCATCAACGCAGGTTTTACAGCGATCCAGAAGTCCGTATTTGAATGTGCTATGGCTGGATGTAATACCATATGGATTGTGGCCAATGATGATTTGGCCCCTCTTGTCCGTAAGGTGGTGGGCGAATGGGTTTATGATCCCGTTTATTTTAAGAAACCTGTAGCATTTAGTTCAGAACAAAGAAAGGAAGTCCCTATTTATTACGTCCCTATCCACCCTAAAGATCGCGACCGACGCGATTCTTATGGGTGGTCCGTCTTATATGGGGCATATTCCGCATGGAAAGTAGCTTTTAAAATATCTAAATGGATAACCCCTGATAAATATTATGTTTCCTTCCCCATGTCAGCATATGATGTATACGATATACGACAACACAGGCAATTAATTAACCACAAGACTAACAACTTTTTTTTAAGTCATGCCGGTCTGACTGTTAAAGACAACAAGCCATTAGCATTCACATTTACAGGAGAAGATTTTAAACAATGCAGACGTTCAGTAAACAAGCAAACAACAAGGGAGTATTTACCCCCTTCAGGCGACCAACAATACCCTACCCAGAAAATACCTTTGAGCGAGAGATGGAGCGCTCGCCACTTCAATTTCCAAATAATATTCGAGAAGGTAAGCGAACAGAATGCGACCCAGATCGATCTTGATTGGTACTATGACATTTCTAGTTGGGATGGATATCGCAATTATCTTGCTTCTAATAATCTTATAATAAAACCCGAAGAAGGCTTGACAAAGCCCCATATTTATGGTAAATTAGGATATACTGAGGGCGAATAATGAGAAAAGCATTTCGATGGGTTGCCCATCGTTTGAGGCACAAGCTTCATCACTTGCACCCATCAAAACTGATGGACACCTTAAAGGACCATGGCCTTGCACTGTTCATTATTGTTGTGGGGTGGGAGATCATCGAAGATGTTATCTTTCCGCTTCTCTTTATTTGGCTCGGCAAGAATGTCGATCCGTGGTTCCTAGCGGGCGCCCCAGTCAGTTGGCTTCTGTGTTTGCACCCCGTGGCCGTGCCGGCTATTTGGGGTATTTGGATTAAGATTTCAGGGAGAAAAGATGAGAACCAAATCCAAGATTAAGTTTGTAGGGCTGCATGCACATAGCGTAGCAGGTTCTATATTTGATGCCATCGGATATCCCCAGGCACATATGGATTATGCATATGAAAATGGGTCCGATGCTCTTGCACTCACCGATCATGGTAACATGAACGGATTGGCATATCAGGTTTTGCATGCAAAAAAGATGCATACTGAAGGCAAAGAGTTTAAGCCAATCTTTGGTTGCGAGGCTTACTTCACCACTTCCATTGCTGAGTGGAGAAAAGCTTATGAACAAGCCATGGAAGATAAGAAGCGCGCAAGAAGCATTAAGAAAGATGAACAATCGGGAGCCACCGTTGAAGACGAGGGCGACAGCAAGAAGACTCAACCGATCCTAAAGCGCCGGCGCCATTTGGTCCTTCTGGTGCAGAATCAGACAGGGCTAAACAACCTCTTTAAGCTTGTCTCCGAGAGCTATAAAGCCGAGAACTTTTATCGCTATCCTCGTATCGACTACGCACTCCTAAAGAAGTACAATGAGGGTATTATCGCCGCCTCAGCATGCCTAGGAGGCGTTTACGCGGGCAACTACTGGGAGAACCGGGACGACGGGCCAGACGCGATTCTAGAGGCAATGAGAGAGACTACCATGAATATGCAAGAGATCTTTGGGGATCGCTGGTACGGAGAGATTCAATGGAACAACATCAAAGAACAGCATGAATTGAATCAATATATTATTCAGGTCGCACAAGAGTTTGGTGTGCCTCTCATTACAACTGCCGACAGCCATTATCCCAATCCAGATGCCTGGAAAGATAGAGAGCTTTATAAGCGCTTAGGATGGCTAGGGAAAGGCCGCCCGTCGTGGGCTGACGAAGAGTCTCAATTGCCCGCTGGCGTAGAAGAAATTGGGTACGAACTGTATCCAAAGAACGGCGATCAGATGTGGGAAAGCTATAAAGAGTACTCCCAAGCCGCAGGGGTTGAATATGATGATAAGGTGATTTTGAAGAGCATTGAAGAAACTCATCGCATCGCCTTTGAGCGCATCGAATCATTCCTGCCGGATAATACCGTACGTCTCCCTGAGTTCGTAGTGCCGGCTGGATACACAGCGACACGGGCGCTCGTTCAGTTTGCCATGGAGGGCTTAAGGGAACGAAACCTTCACACCAACTCCGACTACACCGACCGCTTGCGTAAGGAACTAGAGGTTATCGATGACCGAGGATTCTCAAAATACTTCCTAACTATGAAGTCGATTGTTGATGTGGCCACAGATATGATGTTGCCCGGCCCAGGCCGCGGCTCTGCGGCAGGCTCCCTCGTTGCATATTCACTTGGTATCACACAGGTCGACCCCATTAGGCATGGGCTACTCTTTAGTAGATTCCTGCGCTCGGACGCCACAGACTATCCCGATATTGATTACGATGTGTCGGACAGCATGGTTCTTAAAGAAAAGCTCGTCGAGATGTGGGGCGCCGACTGTGTTGCACCAATCTCAAACTGGAACACCCTGCAGCTCAAAAGTTTAATCAAAGATATCTCAAAGCTTTATAACATTCCATTCACAGAGGTTAACACTGTTACCTCCATCATGATGCGCGAAGCCCTTCCGGAAGCCAAGAAAAAGCACGGCATTAAAGCCGGTGTGTATAGTCCCACGTGGGAGGAGGTAATTGAATTCTCTCCGACATTGCAAAGGTATTTGGCGATGCATCCGGCAGTCAAGACCCACGTTGAGGGCTTAGTCGGACAGGTGCGGTCTTGCTCTCGTCATGCCGGCGGGGTCGTTATCGCAGAGGATCTTGATAAGAATATGCCTCTAATCAACTCCGGTGGCGTACGCCAAGCACCATGGGCAGAGGGGCAGAACGTTCGACATCTTGAGCCGATGGGGTTCATTAAGTTCGATTTGCTCGGCTTGTCTACGCTTAAAATGATGGAAGGTTGCATTGAGCATATCTTGCAGCGTCATCATGACGTCGAGGCGCCCACCTTTGAACAGGTGCGAGAATATTATAACACACATTTGCACCCTGACGTGCTGGATATGGATAACCAAGAGGTTTATGAGAACATTTTTCACAAAGGAAAGTGGGCCGGTGTCTTTCAGTTCACCGAACAAGGAGCACAAAAATTCTGCACCCGGGTAAAGCCACGCAACATTATTGATGTATCGGCTATCACGGCCATCTACCGGCCCGGCCCCTTGGCGGCAAACGTTCACGATGAGTACTTGGAAGCGAAGGAAAGTCCTCACTATATCAAATACTTAACCGACGAATCACGGGAAATCACAGAAGAGACATTTGGGTTTCTTATTTTCCAAGAGCAAATTGCGTTGCTGGCTCACAAATTAGGTGGCCTCACGCTAGACGAAGGAAACACATTACGCAAAGTATTAACCAAGAAGGGAACCGGTAAGGGAAATGTTAAAATACGCCTCCACACTAAATTTATCGCTGGGTGTTTAGAGAACAGCATCAGCAGGGATGAAGCCCAGGCACTCTGGGACAAGTTTGAATACTTTTCTGGTTACGGCTTTAATAAGTCGCATGCAGTTTCATACAGCATCATTTCGTTCCAATGTGCATGGCTGTGGAATTATTATCCAGCAGAGTGGATGGCAGCGTTCCTCGACAAAGAGCCCGAGACCCGAAAAGAAAAAGCAATCAATATCGCAAAGAAGTTTGGTTTTAAGATAGCCCCCCTTGATGTAAACAAGTCAGGGACCGTCTGGGAGATTTCCACGGATGGCAAAACTCTTATTCAGCCGCTGACGTCAATCAAGGGTTTTGGTATGGCGGCAATTGAGCAGATACTAAATAACCGCCCATTTATGAACGCGGAAGATCTTTTGTTCCGCGAAGGCGTATCTTACAGTAAGCTGAATAAAAAGTCTTTGGATGCGCTTTGTCGCGGAGGCGCTCTGGATAATATTGTAGATGATAGATTCACAGGAAGAAAACACTTTTGGTCGACTTGCATTGTAGATCGCCCGAAGAGTCTCAAGAAGTTCGCAGAAAATCTAGAGCTTTATAGGGATGAGGGAGATTTTACAGAAGAGGAAATCATTCAGTTTAAGACTGACTTAACCGGTGTTTTCCCCCTTAATCTAGTTGTCGATGCAGCAATGATTCAACAGTTGCAAGAAAAATATATTCCCCCCATCTCTGAATTCGATGCGGCGCTACAAATTTGCTGGTTCATTCCACGCAAGATTGTGCCGAAGAAAACAAAGAATGGAAAGCTTTACTGGATTGTTGAGGTGATTGACTCCAACAACGAACTAACGAGAATCAGGTGTTGGGGAGTGAAACCAGAAAAGGATCGTATTCAATTGAATCGTCCCTACATGGCATCATTAAAGTATGACCCGAATTGGGGATTCAGCACTTATGCGATTGGAAGAACATTTAAACAATTAGGGTAAACTATGAACGTTATAAAAACCTTTAGCCCTCTTTTGAAAGAGCCCAAATTGATAGATGATTTGCCGGTGGTGATTCGAGTTAGAAAGTTTGATGAAATCGCA